>CAYJWF010000017.1:0-36907 GCA_964373805.1 uncultured Planctomycetia bacterium | reverse complement strand
CCCGGCGCAGCGGCTGGCGCTGTCGGAAGCGCCACCACGCGCCCCGGCGCAGCCAAAAACGTAAAGGAAGGAGCCCCGGTCCGTAGGTTCTTGAATCGATTGAAGGAACAGCCGGGGTTTGATCGTTTGTTTCGGGCGGTGGAGTTGAAGTCCGTCGAGCATCGGCAGATTCAGCAGGAAGAGGTGAGCGACTTCGTCATTGCCCTCTATCCCACGGGTCCATGAGGAATCCTTCGCTAACGCTCGGGATTTTTCTGGACTGGCCGCTGGCGCAGCCAGAAACGTAAGGGAAATGGCGCGCCGGACGCTTGGCCCCATTGGGCGTCGGAGACTGTTTCGGGCAGCCCTGGTGGTGTTAGGGGTTATGGGGTGGGGAACTTTCTTTTGGATTCCCCAGTGGAAGGTCCGAGCGGAGTGGCTTCCCAAGGTTCATGGGTTAAGGAAAGAGCTGAAAACCTTTCAACAGAAACAGGCCGAGAAGCCTACCCTTGAGAAGGAGCTGGACCGTTTAAGGGCTGAGGACACTGGGCCGGCTGTTACGATTCCCGTTGAGGAGCAGCTGCCGGACCTGTTGGAGACGATCGCCACGGCGGCCCGGTTTTCCGAAGTACATCTGTTAACGGTGAAGCCTAAGATGGATTACACCGAACTTAAAACCGGTAGGAGCGGATACCTGGAGTTGCCGATTGAGGTGTCGGCGTTGGCCGGGTACCATCGGATTGGGGCTTTCCTGGACGTTTTGGAGCGGTCACCTTCTCTCCTTAAGGTTTCCGAGATGGAAATCCAGCCCAATCCCAAGGACATTTGGCATCACCGCGCAACGGTGGTCTTTTTAGCCTATCTGGTGCCGGAGGCCTCTAAGAAGAATTGATGAAGAGACCGCCATTAGCGATTAGCGACCAGCGACTAGCGTTTAAGTTTTTCCTATTAGCTATCAGCTATTCGCTATGCGCTGCCTCTTGGGCCTGGGGGGCGTACGATCCCAAGGGCAGGAGGGATCCGTTGGTGCCGCTTCTTTCGGCCGATGGCGAGCGGATCCACCCTCCGGGAGAAGAGGGAATGGAGATTTCTGTTGAGCCGAGGAATCCGGTGACCCTGCAGGGGATTGTTTTCGACCTTTCAGGCGAATCGTACGCGGTCGTGAACGGTCAGATTGTCCGCGAGCAGGAGGAGATCAGCGGGGTCAAAGTTCTTAAGATTGAACCGACGCGTGTCACGGTTCTATCGGACGGCCGGCCGATAGAACTCAGCGTTCAACCCACTTCGCAACAAGAGGAGCCCCTCGGCTCCGCTCGGGATTTTTCTGGACTGGCCGCTGGCGCAGCCAAAAACTTAGAGGAGATACCAGAGCCATGAAGCTTCATTGGGTTCCAGGGTGGATAGGGGTGATGGTGATGGCTGGAAGGGGGATCTCCGTTCAGGCAGAGGAGACTCCAGGGGAGGGAGCAGGCCAAGAGCTTCAAGTGGCCCAGGTGGCTCAAGCTCCTCCGGCGATGGAGACGCCCCCACCGGGCCTCATAACCTTGGATTTCCGGGCGGCCGACATCCAATCGGTTCTCCAGGCCATTGCCCGCAAGGCCAAGGTGAATATCGTCACCGGTAAGGAGGTGGTGGGGGAGGTGACGATCCATCTGGAGGACGTCTCCTGGGAACAGGCCTTGGATGCGATCGTCTCGATGTACGGGTACGGGTACGACCGATCGGAGAACGTGATCCTGGTGTCGACCCTCGAAGAGCTCAAAGTGCGTCGGGAGGCGATGAAGGAGCTGGGGGAGATTGAGACCATCGCGACGAAAGTGATTCAACTGAAGTACCTCGACGCGGCCGATGTCCAGGCGTTTCTCGAACCGCAGTTATCGGCCCAGGGAAGGATCTCGATCTTAGAGATTACAGGCCAAAAGGGATGGGGTTTTGGGACCGCCAAGCCTGGGAAAACGACCGAAGAGAAGATGCGTAAGCGGATTGAACGGGAGACGGCCCGGTCGAAGGCGCTCGTGGTTACCGATACCCCCACGGTGATTGAACGCCTCGAGAAGATTCTCGTCAAGATCGATGTGATGCCCCAGGAGATCTCGATCGAGACTCGGGTGATGGAGGTGGCCCGTGATCTCTTGCGGGACATCGATCCCGGGTTGGTCACGGGGGCGTCGGCGGGGAGCACCTCGTTGAGTGTCAAGACCCAGCCCAGTTCCAAGACGAACGCGGGTCTTTCCTTCTCCGAGTTTGCCCTGAGCAACCTTCAGACGAGTTTCACCCCGTCGATCTTTAACCCGAAGACCACCGGCCTCACCGCGGCGGTCGCCGGAACCCAGTTTCTCTTTCAGAAGCTCCATGGAACCCAGTTCGCCACGTTGATCACGCTGCTGGAGGAGGATGTGCGGACCAATACCCTCTCGGCGCCGAACGTGCTCACCCTTTCGGGACAGGAGGCGAGGATCCTGGTGGGCGAGAAGTACCCGATTTTAAAGACGGAAGTCTCCGGGACAACCTCCACCACGACCACGACGAGCCTCGATTACTATCAGAACATCGGGATTGAGCTGTACGTGGTCCCTCAGGTCAGTGGAGAACGGCACATCGATATGATCATTCACCCGGTGATCTCCTCCCGCACGGGGACCGTGGGGTCGAACGCCTATCCCATCCTCAATACCCGGGAGGCCGAGACCCAGGTGGTGACGGAAGACGGCGATACCGTGGTGATCGGCGGATTGCTCAAGGACGTTAAATCCAAGTCGAGGATTGGGCTGCCCTTTTTTGGGAAGATCCCTGTGTTGGGGGGCTTCTTTACCCGCTCCACCACCGATGTGGAGAAGATCGATCTCCTGATTTTCATCACGGCTCGGATTGTGACCCCGAGCTTTGGTCTCTCGGAAGAGGCCCAACAACTTCGAGATCGGTACGATGAGTTCTTGCGCCATCGGGCCATAGACCAGTCGGTGAAGAAGCTGGATCCTTCGAAGCGTTAGCCGCGAACCGGTCGAGCACCCCCTAGGACCCGCATGACGAAGACGGTTAAGGCATACGCCCTGTTCCTGCCGGAGCTGAAACAGCTCCTCGGAAATAAAGACCTGGCCACCTTGAAAAGCGTCCTCCGGGAGATTGATCCGGTGGATCTGGCGGAAGGTTGGAGAAGTTTTACCCGAGAGGAACAGGGAACCCTCTTTGAGCTGCTTCCCACCCGACGGGCCGTGGTCCTCTTCGAAGAATTGGATGTGGAGGATCAGATATTTCTTCTGCAGGCCATGGGGGAGCAGGTGACCGGTCCCATGCTGCAATCGTTGCCTCCCGGAGAGGTGGCCCACCTGTTTCGGAAGATGCCTCGGCGGGTGATCCGGCGGCTGACGAACTTGGTCAAACGGCAGGAGGCGGTGGAACGGTTGGAACAGGTGTTTTCTTATCCGCCTAAGACGGCCGGGGCCCTGATGCATACCGAGGCGGTGCGGCTCAAAGAGTCGATGACCTCCTCTCAGGCCCTGGAGCTCATCCAGGCGGTGACGCGGACCCACGTCCACGAGGCCGGGATCCTTTCGAACCTGTACGTGATCAACGGGAGCAACAAGCTGGCGGGGTTCGTTCCGTTGCAGACGCTGGTCGTCGCTCCTCCAGACAGTCGGATCAAGGAGCTCATGTCGTCGACCCGGGCCATTCAAATTCCGGCCACCACCGATCAGGAGGAGGCGGCCCGTCGAGTGGCCAAATACAACCTCTTCTCAGCGCCGGTGGTCGATGAGGCCAACCGGCTGATCGGGGTACTCCTGATGGACGATGTGCTCGACATCATCCACCGCGAGGCGTCGGAAGATATCGCCAAGATGGCCGGAACCCGGCCGGAGGAGTTTGGGGCATTAAACGTCTTGCGGGTGGTCGGTTTGAGGCTGCCCTGGTTGGTGGCCTCCATCGCGGGGGGGCTTCTCGTTTCCCTGGTCGTGAAAACCTTTGAAGGGACGTTGCTTAAAATGGTGGCGTTGGCCTCCTTTATGCCGCTCATCGCGGCCATGGGAGGAAACGTGGGAGCCCAATCGGCCACGATTGTGGTCCGGAGTCTCGCCACGGGACGCCTCCAGAGGGGCGAGTGGAGAAAGGTCATGTTTCGTGAGATGGCCGTGGGACTTATTTTAGGGATAAGCTACGGCCTGTTGGTAGGCGGCTTTTCGTATGCGCTCTATGGGGCGAGGTTGGGTTGGTATTTTTCCCTGGTGGTTTCTTTAGGGATGCTGACCTCCATGTCGGTGGCGGCGACCATCGGGGCCGTGGAGCCCTTTCTCTTTGAACGGCTGGGAGTCGATCCCGCTACCGCTACGGGGCCGCTCATCACGACGATGACCGACTTGGTGGCTACCTCCGCGTATCTCGCCTTGGCCACCACGATACTTTTATGAGAAAAGGAGATTTCACCGTGAAACGTTTGGGAACGACCATTTTTCTGTTGAGTTTCGTTTTGGCGCTCTTATGGAGTGCCGCCCGGGCCGAATACGGATCGTCCTCTCGGACGAAGGTAGGGAATGAGGGTTCCTTTGAGGAAGCGGTCGATCTTAAGAAGTTTCGGCAGGGTAATCCGGATTGGGACACGCAGGAGCTATTGAAGAGCGGATTGACCGCCCTTCATCGCGAGCACGAGCAGATCTTGATCCGGCTGGCTGAGATCAAGGCTTCTCTGGAGCAACTGGAAGGCGAAAGATGACCCCATCCAAGGAGCTGTTGATTAACGTCGAGCCATCGGAGACCCGAGTGGCGGTTCTTCAGGAAGGGGACTTTGAGGAGTTCTACGTGGAACGGTCCTCTCCGCCGCCGCTTTTGGCCAACGTCTACAAGGGGAAGGTGACCTCCGTGGTGCCGGGCATCCGAGCCGCCTTTGTGGATTTAGGGATCGGAAAGAACGGGTTTCTCTACTTGACCGATATCGTAGGGCCCACGCCCGATATCGAGGAGGCGGTTTCGCTGGAGAAAGGTCCCTCGCCGGCTCCTCCCTTAACCGGCGCTCAGCAGCCCCGGATTCAGGACTTGGTCCGGGTGGGACAGGAGATTCTGGTGCAGGTGATCAAGGAGCCAATGGGAACCAAGGGCCCGCGGCTCACCACCCATTTGACGCTGCCGGGTCGGTTCCTCGTCTTGATGCCGCTCGATTCCACCTTTGGGATTTCCAAGCGGATCGAGGATCCCAAGGAGCGGGAGCGGCTTCGCAGCCTCGTCAAGGAGCTTCGGCCCCCCTCCGATGTGGGGTTGATCGTCCGGACCGCAGCACTTGGGGCGAGCCACCGGCAGCTGAGCCGGGATTTACGTTTCCTGATATCCGTCTGGAAGCGGATCAAGGTCCGATCGGTCCGCTCGAGTGCTCCCGTCCTCATTCACGAGGAGTACAACCTCCCCTTAAGGACGGTTCGGGACAGCTTGACGGAAGAGGTGACGAAGATCGTCGTGGATTCCAAAGCGGAGTACGTCAAGGTGATTCGGTTTCTCGCGCAAACGGAGCCGCACCTGCGTTCCCGGGTCGAGTGGTACCACCAGGAGATTTCTCTCTTTGAGAAGCGGGGGATCGAGCGGGAGATCGAGAAGATCTACAACCGGAAGGTGGAACTCCCAAGCGGCGGGACCGCGATCATTGAGCCGACGGAGAGTTTGGTCGCCATCGATGTCAACAGCGGCAAGTTCACCGGCCGAAGGAATCTCGAGGAGACGGCCTTCATCACCAATATGGAGGCGGCCAAGGAGATCCCTCGGCAGATTCGCCTGCGCGATTTGGGGGGGATCCTGATCATCGATTTCATCGACATGAACGCTCAGTCCCACCGCCAGAAGGTGTTCAACACCCTTCAGAACGCCATGAAGAAGGACCGGGCGAAGACCAACCTGATCTTTCTCTCCGAGTTTGGCCTCGTGGAGATGACCCGGCAGCGGGTCCGCCGATCGTTGGAGTCGGTCTCCTTCCAGGAGTGCCCCACCTGTCAGGGGCGCGGTTCGATCCGGTCGACCTTGACCGTGTCGATCAACTGCCTTCGCCAGATCAGAAAGGCGTTCCAGACCGGAAAGCCCAAGTCGGTAGAGGTCACGGTTCACCCGGATCTGGCCGCTCGGCTGTTCAACGAGGACCGCGCCGCGTTGGAGGCGATGGAGCGCCAATACCGGGGCCGGGTGGTGGTGAAGGCGGATCCCACCCTTCACCTGGAGACGATCAAGATCCAGCCGGTGGGGTGATGCCAGAGGTCAGAGGACAGTGGACAAGGCTCAGAAGTCAGAAGACAGAAGACAGAGTTCAGAGGACAGAGGTCAGAGGGTCTGTTTTCTGTTTTCTGTTCTCTGTTTTCTGTTCTCTGTTCTCTGTCCTCTTGTTTTTTCCGAGGAGCCTTCCGCCTACGCGCAGGCGGTGGCCAGCTATCGCGATCGTCACCTGAAAGAGGCTTTTCGTTACGCCAAAGAGGCGGTCCGGAAAAACCCGCAAAATGTCGAAGCCTACTTTCTCCTTGGGGAGCTTTACTACCTCCGGCAGGAGTTGGAGAAGGCCCGGGAGAGTTGGGAGCGCGCACTTGAGTTGGCCCCCAGCCGTCAAGACATCCGCCAGCGTCTTGAAAAACTTGAGGCCGAGTCGAAGCTGGAGAAAGATTTAGCCCGAAGCGACACCCATCCCTTTGTGGTTCGCTTCGCCGAGGGGGAAACCCCGCTAGGGTTAGGGGGTTTACGGGAACTCCTTCGGGAAACCTATCGGAAAGTGGGCCAAGATTTCCAGTACTTTCCGGATCACCCGATCACCGTGATCCTTTATCCGGAGAAAGATTTTGAAAGGGCCAGAGGATCCGGCCACCGAGTGGGAGGCCTTTACGATGGGAAGATCCGCCTGCCTTTGGTGTCTGGCACCGGCTTGCCCGCCGGTCCTTTGGCGGGAACGGTGCCGGACACCGGTTTTGCCTTTCAGGAGTTGAAACGCACTCTCTGGCACGAATACACGCACGCCCTGGTTCACGACCTGGCCAAGGGGAGATGTCCTACTTGGCTCAACGAAGGGATCGCCGGTCGTGAAGAGGGCCGGATCCAGAGGCCGGATCTTTCCGCTGTCCAAGCGGCGCTTAAGGAAAGCAAGCTCCTTCTCTGGGCCCAACTCTGGGACCAGCCGTACGATCCCGCCGCCCTCGATCTCCTCTACGGCCAGTCGTACCTTGTGGTCCGGTACCTCGTCGACCGCTGGGGCTTCTCCCGATTGGTCAGCCTCTTAAAGCGACTCGGGGAGGGTACTCCCATTGCTGACGCCCTCCGAGCGGAGTATAGAAAGGATCCCCTTGCCCTCGAGAAGGAGTGGCTCTCCTGGCTTAACCGTTACTGGTAGCGGCCTTAAAAAGAGGGCTCTAGAACAAATCTTGCCTAGGCGGCTTAGGCCGTGGTATTCTTTTACATGACTATGTACGCGATTGTAGCGACGGGGGGTAAGCAATATAAGGTGTCGCCCGGGACCGTTCTGGACGTAGAGCGCCTTAAAGGAGCCGCGGGGGACCAGATGGCCTTAGAGTCGGTGATGGCGGTGGGAGGGGAGCAGGGATTTAAGGTAGGGCGTCCCTTGCTTTCCGAGGTCTCGGTGACGGCCGAGATCGTCCGACAGTTGAAAGGCCCCAAGGTGATCTCTTTTAAGTTCAAACGTCGAAAAGGGTACCACCGAAAGGTCGGGCATCGTCAATTTTTAACCAGGCTTAAGGTTTCGGAGATCAAGTTCAATGGCGCATAAGAAAGGAATGGGTTCTACCCGCAACGGCCGGGATTCCAATGCCAAGCGGCTGGGGATCAAGACCTATGGGGGGCAGTTGGTCACCACCGGTTCCATTCTCATTCGTCAGCGGGGAACCCGGTTCAAACCCGGCTTAAACGTGGGACGGGGTGGAGACGATACCCTCTTTGCCCTTCGGGATGGGGTGGTGGTTTACCCTCGCCCAAGGGTAGTGGCGGTACAGCCTTCATGAATGTTCCGCTTTGTCGACGAGGCCACCGTGGGGGTGCAGGCCGGCCAAGGGGGGAAAGGCTGTCGCTCCTTCTACCAGGATCTGTGGACCCGGCATCCCCTCCCTGATGGGGGCAATGGAGGCCGAGGGGGCCACGTTCTGTTTCGCGCCAATCCGCAGCTGACCACTCTCCTCGATTTTCAAAACCAACGTTTCTTCCGCGCCGGTCACGGCGGGCACGGCTCCTCCAAACGAAAAAAGGGATTCCAGGGGACCGACCGCATTCTGGAAGTTCCCTTAGGCACCGTCCTCTGGGATGCCGCGACCGGGGATCTCATCCGGGAGTTGCTGGAACCGGGGCAAGAACTGATCGTCGTCCGGGGAGGAGCTGGAGGCGTCGGGAATGGATCTGTAGGCAAGACCAACCAGTCCTTCCGTCCAGAGCAGTTGGAAGGGACCGCCGGGGAACAAAGACGGATTCGGCTGGAGTTGAAGCTTCTGGCCGAGGCAGGAATTGTGGGTCTTCCCAATGCCGGTAAGTCGACCCTGATCCGTCAGATCTCGAATGCCCGTCCCAAGGTGGCCGCTTATCCTTTTACCACGACGAATCCCGTGCTGGGAATGGTGGAACTTCCCGAGGGACAGAGCCTGGTAGCGGTGGATGTGCCGGGTTTGATCGAGGGAGCTCATCGCGGCAAGGGGTTGGGACTCGCTTTCTTAAGGCACATTGAGCGAACGAAGGTTTTGGTCCATTTGATCGATATGGCCGGGACACAGGGTCGAGATCCTTGGGCCGATTATGAGACGTTGAACGCGGAACTCAAAGCCTATCGTCCTTCTGTCGCGGCCAAGCCTCAGATCGTCGTGGCGAACAAGATGGACGAGCCGTTAGCCAAGGAGAAGCTGGTGCTGTTTCGTCGAAAGGTCCGGCATACGATTCTACCGATCTCGGCCAAGACCGGTGAGGGGATCCCAAGGTTGTTGAAGGAAATCGCAACCGCCCTGGCGAAGGAGATCTCGCCATGACGGTAGAATTCCCAGCTTCCGTCAAACGGCTAGTGGTCAAGGTGGGTACCTCGGTCCTGACCGATTCCCATGGAATTCGGGTGACCTCGGATCGGGTCGAGGCGATCGCCGCGGAGGTGGCCGAACTCTGGAAGGCCGGCAAAGAGGTGGTCGTGGTAACGTCAGGAGCCATTGGCGTTGGGATGGGAATCTTGAGGTTAAAGAAACGGCCCACGGAGCTGGAGATTCTTCAAGCGGCCGCGGCGATCGGGCAAGGTCGGCTGTTGCAATGGTATTCCACTTATTTAGAGAGAGAAGGTTTCCACGTGGGACAAATCTTGCTGACTCGGGACGACCTGGAGAATCGCCGGCGCTACTTGAACGCCAAGGCGACCTTGAGGACTCTGTTGAACGCCGGGGTCGTCCCGATCATCAATGAGAACGACACCATCTCGGTGGAGGAGATCCGATACGGGGATAACGATATCCTCTCGGCCCACGTCGCGGCGTTGGTGGACGCCGATCTTCTCATCGTGTTAAGCGATGTGGAGGGTCTTGAAGGGCCTCAAGGTCGTCAGCCCTTGGTGACCGAGATTACCCCGGAGTTGGAAAGAGTGGCCCAAGGCTCGACCAAGGCCATTTCCACCGGCGGGATGCGAACAAAATTGGAGGCGGCCAAGATCGCGATGGCCGGCGGAATCCCCATGCTCCTTACGAACGGCCGCTCCCCAAGGCCATTGAGGAGAGCGATCCTCGAAAAGGAGTTTGCTGGGACCCTGTTTCTCCCTAGGAAGGGGGTCCGATTAAAGGGCAAACAGCGCTGGCTTGCCTTGACCGGAAAACCGAAAGGGACTCTTCTCGTTGATTCCGGGGCGAAGGAGGCTTTGGTTCATCAGGGGCGGTCCCTCTTGGCTTCCGGGATTTGTGGTGTGGAGGGGAGTTTTCGGAAGGGGGATTTGGTCTCTGTGGCGGAGGCACAAGGGGTCAAGGATCCCCTCGGCTCCGCTCGGGATTTTTCTGGACAGGCCCCCCACGATTTGTTTCGCCTCGCGCGACAAATCGAAACTTGGGGGGCTGGCGCTGTCGGAAGCGCCACCACGCGCCCCGGCGCAGCCAAAAACTTAAAGGAAATTGCCCGGGGGATCGTGGCCTATTCCCACGCGGAGTTGGAGAGGATCAAAGGTTTAAAGAGCCCAGAGATCGTTCGTCTCTTGGGAAGGAAGGCGGACGAGGTGATCCATCGAGATTCCTTGGTAATTCTAAAGGGGTCGGGTCGACCTGGTACCTAGCATGAAGGAACAGATCGTTGCGTTGTTAAAGCGGGCCAAGGAGGCGTCGGTTCGGTTGGCGCGCACCTTCACGGCAACGAAGAATCGGGCCTTAAGACGCATGGCGCAGTCTCTTTTGGCTGGGGAGAAAGAGATCCTAAAGGCCAATGGACGAGATCTGGCCGCCGCGAGAAGGGCTGGGATCACCGGAGCATTGCTGGACCGGCTTCTCCTGAATCCAAAACGGATTCGGGAGATGGCGAAAGGGCTTCGTGAGGTGGCCCAATTGCCGGATCCGGTGGGAGAGGTGATCGAGCAGTGGACCCGACCGAACGGATTAAAGATCGCCAAGGTCCGGGTTCCGATCGGAGTCATCGGCATCGTCTACGAGGCCCGTCCCAACGTCACGGCCGACTGCGCGGGGCTCTGTGTGAAGGCCGGCAACAGCGTCGTGCTCCGAGGCGGCTCGGAGGCGATCCATTCCAATCGAGCGATCTTTCGCTGCCTGGAAGCGGCCGCGCTCTCCGCTGGACTGCCGGATGGAGCTATTGAATTGGTCCCGACGACCGACCGGCGGGCCGTGGATTTGTTGTTGGGTCGAGTGGGGCTTGTCGACCTCGTCATCCCCCGGGGAGGGGAAGGGTTGATCCGACAGGTGGTGGCCAAGGCCAAGGTTCCGGTGATCAAACAGTACAAAGGGATCTGCCATACCTACGTGGACGACCCAGCGGATCTCAAGATGGCCGAAGAGATCTGTTACAACGCCAAGGTCCAGCGGCCTGGGGTTTGTAACGCCATGGAGACCCTTCTCGTTCATCGGAAGGTCGCCCCGACGTTTCTTCCTCGGATGGCCCAGCGGTACCTTGAAGCCCACGTTCAGTTGTGTGGGGATCCGGACAGCCGTCGGATCTTGAAAGGTTTAAAGGTCAGGCCGGCTACCGAAGCCGATTGGGGCACGGAGTACCTCGATCTCATCCTCTCCGTGAAGGTGGTCGCTTCTCTTTACGAGGCGATTCAACATATCCAGCGCTACGGCTCCGGCCATTCGGATGCCATTGTGACCCGGTCCAAGACTCACGCCGATCGGTTCCTCAAGGAGGTGGATTCGGCCTGTGTTTACGTGAACGCCTCCACCCGATTTACCGATGGGGGACAGTTCGGCCTCGGCGCCGAGATCGGCGTTTCCACCGACAAGCTGCACGCCCGCGGGCCGATGGGGCTTAAGGAGCTCACCACGTACAAGTACGTCGTGGTGGGAACCGGCCAGGTCCGGCGATAGCATGCGGATCGGGCTGTTGGGAGGGACCTTTAACCCGGTCCACCTGGGGCACCTCCTGTTGGCCGATGGGGCCCAAGAGGCCCTTCAGCTCGATCAGGTGGTCTGGATCCCGACGAGACTTCCCCCGCACAAGTCGGTGCCGGAGGAGATCTCTGCGGAGGATCGGGCCCAACTGGTCCAGTTGGCCATCCAAGATCATCCCGCCTTTCGGCTCTCCCGATTGGAGGTGGACCGGCCGCCTCCTTCCTATACGATCGATACCGTCCGTCAACTTCAGGCCGGCTCTGCCGAGGGCTCAACGAATTGGTTCTTTCTCATAGGGTCGGACAACGTTAAGGCGATCACCACCTGGCGCCAGTTTGATCAGCTGGTGAAGCTCGTTCAGTTCGTGGTGGTTCCACGTCCCGGCCATCCGCCCGTGAATCTCCCATCGGGAATACGTTTGGTGGACGTCAAAACCTTGGGAATCTCCGCCTCCGAGATTCGCCGGCGAATCCGAGAAGGTCGCTCGATTCGCTATCTGGTTCCGGAATCGGTCCGCCTCGCCATCGAGAAACGGGGTCTGTACCGGTGACTCTTCCTGAGTTCCTTCTCATTCTGCTGTTCCTAGCCGTCTCGGCGTTCCTCTCCCTTTCGGAGATTTCGTTGATAGGGATCTCCAAGCTTCGGCTTCGCCACTTGGTCGATCAAGGGGTTCATGGCGCCTTGGCCGTCCAACGGCTGGTCTCCCAGATCGATCAGGTGATCACCACGATCCTCGTGGGGAGCAACTTCGTCAATGCCGCCTTAACGAGCCTCGTGACCGCCGCCTGTGTCGTGTGGTGGGGAGAGCGTTTAGGGATCGTCGCGGCCGCCTTCCTGGCGGGGAGCCTGATCCTCTTGTTCACCGACATCGTTCCCAAGGTTTATGCCGCTCGGCATGCCGAGCAGGTTTCCCTGGGGATAGCTCCGGCCATGGGATTCTTGGTTCGCCTCTTTCGCCCGGTAGCCCAAGCGGTGACCCCTTTGACCCACGCGTGTATCAAACTCGTGGGGCTCAAGATGTCCGGCCGATCTCCGCTCGTGACCGAGGAGGAGCTGAAGCTCATGATCGAGCTGGGCAAGGAAGAGGGGGTTTTAGGGGAACACGAGCGGAGGATGCTCCATCGGATCTTTGAGTTTGGAGACTTGAAGGTCCGCGACGTGATGATCCCGCGCGACCGGATGATCGTGGTTCCAGAAGGGGCCTCCCACGATGAGATCTTAACCGCCTTAACCGAGCAGGGCCATTCCCGGATTCCGGTCTACCGAGATTCCCCGGACAAGGTCATCGGGATCATCTACGCTCAGGAGCTGCTCTACCTCTGGCGGGAGGGGTGGCTGATTGTCCTCCAGGATCTGATCCATCCTCCCTTTGAAATCTCCCCGGATCGACGGGTGGCCGATCTTCTCCAGGAGTTTCAGCGCCGAAAGATCCAGATTGCCATTGTGGTGGATCCGGAGGGCAAGGCCTTGGGGCTCGTGACCCTCGAAGACCTCGTAGAGGAGATCGTCGGCGAAATCCAGGAAAAGCAGTAGAGCCGGGGTTGACAAGGGGGAAGGGGCATGGTACAGTCCCCCTGTTTTTGAAACGGGGGGACCCGTGGGTCCCCAAAGTAGAAGGAGAATGACCTCATGGAAGCTTACTGTGTCAAGTGCAAGGCCTCTAAAGAGATGAAGGAGCCCCAGAAGGTGACCATGAAGAATGGGAGGCCTGCGATGAAAGGCAAGTGCCCGGACTGCGGGACGGGACTTTACCGGATCCTCAAGCCATAGCGCGCCGGAACACCAGCGTTCGCCCTTCGACCCTTCGGCGGGGCTCAGGGCAGGTTCCACTCCGAGCGGCGACTAGCCGCCAGCTCGCCCTCGCCTTGGCCCGCGTGGCCTTAGACGCCAAGGCCGAGGAGGTGGTGGTCTTGGATCTTCGGAAGATCTCGTCTGGCTTTGACTTCTTTGTCATCTGCAGCGCCGAATCAGAGCGACGGATGAAGACGATCGCCGAAGAGGTCGAGGAAAGGCTTTCCGACCATAGGACCAAGATCCGACACCGAGAGGGTGAACCGGAGGGAGGCTGGGTCCTGATCGATTGCGGTTGGGTGGTTCTTCACATCTTCTCTCCGGACGTTCGTCGGTTCTACCGTCTCGAGCGGCTGTGGGCCGATGCCCCTCGACTCTCCATTCGCCATCCCGTTGACGCTTGAGCTGAAGCTTCAGAATCTGCTAAGAGAGGTTGTTCAAGACCTCTCGATTCCCTTAGGGACGGGAAGGGAATTCTCTGTTGCGTTTGAGGTCCCCCGGATCCGCGTCCATGGGGATTTATCTGCTTCGTTGGCCCTTCAGCTGGCTGCTCTCACCAAAAGACCGCCTCAGGAGGTGGCCGATAAGATTGTTGAGCGGTTGTCTCCACTTTTAAAGGAAGCTTCCCTGGATCGTTGGATCGAACGGATCGAGGTGAAGCCGCCGGGATTCATCAATCTGTTTTTAAGCCGGGAGTTTCTCTGCGAGGTGTTAAAGAACGTCTTGAAGAACGGTTCCCATTATGGGAAATCTTCTTTGGGGTGCGGCCAGAAGGCGATGGTCGAGTTTGTCAGCGCCAATCCCACGGGGCCCCTTTCCGTGGCCCATGGCCGCCAGGCGGCGGTGGGCGATGCCTTGGCCAATCTTCTCGATTTCATCGGCTATCGGGTGACCCGCGAGTACTATCTGAACGATGAGGGAACCCAGATCGATCTTTTGGGCGAGTCGATCTTGGCCCGGGCCAAAGAGGCGCTGGGGATCACGGCGTCGTTTCCAGAGAACGGGTACCAAGGGGCCTATGTGGTGGAAACGGCCAAAGAGTGGGTCCGCTTAAAAGGGCACCAAGTCGTAGAGGGGCCCCGGGCGCCCGAGGCGGCCAGGGCTTTCGGGGTTCGCGAGTTGACCGGCGTCATTCGGGGAGAGTTGGATCGGTTCGGGGTTCGTTTCGACCGGTGGTTTCCTCAGAGCCGATTGAATCGCTGGGGCCATCTGAACCGGACCTTGGAGAAACTTAAAGCGGCCGGCCACCTGTACGAATCCGAAGGGGCGTGGTGGCTCAAGTCCACCGCCTTTGGGGACGACAAGGATCGGGTGGTGATCCGATCGGACGGCCGGCTCACCTACATCGCGGCCGACATCGCTTACCATCGGCGGAAATTCGAGCGTGGGTTTAAGCTCCTCGTGAATCTCTGGGGGCCGGACCACCACGGCTACATTTCGAGACTGAAGGCAGCGGTCCAGGCCCTGGGGTTTCCTCCAGAGGCGCTCCAGATTCGGATCGTGCAGCTGTGCACCTTAAAGCGTGGGAACGAGACGATCCCGATGTCCACCCGGGAGGGCCAGTTCATCACCTTGACGCAGGTGATCGAGGAGGTGGGTCGGGACGCGGCCCGTTTCTTCTTTCTCCTGCGCAAATCGGACGCCCCCCTCGAGTTCGATTTGGAGCTGGCCAAGAAACATTCCCTGGAGAATCCGGTCTACTACATCCAATACGCCCACGCCCGAATCTGCAGCCTCCTCACCTACCGAAGGAAAAAATCTACCTTGAGATCGTACCAGGTACCCTCTTCCCCTTGGTTCGCCTATTCAAAAGGTACCTGGTACGAAAGGCTTCAGGCGCCGGAGGAGTTGGAGCTGTTGCGGCTCATGCGGGAGTTCCCGCAAGCGGTGGAGATGGCGGCCAAGGCCTTGGAGCCGTTTGGAGTGGTGAGCCACTTGCAGACGTTGGCCGAGGCGTTCCATCGTTTCTACGATCGGCATCGGGTCGTGAACGAGGAGGACGTAGAACTTACCTCAAGCCGCCTCGATCTGGTGAAGGCGGTTCAGACCGTCCTCCAAACGGGTCTGAAACTCCTCGGGATTTCTGCCCCTGAAAAAATGTGACCGCAGAAATTCTGATGGGGTCTGACCCCAAGGGGTCAGACCCCATTACGTTAAAGATCTGTCGGGGGCAGCGTTTGGATCTCCAGGAGACGATCCAAGCGCTTCTGGGTCAAGGCTACCAGCGGGTCCCCAAGGTGAGCGATCCCGGCGACTGCGCCCTTCGCGGGGGAATCTTGGACCTGTTCCCGGAAGGGTTCGAGGCCCCGGTTCGGATCGAACTGGACCACGAGACGGTGGTGGGGATCCGGTCGGTCCATCCGGTGACCGGGGAGCCGTTCCTTTCCCATGAGATCTGTATCGTCCTGCCGGCGAAAGGGCTGCATCCTCGGACCTTACGGACCTCGGGCGCGCATCTGTTCCTGAACGAGGAAACTCCACTCGACCCGTTTGTCGATATCCGGATCGGGGATTTCGTCGTCCACGTGACCCACGGGATCGGCCGATACTTGGGGTTGAAGAAAGTCCGGGTGAAAGACCGGATCGTGGAACACGTGGCGCTCGAGTACGCCGAAGAGGATCGCCTGTACGTTCCCCTCCAAGAGCTTCACCTCCTCCAGAAATATATTGGATTTGAGGGGCGACCCCCTCAGTTGTCTCGATTGGGCACCCGCTATTGGGCCCGGACCAAGGAATGGGCGCGAGTCGGAGCCGCCTCGGTTGCCTCGGAGCTCCTTCAGCTTCAGGCCCAACGGTTGAGCCTGCCGGGCCGTGCTTTTTCCGCCGACACCGATTGGCAGCGGGAGTTGGAAGCGGCCTTCCCCTATCGGGAGACGCCCGGCCAGAGGCGAGCGGTGGAGGAAGTGAAGCAGGACATGGAATCTTCCCGGTGCATGGACCGGCTGCTCTGCGGAGATGTGGGCTACGGAAAGACCGAAGTGGCCCTCCGAGCGGCGTTCAAGGCCGTCATGGACAACGACCAAGTGGCCTTTCTATGTCCCACCACGATCTTGGCGGAACAGCACACCCACACCTTTACCCAGCGATTGAAACCTTATCCCGTTTCGGTGGCGATGCTCTCCCGATTCCAAACCAAAGCCGCCCAATCCTCGATCTTGAAGCACCTGGCCGATGGGAGCGTGGACATCGCGATCGGCACCCATCGCCTGTTTTCCGACGACGTCCATTTTAAGGCGTTGGGTCTCGTGATCATCGATGAAGAGCAGCGGTTCGGGGTTCGTCATAAGGAACACCTGAAACGTCTGCGGGCCCAGGTGGATCTGTTGAGCTTGACCGCCACCCCGATTCCCCGAACGCTGTATCTGGCCTTAACGGGGGCCAAGTCGATGTCCAACATCGATACCCCTCCGTTTGAGCGGCTGCCGGTGAAGACGCACGTGACCGAGGAGAATCCCCAGGTGATCCAGGAGGCGATCCGCCGGGAACTGAAACGGTCCGGACAGGTGTTCGTGATCTACCCTTGGATCGATGGGATCTTCAAGATCTTCAAGCGGGTGACCGCCTTGGCTCCCGAGGCCAAGGCGGCGATCGCCCACGGCCAGATGCCTTCCCATACGTTGGAAAAGGCGATGCGCTCTTTTATCCGCCATGAGGTCGACCTCTTGGTCTCCACCGCCATTGTGGAATCCGGAATTGATATCCCCAACGCCAACACCCTCTTGGTCTTTCGGGCCGATGCCTTTGGGTTAGCCGATCTCTACCAACTGAGGGGCCGGGTGGGACGCTTTACCCGTCAGGCGCATGCCTACTTTCTGACCCCCTCCGGATCTCTCTTGACCGCCGAGGCGAGGAAACGGCTAAAGGCCTTGGAGGAGTTCTCCAGTTTTGGATCCGGTTTCCAGATCGCGCTTCAGGATCTCCAGTTAAGGGGGGCGGGGAATCTCTTAGGGGTGGAGCAGCACGGACACATCGTGGCGGTAGGGTTTGATCTGTACTGCCGCCTCCTGAAAACGGAGATTGACCGACTGAAGGGGAAAATGGTACACTCCACTCATGGCTAGGTTTTCGGTGTTCGCTATCGGCTGGGCGCTGCTCGTGGCCTTGACCGGCTGTGGGTCGGGGGGCAAGATCGTGGCGGTGATCAACGGTCAAGTGATCACCGACCAGGAGGTCCAAGCCCGCATGAGTCGCCTCAATCCTTCCTATCGGACGGCTCTAGGCAGCGATCCCCGTCGGCTTCTGGAGGAGATGGTCACGGAAACGCTCCTCATCCAAGAGGCTCGGCGTCGGGGGTTGGATCGGGACCCGGAGGTTCAGCGGCTGTTGCGAGAGGCCTCTCGCCAAGTCCTCATGGGCCGACTGATCGAGGTCGTTCGAGGGGCCCAGGACATTCAGGTGACCGATGAGGAGATCTCCCAGTTCTACAGTTTGAATCAGACCGGCTTCGTCGAGCCGGAGGCCTTTCGAGCCAGTCACCTCCTCGTCGATTCGGAGGAAGCGGCCAAAAAGGCCTTGACCCGCCTTAAGGGCGGGGAGCCGTTTGCCAAGGTGGCGGAAGAGGTTTCCTTGGATAGCACCCGAACCAAGGGAGGGGACATCGGTTCTTTTACCAAGGGGCAGCTGATCCCGGAGTTCGAGGCCGCCTGTGAGAAGTTAAAGCCGGGTGAATTAAGCGGCATCGTGAAAAGTTCTTTAGGGTACCACGTGATTCTCCTCACCGAACGGGAACCCTCCCGACAGAAACCGTTGGAACAGGTGAAGGAGTCGATTCGACCTCAACTGGTGGCCCGGCTTCGACAGCGGGGGGTGGAGGTTTTCGTGAAAGATCTTCGGGCCAAGGCGCAGGTTCAGATCCGAGAGTCCGCAGTCGCGCCGAGCGCCCCGCCATCGTCTCAAGCTTCCTCCCAACCTCCGACTCCTTAAAAGACCAGGGAATTCCAAACATGAAAAACCTTTGGTTTATCGCGATCTTCGGGATTTTTCTTAATGGAGCGTTATCCATCCTGCCCGCTTTTTCCGAGGAGCTTAAGATCGTGGCCATCGTCAACGACGAGGTGATCACCCAAGCGGAATGGGATCGCGCTATGGCCCCTGTGTATCTGCAGCTTCAAGCTTCTCACGATCCCGAGGAGATCGTTGCCAAGGCGAAGGAGATCCGAGAACGGATCTTACAGCAGCTCATCGAGGAACGATTGATGCTGCAGGAGGCCCGCAACCCCAAGCCGATCGAGGTCTCGAAGGGAAAGATTGGAACGCTCCCGCCCGTTGCGGTCTCCGAGACGGAGGTCGACGAATTGGTGAAGGAGGCTGAGGATAAGTTTGAGACGCCGGAGGAGTTTGAGCAGGCGATGAAGGAACAGGGGGGGATCACCCTGGAGGAATTGAGGGCTCGTTATCGAGACCAGATCACCATCCGGAAGTTGGTGGACCGCCACATCACCTCGAGGGTTGTCCTCTCCCCCGCTGAGGTGACTGCCTACTACGAGAAACACCGTGAGGAGTATCTCAAAGGCCCCGCGGTTCAAACGGCCACGATCCTGGTCCGCCCCAAGGAATCCTTGGACGCCTCCCAGGCCGAGGCCCAAGCCCAGGAACTTCGTCGCCAGCTCCTTCAAGGGGCCGATTTCTCCGACTTGGCCCAGCGTTATTCCGACGGCCCCAACGCGAAGATGGGAGGGCGCATGGGATTCCTGGAGAAGGGAGAGTCGTTAAAGGAGATCGACGACGTTCTGTTTGCGCTCAAGGTGGGAGAGGTCTCTCCCATCGTTAAGACCCCTACCGGTTTCTATCTCTTCCGGGTGGAAGCGATTCGGCCGCCTCGTCAAGCGACCTTGGAAGAGGTTCAGTCTCTTATTCGGGATCGTCTCCATCAGGAGAAGGTGGCTCGCCGCTACAAGGAATGGATCGCCAAGTTAAAGGCGGATGCCTACGTCTCCATCCAGTGACGGCGAAACCGTCATCCCGAGGACTCCGATGGTGCGCCTCCTCCTCACGATGGGGGATCCGGCCGGCATCGGCCCGGAAGTTCTGTTAAGAGCCATTTCTTCCCGTCGTTTATCCGTTTCGATCACCATCCTAGGGGATCTCGCCTGGTTAAAAGCCACGGCCCGTCGATTCAAGATGAGAATCCCTTGGGATCGTTATCGTTGGATTGATCTGGCCAACGTGCCGCCCTCGCTTCGTTTGGGTCGAGTTCAGGCATCCGCCGGCCGGGCGGCTTATTCCTGCTTACAGGAGGCTGTCCGGCTTCTTCGAAATTCCGAAGCCGATGCCCTCGTGACCGCTCCGATTTCTAAGGAGGCGATCGTGAAGGCCGGTATTCCGTGGGTGGGGCATACGGAGTTCTTGAGCTCCGCGTTTCGATCTCCCACCACGATGATGTTTGTCACGACTCTGGACCAGCCAGGAACTGGCTGGAAAGGAGTGGTGCGGCGTCCGATAGCCGCAGCCACCAGACGGTTCCGGGTGAGCCTCGTCACCACCCATCTTTCCTTACGTCGGCTGCCGAGAGCCTTAACCAAGGAGCGGCTCCTCGGCGCCATCCGTTTGACGCGCGAGGCGCTCCTCAAAGATTTCGGGATCCATCGGCCCCGAATCGGTCTGGCCGCCCTCAATCCCCACGCTGGGGAAGGAGGCCTTTTTGGGGAGGAGGAGGAGAAGACCTTGAAACCGGTGGCGCGGCAGTTGGGCGGCCTCGTGGAGGGGCCTCTTCCGGTCGATTCCCTCATGCAGGCGGCGGCCCAGGGAGATTACGACGCGGTGGTGGCTCTTTACCACGACCAGGCGTTGATTCCGATCAAACTGTTGGGATGGGAAGGGGCGGTCAACGTCACCTTAGGATTACCGTTCGTACGAACTTCTCCCGTTCACGGGACCGCCTTTGACATCTCTGGAAAGGGAAGAGCCAGTCCTGCTTCGATGCGTGCCGCCATCGACCTGGCCACCGATCTCGCCCGTCGCCGTGCTTAACGTTCGAGCCATCAAGGAGCTGGTTCGCCAGTACAACTTAGGGATCTCCCCCCGCAGGCTCGGCCAACATTTCTTGGTGGATCCCAAGGCGCTCACCCGAATCGCCCAAGTGGTGGGGGCTGCGGCCGACGATCGGATTCTCGAAATCGGCGCCGGGTTAGGGGCGTTGACGGAGGCGCTTCTGGCCGCCGGGGCCACTGTTTACGCAATCGAGCGGGATCCTCGTTTTGTCCGGGTCTTGACCGACCGATTTCAAGATCACCGGGACCTAACAATCATCCGCTCGGATATCCTTCAAATGGAGTTAGGCCCCCCCTACGCCTTAGAGCCGAAGAGCCTTCTGGTGGCAGGGAACATCCCCTTCTCCATGACCAGTCCGATCCTTGAGTTTCTTCTTAAGCAGCGGCAGTGGGTCAAACGGGCGGTCTTGACCGTCCAGAAGGAAGTGGCTCAGCGGATCGTGGCCAAGCCCGGTACCAAGGCCTATTCCTCTATCACGTTGCTGGTGGCGGTAGCTTTTAAGCCGACCATCGCCTTCACGATCCATCCCGGAGCCTTTTATCCCCAGCCAAAGGTCACCTCGGCGGTCCTTTGCCTGGACCCGTTGCCGGAACCGGTGGTTCCTCCCGAGGAAGAGGAAGCGGTATTGAAGCTGGTTCGCCGGATCTTTACCCATCGCCGCAAGACCCTGCTCAATGCCCTCCATACCGGGGGGATGGACCTGCCCAAAGAAATCATCCTCGAGCGCTTGAAGGCCGCCCAGATCGATCCCACCCGCCGCCCGGAGACGCTGGCGCTCCCGGAGGCGCGAACCCTGCATCGCTGTCTTTCCACGTTAATAAAAAGTTAGCTCGGAGTTTATTTTTGACTATCTTTGATTTTCCCTCTTAAGATGTGCGATACTCCTTTCGGTATGGACAAGATGCCCATAAAAATCCGGACCTTACCCGTGGCGTTTCTGCTGGCTTTGAGCCTGTTCTTGGAGCCGGCCAGCCGGTTGGAGCCGGCCTTGGCCGCGGAGCCTGTCTTGGACCCGGAGGAGATCATCCCGCAAGAGCCGTTGTACCGGTTCCTGAGCGAGCAGGAGATGAACGGATTCTTGATCACCTACGGGGGCTTGCCCAATTCCCATCCGTTGAGGCGTCGCAGCTATGTTTACGCCAATGCCTTGGCGGCGGAGGCTTGGCTGAGAGGGGAGGAGCTCGCTCGTGCCCGGACGATCCTGGAAGCCTTGAGCCGTCAGGTGACACCGGATGGAAAAATCGTGGCTTCGTTTGATCTCGTCAATGGTGTGCCGGTCCCGGTGGGAGCCGTTTTTGCCGGTCATGTAGCTTTCGTCGCCTACACGATGCTTCGTCACCAACAAAAGACGGCCGACACCCGATTTCAGGATAAGGTGACCCGGATGTTGGGATTCCTCCTTCGGTTAAAGGATCCCTTAACCGGTCTCATCAAGGGTGGGGAACCGGTTCGGTGGATCTCCACAGAACATAACCTTCGGGTTCATCGGTTGCTTATCTTGGCGGAGCAACTGTTCCAAAGGCAGGAGGAGGAGACGATAAGGCAGTTGGGCGAAACCCATCGAGAGGAGGCGGATCGATTAGGGGAAGCGATCTTAACCTACCTCTTCAATCGGAACTATTTCCGACAAGGGTTTGGCGACAACACCTTAGCCCTGGATGCGCAGTATCTGGGAATCCCGTTCCTTTTGGAACGGGGAAACCGGGCTGAAGCGCTGGCCGTTTTAAATTTTATCCAGGATCGGTTCCAGGTGACCGTCCGTTCGGCCGATGGACAGACGCTAACCGGTTATCGGGCCTTTGCCAACGACCCGGCCCATGTCTGGGGGGAAGGAACGTTAGAGGTGTATTGGGTGGCCAGGCGGTTAGGTCCGGATGGCCAGAGGGTGGTGGATCTTCTTAAGCCCAACTTAAGCAAACTCCGGGCTCCCAATGGGGCCATCCTCGATTCGATCCCTCGCATCTTTTCCCCCAATGCGGGAGGAGAGTTTCTGGATTTTCCAACGGTGGCCGCCACCGCCTTAGCCGCCGGTTTGCCCCGCCCATCCGAGCTCCTTTTCCTTCGCGGGGACGCCAATGGAGATGGTAAAGTGGACGTATCGGATGCCATCCGGATCCTACAGGTGATCTTCCGTGGAGAAACGCCCCCTTCCTGCCTGGACACAGCGGATTCAAACGACGACGGCCAGATCGACGTCTCGGATGCCGTGTATCTGCTCCTTTTCCTGTTTAGGGGCGGAGCCGCGCCTCCAGATCCCGGTCCCTATCTGCTGGGGCCAGATCCCACTCCCGATACCCTGGCCTGTGCCCAGCAGTAAGACTCCACCCAACTGGTCGTCGCGTTGATTTCCGTTAAAAGAGTGTGCTAGGATACCTCTTCAAGATGGCCATTTCGGTTAAGGATGTTGAGTACCTGGCCTTGCTGGCGCGGCTCAGGTTGGCCCCAGAAGAAAGGGATCGGTTCGCGACGGAATTGAACGAGATCCTGGGCTACGTCGAGAAACTGAAGACCGCGAAGACCGAAGGGATCCCTCCCACCAGCCACGTGTTGAATCTGTCCAACGTCTTCCGAGAGGACAAAGTCAAGCCCTCGCTGACTCCCGAGGAGGCCCTCGCCAACGCTCCGTCAAAGGAGGGGCCGTTCTTTAAGGTTCCCAAGATCATCGAAGCCTCGTGACCGTCCAGGAGCTTCAAACCCTCTACCAGACGAAGAAGACAACACCCTCCGAGATGGCGGAAGAGTGGACTCGTCGCATCCAAGCGCTGGAGCCGAAGGTTCACGCCTTGGCCTGGTTCGATCCGGAGTTTGTTCGGGAACAGGCGAAACGGTTGGAGACTCAAAGGGGTCTGACCCCTTTTGGGGCAGGAGGTGCCAGGTTGACCCGACCCCTTTGGGGGATTCCGGTACTGGTCAAGGACAACCTCTGTGTCCAGGGAATCCCAACGACCTGCGCCTCGAAGATCTTGACCGGGTTTCGCCCTCCTTACGATGCCACGGTGATTCGGCGGCTCAAGGAAGCGGGCGCCCTCCTCTTGGGAATGGCCAACATGGATGAGTTCGCCTTCGGTTCTTCCTGTGAGCATTCTTGCTACGGGCCCACCCGAAACCCGTGGGATTTGGAACGGGTCCCTGGAGGTTCCAGCGGAGGATCGGCGGCGGCCGTGGCGGCCGGGATGACTCCCTTGGCTTTAGGCTCCGATACCGGCGGCTCCATCCGGCAACCGTCCGCCTTCTGCGGGGTGGTTGGATTGAAGCCGACCTACGGCCGGGTCTCCCGGTATGGGTTGATCGCCTTTGCCTCCTCCCTGGACCAGATCGGGCCGATCGGCCGGACCGTGACCGATTGCGCCGCCCTCTTTCAAGTGATGGCTGGGTTTGATCCGGCCGATTCCACCTCGGCGAATCTGCCGGTTCCCGACTATCTGAAGGAGATTCAGAAGGGGATCCGGGGACTAAGGCTGGGAGTCCCAAAGGAATATTTCATCGATGGGGTGGATCCCGAGGTGAAGGAGGCGGTGGAGGCGGCGATCGATCAACTGAAACGATTGGGAATCGAGGTCCGGTCGATCTCGCTTGCCCACACCGAATATGCGATCCCCACCTACTACATCGTGGCCACGGCCGAGGCCAGCTCCAATCTCGCCCGTTTCGACGGGGTCCAGTACGGCTATCGGACGTCCAACGGGAAATCCCTGTTGGAGATGTACACGAAGAGCCGAGGGGAAGGGTTTGGGGCCGAGGCGAAACGCCGGATCATCCTGGGCACCTTTGTCCTTTCCTCCGGTTACTACGAGGCCTATTACGGTCGGGCCTTGAAGGTGCGGACCCTGATCAAGAACGATTTCGATCGGGCCTTCGAGGAGGTGGATGGCCTGGTGACTCCCACCTCGCCGACCCCCGCCTTTCGGTTAGGAGAGAAGTTGGCCGATCCGCTGACCATGTACCTATCCGATGTCTTCACGATCTCAGCGAACTTAGGCGGTGTCCCGGCTTTGTCGCTTCCCTGCGGGTTCACCCAAAAGGGATTGCCGATCGGGATGCAGTTGATCGCCAAGCCGTTCGCGGAAGAGTCCCTGTTTCGGATGGCCTATGCCTATGAGCAGGCCACTCGGTGGTACGAGAGGGAACCCGAGATTTCTCGCTTCGCTCGAAATGACGGGAAGGGCCGATGAACTACGCGCCGGTTATTGGCCTAGAGGTCCATCTGCAGCTGAAGACGCAGTCCAAGATCTTCTGCGGCTGCTCAACCCACTTTGGGGCACCGCCGAACAGTCAGGTCTGCCCAGTCTGCTTGGGGTTTCCAGGGGTCTTGCCGGTCTTAAACCGCCAGGTTCTTCTGTACGGGATTCGGGTCGCGTTGAGCTTGAACTGCCGGATGAGTCCCTCGGTCGTCTTCCATCGGAAGAATTACTTCTACCCCGATTTACCAAAAGATTTTCAGATTTCACAATACGACCTCCCCCTGGGGGTCGAGGGGTTCGTCGAGTTGGCCTCCGGTCGAAAGATACGGATCTGCCGGGTCCACATGGAAGAGGACGCGGGGAAGCTCATCCATAAAGAAACCGAAGCGATGAGCCTGGTGGATTACAACCGCGCGGGGGTGCCGCTTCTCGAGATCGTCTCGGAGCCGGATCTCGTCTCTCCGGAGGAGGCCTACGACTACTTGAAAACCTTGAAAGGGATCCTGGAATATCTGGAGGTCTCCGATTGCGACATGGAGAAGGGGTCGCTCCGTTGCGATGCCAACATCTCGCTACGATCGGTCTCTACCGAGGTGCCTGGCACCATTTCGAAACAGGTGCCTGGCACCTCCGAACAGCCTATGCCTCTCGGCACGAAGGTGGAGATTAAAAACTTGAACTCCTTTAAGGCTGTTTCCAAATCGCTGGCCTATGAGGTGAAGCGCCAGTCCCAAGCCTTGGAGGCGAAAGAGAAGCTTCAGCAGGAGACGAGGAGTTGGGACGATCTCCAAGGGATCACCCTGAGCATGCGGAGCAAAGAGTACGCTCACGATTATCGGTACTTCCCGGAACCGGATCTGGTCCCCTTTTCGGTTGAGCCCCAAGAGGTTGAAGCCGCTCAGAAGGCATTACCGGAATTGCCTAAGGCAAAGGGGGATCGATTCGCCCGACAGTACCAGCTTCCCGCCTACGACGCGGCGGTCTTGACCTCTTCTAGGCCCACGGCCGATTACTTCGAGGAATGTGTAAAATCGGCGCCGGGCGCCTCCAAGGCGTTGGCCAACTGGATCCTGGGAGATCTGGCCCGGGAGGTCAACGATCGGAACCTAGAGTCGATCCAAAGACTCGAGTTTCCGCCGTCCCACCTCGGGGAGCTGGTGAAGTTGATCGATACCGGCACCCTCAGTGGTAAGATGGCCAAGGAGGTGTTGGTGGAAGCTGTTCAATCCCATCGGTCTCCGGCGGAGGTGGTGAAGGCCCAGGGGCTGGCCCAGGTGACCGATTCCAGCGTGTTGAGGGAGGCTGCCTCGGCGATCTTAAACGAGCAGGCTCAGGCGGTGGACGATTATCGTAAGGGAAAATCGCAGGCTCTCATGTTTCTCGTTGGTCAACTGATGCGGCGGACCCAAGGGGCGGCCTCCCCGGCGGTGGCCCAAGAGGTGTTCAAGGAACTGTTGGAGAAACGAGGATGAAATCGCCTAGAAGACCAGGTGGTGGGTGGGACGCCCCTGCGAGGGAAGGTCCGCTCGGGGCCCTGTCCCACTTAGGGCTCCTTCTTCTCCTCCTATTCGTCGTCGCGGTTCCGCGGGTGGAGGGGGCGGCGAAATCGGCCCAGGAAGAGCTTTACGAACAGGTCGAGTTGTTGGCGGAGGCGATCACCATTGTCCAGTCGGACTACGTCCAGGAGGTCGAGCCCAAGAAGCTGATCTATGGGGCGTTGAAGGGCCTCGTGGAATCGCTGGATCGCCACAGCCAATTCCTGGATGCAAACGCCTACTCGGAGATGCAGGTGGAAACCAAAGGGGAGTTCGGCGGCGTGGGGCTTGAGATCACCCTCTCCAAGGATGGGGCCTTGACCGTGGTGACCCCCATCGATGACACCCCGGCGGCCCAAGCCGGATTAAGGCCCAACGATCGGATCGTCAAGATCGAGGGGCAGTCGACCCGAGGGCTTGCCCTGCACGACGCGGTCAAGCGGCTCCGGGGCCGGGCCGGGACGAAGGTCAACGTCACGATCCTTCGGGAGTCCGAGAATCGTCTCTTTGACGTCGCCTTGACCCGCGCCGTCGTCAAGATCCGGTCGATCAAGGAGGCCCGGGTGGTGGCGCCCCGTGTCGGGTACGTCCGGATCACCGAGTTTCAGGACAACACCCCGAAGGATTTGAGGAACGCCTTGGAATCGCTGCAAGCGGAAGGGTTGGAGGGGTTGATCTTGGACTTGAGAAACAATCCCGGCGGCCTTCTGGACGTCGCCATCGAGGTGGCCGAGACCTTTTTGCCCAAGGGAACGCAGATCCTATCCACCAAGGGGCGTTTGAAGAGTCAGAACGAGGAATATTTCTCCAAGAACGAACATCCCGTCGATGGTTATCCGATGGTGGTTTTGGTCAATGGAGGGTCGGCGTCGGCCTCGGAGATTGTGGCCGGCGCCCTGCGGGACCACAAGCGGGGAATCCTCATGGGAACCAAAACCTTCGGGAAAGGGTCGGTGCAGACGGTCATTCCTCTCAAGGACGGGTCGGCCCTTCGGTTGACCACCAGCACCTACTACACCCCATCGGGCCGATCAATCCATGGGGAAGGTTTGGAGCCGGACGTCCTGGTCGAAGAGGAGGAAAAGGAGGAGGGGCCCCGAAAGACGGAGACGGATCCGATGGTGATGCGGGCCGTTGATCTGTTGAGGGGCCTCAAAGTGTACCACCAAGGTGTCGGCGCGTAGATCGCCTCGGACAAAAGACCCACGCCTCGTCGGCCTGTGGGGATTTTTGCTCCTCATGGCTCTTGTCTTTGCGTTTCGGCCGGTGAAGCTTCATTCCCAGGTCGCCCCAGCGAGGACCCACGCCAGCGCAAGAATCGAAAAGGCAGTTCCTATTCCTGTCCCGGTGGTTCCGAAGCCGGTTCCTGCTGTTTCCAAACCAGCGGTTCTTACCTTTCCGAAGGGCGAGGGAAAGATCGCCATTGTCCTGGACGACTGGGGCTACAACTTGAAGCAGGTTCAGGCCTTGACCCATTTATCGCAGCCGGTCACGGTGGCGGTGCTGCCGAATCTTCCGTTTTCGGCCGAGGTGGCCCAACAGGCCCGAGGAGCGGGGCATGAGGTGATTCTCCACATGCCGATGGAGGCTCTCAATCCTCAGGTTCCCAAAGAGTCGGTTACCCTTTTGACCGGGATGCCTAGACAAGAGGTTTTGCAGAGACTCCAGAAGTCGTTAAAATCGGTCCCTTCCGCGCAGGGGATCTCCAACCATCAGGGCTCCAAAGCTACGACAGATCGGCAGTTCATGAAGATTGTGCTGGGGGAGGTCAAGCGCAAAAGGCTCTTCTTCCTTGACAGCTTCGTCACCGAGAACTCCGTTTGTCAGGAGGTGGCCCATCAGATGAAGGTTCGGTTCGCTCGGCGTACCGTATTCCTGGACAATGACCTTGCTCCCTCGGCGATTCGGGAACGTTTTATGGAACTGGCCCGCATCGCCGCCCAAGAAGGCCAGGCCATCGGCATCGGTCACGACCGTCCCAATACACTTGAGGTTCTTAAGGAAGCTCTGCCCACTTTGAAGGAGGCCGGCTACACCCTGGTTTCCGCTTCCGAGCTTGCCCAAGAAACTCGGTGAATAAGCTTGACGATTTCTGGGGGAAGGAGGATCTATCAAGGTAGATTCACGGTAGCTTCATAGCCAGACGGCAATGATGCGACTCTCCCCGAGCATCGTAAGAAGTGTGAGATGGATCGCTGCCTCCTGCCTGCTTTTAGGAGTCAGCGCCGCCCCCTCATTGGCCGAGCCGGTTTTCCTCCGCGGGGATTCCAATAACGATGGTCGCATCAACATCACCGATGCCGTCCGAACGTTACGTTGGCTGTTCCAAGGTGGTGAGGAGCCTCCTTGCCTCGATGCCGCCGATGCCGACGACGACGGAAGAGTGAACATCACCGATGCTATTGTGACTCTGAACTTCCTCTTCACCGGGGGCCGAGAACCCCCTTTGCCTGGTCCGTTCAAGCCCGGACCTGATCCTACCTCGGATACCCTCTCTTGTGCCGGGTCCATCGATACGGTGGCGCCGGATTTTGAATTTACGTTCCCACGGGACGGAGCAACGATTGGGATCCCAGAGGCGATCTTGCCGGCGATGAGGCTATTTCCCCAAACGTTTAGCGCGGCCGGGGGCTTCATCGGGATCGCTACCCCGACGCAACTTTTGGTCGTAGGGGGTGAGCCTTTTTGTGGGGTAACCGGTAACGCTCTCCTCACGTTAAGAAGCGGGTATCTGTTTATCGAAGAGACACCGGGTCGATTTCAACGTACCGCCGTTATTGCCGTGGAGGGGACGATCGACGATCCGAACGCACGGCTTACCGTCAACGGTCGTCCCGCGTCGATCCGGGAGGGCCGGTTCCGTGTCGAAGGGATCGAGGTCATGGAGGGAGAAAACCGCTTGGTGGGGATAGCCACGGACTTGGCTGGAAACCGACGTCAAAAAACGATCCTCGTCACGGTTGATCTCCATCGGCCCTCGGCTCCTATCTTAAACACCCCGAGTGCCGGAAGGGCTTCCGATTCGGGGGGAGGGTTGCTGCCGCCAAGTACCTTTTTGGCTCCTGGATCGCGGATCACCTTAGGCGGAACCAAAGAGCCTGGGACCTCGATCTGGATCACCCTCAACGGAAAGGAAAGGGAGCTGGTGCCTTTGAACGGCCAGACCAACTGGAGCGTCGGGGTGGAGTTGGTGGAGGGGGATAATCTTATCACCGTTGTGGCCAAAGATGGGGCCGGTAACGTCAGCGCTACGAATACCTTCACGGTGATCCTGGATAAGCAGCCTCCGGTTATCTCTGACCTTGCCCTCCTCGGCCTTGATCGCAGACCCCTCCCAGCGGATCCGAGGACAGGATACTTCAGGACAGATTTCTCATCGGTCATTCTTCAGGGAAAGGTCGACGATAGTGGAACGGCGGTTGCGGTGGTGAACTCCACTCTAGGCCGTCCGTTTCAGGGGACAAGGGACCACCGTAGCTTTGAGGCAACCGTGTCGCTCGCCGATGGGCTGAACGTCCTCCTTGTGACGGCGACAAGCCCCAGAGGGTTTCAAACCTCTCAGGAGATAAGGGTGGCGAAGAACTTCTCTCCGACGATTTCGTCCTTGATTCCCGACAACGCCAAGGTCTTCGCTGGATCAGCGGTGACCTTTCAGGCGATTGCCGACGACCGAGACAACGACCCGCTGGAGTATCGGTTTCTGATCAACGGAACGCCGTTAGGACCTTGGAGCGCGAGCCCCACCCAATCGTTGCAGATTGAGCCGGACCTGTTTGGTCTTTCTACGATCTCGGTCCGGGTCCGGGATCGGTTCGGTGGGGAAGCCAACCGGGAATCCAGAGTCTTTGTTGCCGTGCGTCCTGTTTTTCCGCCCAATTAGATGGAGGTAACCGCTAGGCATCTTCAAAGAAGTGGAGCCAATCTTTGGAAATTACTGATGACACTGCCGCTGGTAACCTTTTGTTGGGGAGTAACCGTACCGTTGACCTGGGCCCAGGTTCCCCATTTGATTCGCTACCAGGGCCGGGCCACGGATGCCCAAGGGGCCCCGCTGGAAGGTTCCCACAACCTTACCTTCCGGCTCTACGATAAAGAAACCGAGGGAAACAGAGTATGGGAAGAGGTGCAGCCCAACATCCCCCTGACCAACGGCCATTTCAGCGTGCTCTTGGGTCAGGTGACTTCACTCAACGTGGACTGGAATAAGCCGCTGTGGCTGGCCGTGCAGGTTGGCGAGACTCCGGAGCTTGCCCCGCGCCAGCTCACCACCTCGGTTCCATTTGCCCTGGTGGCCGAGCAACTGGATGGCCCCCTGCGCATCGCTGGCGGCAACGTCGGCATCGGAGTGATACCAACTGCATGGTTCCCTAACGGCAAGGTATTGCAAATAGGCGCGGGAGGAGCGTTACAGGGTCATACCAGTGATGAGCGTGTCAGTTTACTGTCAAATGCCTATGAGGCGACTGATGGACCCTGGAAATATCTTCTGAGTGATAAGGCAACCACACAATTGGTGCTCGACAACGGAGAGTTTATTATCCAAACTGCCCCAAGCGGTACTGCGGATTCTCCAATCACATGGACACAGAGAGTGACGGTGGACAATTCCGGCAAGGTCGGCATCGGAACGACAGAGCCCCAGGAGAAATTGCACCTCCATCAGGGGAATATCCTTCTGACCAATGCCCAGTTTTTAAAAGGGATGGCCGGTGCCACCGGTTTTAATTTAATCGGAGTGGATTCCTCCGGGTTTGTGCAGCTTGGCCCAGCGGCGGGTGGCTTAAGCGGCATCCGGGTATTCCCCTCCGGGGGGGCAGGAAGCGGTCCGCATCACCCCCGGAGGCAACGTCGGCATCGGGACGGCGAATCCTACGAGTAACCTCCATGTCTTCAATTCTTCGGGGCCTTCCACGGTAAAAATTGGTGGTGCCGCTTCAAATCCCCTGACTCTCACCAATCAAGGCAATCAGGGGATCATGAACATAGAAGGGGCGGGGGACCTTAGGTTTCAAACCAACGGTTCAGATCGTATGTTCATTAGCGGCGGCAAGGTTGGCATCGGGACGACGAATCCGGGGCAGATGCTCCAGGTGGGTTCGCGGACGGGGAGTGACAACCAAGGGGTGATCCGTCTGGCGAACAAGACCGGGCCGAGCAACAACGAGTGGGACATAGGTCTAGGTGACGCAACAATTGGCGGGACGGCCGACAGTTTTTACATCAAGAACCCGAACTTCACGAGAGGGTCATTCGTCATCAACAACGGTGGCCGGAGTAGGCGGATTTGCACGGAGTGCGTTTACGGCGATGGTACAAGGGGCCCGTGGAAACGAGATCCTCCGTGCAGGGTACCAGTCGGCGGCGCAATCCGCAGGCCTAGCGGTCGGATTTGAGGGTACTAAAGCGCTTTACAAGGGGATTACAAGGATTGAGAGGCCGAACTTGGGACCAGGGGAACCTGCCGAGGCAAGAGGTCCTATGGACCTGCCTGGTGGGCCTTTTGAAGACGTCAGTACCATTGGGGAACAAGGCCAGGGACTCGGCGCAGCGAGAATGGAGAGTTTCTCGGATCTCTTTGATCTACGCGAGGGGGGTCCTCTCTCCAGGTTACTCAATAGAATTCCTGGGGTAAATGCCGTATCGAAGGTTCACGACACCTTCCAAATCTGGCTGGGAAGGGCCGATCTGTCTTTGAATTTGGACCAACGCTTCGGATTGCGCACAATCCTCAACTACCCAGGCATGCCGATCGCTGCGGGCATCTCCTACGGGGCATCGCTTTCCGGATCTCCAGCCATCCCAGCCGTGGCAGAGTCTTTGTTCGACTAGCGCATCTGGGGACGTACCAAGAAACTATTTGAGTTTTAGAGACGACTTGTCGGTTGATGACTCGTCGTGGTATTCTGGGATCGTGCTGGTTTTAGGGATTGAGACCTCGTGCGATGCTGGGCCGCAGCGTTTTTTCTCCTTATCTGCGGCTCAGGGGAGCCGTGCGCCGAGCGAAGCGAGGAAAAGCGAGGCCGTCGGGCTGAGCGACAGCACGGCGGGTGCCCGACCCGAAGGCTGCCTGGGAGGCGGCCGGAGGGCGAGGAGCAGGATGATCCGATGTTAGTTCTTGGTATAGAGACATCCTGCGACGAGACCGGCCTCGCCCTCGTGGAGGATGGGCGGCGGGTGCTGGCTACCCAGGTGGCTTCCAGTTTGGCCTCGCATGAGCGGTACGGGGGGGTGGTCCCGGAGATTGCCTCTCGGGCTCACGTCGAATCGTTCACCTACGCGTTGGAAGCTCTGTTGGGAGATAAATCCCTTCCCATCGATCGGATTGCCGTAACCTACGGGCCGGGTCTGGCCGGCTCGTTGGTCGTCGGGATGGCCGCGGCCAAGGCGTTGAGCCTGGCGTGGAACAGAGAGTTGGTAGGAGTAAACCACCTGCAGGCCCATCTCTACGCCGCCTTGATGGGGGACAGCTCGCAGCCCTCTCTCCCATCGCTCGATGCCCCGATGATTGGTCTGGTGATTTCCGGGGGACATACCGCCTTGGTCCAGATGGACGGAATTCGGCGCTATCGGTTGCTGGGCCAAACGCGGGACGACGCCGTCGGCGAGGCGTTTGATAAGGTGGCGAAGCTGTTGGGATTAAAGTTTCCTGGAGGTCCAGAGATTGAACGGGTCGCCCAGTCGGGAAACCCGAAGGCGTTTCGATTCTCGGTCCCCAAGATCAAGGGAGGGACCCCTTACGACTCTTCTTTAAGTGGAGTCAAGACCGCGGTGTTGTACAAGGTTCAGGAGGAACTAGGCGCTGAACGCTCTACGCTAAACGCTGATTTTGTGGCCGATCTGGCGGCCAGTTTCCAATCGTCTGTCATCGAGGAGGTCGTGGCCAAGACGTTCGAGGCCTGTCGGGCCCATCGGATCCCTCGGCTCGTCGTCGGCGGTGGGGTGATCGCCAATCGGCTTCTCCGTAAGCGTCTTCAGGAGATCGCCACCGATTTAAAGATCGATCTGGCGATTCCCGCTTTAAGCCTCTGCACCGATAACGGGGCGATGGTGGCCGGATTGGCCGCTCACTTGGAGCCGGTGGAGTTCTCGAAACTTACCACGGTGCCGGATCTCAAGGTGGAGGACGGATGGTTTCCAACGAGATCATCGTAATCCGACTTTTATTGGCGGTGGTCTGCAGCGGATTGGTGGGACTGGAGCGGGAGTTCTCCGGCCGAGCGGCCGGTTTCCGAACGCACATCTTGGTTTGTGTAGGTTCCACGTTGATCATGCTGACGGCCATCGACCTCGTTGAACAGTACCGAGGAGTGGTGGAGATCGATCCGGGTCGAGTGGCGGCCCAGGTGGTGAGCGGCATCGGTTTCTTGGGGGCCGGGACGATCATCCAGATTCGGGATTCGGTGCGGGGATTGACCACGGCGGCGAGCCTCTGGGTGGTGGCGGGGATTGGGCTTGCCATCGGAACCGGTTTCTACGTGGGGGCCGGGGCCACCACCGCGATTGTTCTCATCGCTTTGTATCTTCTTTCCTTTATCGAGCGGCGCGTCGTCGGTTCCAAGCGGAGGGATTAACCCATGTCGATTCTAGGAAAAGCGAGGAAAGGCCAGCCGGAGGCGAAGATCCTGGATGTCACGGCCAGCATGCAGGGGTCCTTGATCTTCCAAGAACCGGTGAGTTTGAGGATCAGCGGTCGATTTCAAGGAAACCTGGAGACCCGCGGCGACTTGACCATTGGGGAAGGGGCGGTTGTTCAGGCCGATATCACCGGCGAGGATATCACCATCGCCGGCCAGGTGACGGGAAAGGTGAAGGCCCAGCGGTCGCTCAAGGTCGTTCCACCGGCTGAGCTTCGCGGCGAGATCTGGACGCCGATCCTTCAGGTGGAGTCCGGCGCCCGGATCGAGGGGACCCTCCACATGGCGGAAGCGGCCGGCGGGGCCGGCGGGGCCGGCTTCGCGGCCGGCGGGATGACCTTGGAGGAGGTGGCGGAATACCTCGAAGTGGAGATTCGCCAGCTCGAGCAGTGGGCGCGGGAAGGGAAGATCCCCGCCGTGTTGAGTGGGAATCAATGGCGATTCGAGAAGGCGAAGATCGAACACTGGGTAGCCACCCAGAAAAGCTCCTAACCCTCGAGGAAGCGGCCAGACGCCTTAACCTTCCGGCCGATACGATCGAGGGGTGGATCCGTTCCGGCAAGTTAACGGCTTTTCGTTTGGGCGGATCTTTACTTCGGATTCGTCTTCAGGACGTCGATCGCCTCCAGCGCTCATCCTCCGTTTCCCCAACCGGTTCCTTCTGGGAACGGAGTTCCTTCTGGGAACGGAGTTCCTTCTGGGAACGGAGTTCCTTCTGGGATCGGCTCACCGAGTTCCTCCACTTTAACGATTTCTACTTGGTGTCCCTCTTGGTCATCTTGACGCTTTTGGCCATCCTCTTTGCCCTGTGATTCGAGAGCTCTCTTTCGCGAAGGTGGATCTGGACCGCGCTCGGCGTCGCGGCTTCCCGGAGGTGATCTACGCGAAGGGCAAGACCATTTCCCAAATCGTGGCCATTGCCGAGGTGTTGCTTAAGAGCAAACAACCGGTCGTCGTCACGAAGGTTTCTCCGGTCATGGCCAAGGCGCTTTCTCGGAAAGCGCCTTGGCTTACGTATCACCCTAAGGCCCGGATGGCGGTCGCGCTCACTGGTGCCTGGCACCAAAACGGTGAAACGGGTGCCAGGTCTAAGACCTGGCGCCCGTCCCCGAAAAATGGTGCCTGGCACCGTATACGCAGGCCCCTGGTTTTGGTCGTAACGGCGGGGACCAGCGACATCCCGGTGGCCGAGGAGGCGGTGGTGATCTTGGAAAGCATGGGGCATTGGGTGAAGCGCTTGTTCGATGTGGGGGTGGCGGGCCTGCATCGCCTCTTGAAAAACCTTTCGCTCCTGCGCAAGGCCAGGGCCATCGTGGTGGTGGCTGGGATGGACGGAGCCTTGCCCAGTGTGATCAGCGGTCTGGTTTGTTCTCCGGTAGTCGCCGTTCCCACCAGCATCGGCTACGGCGCTTCTTTTAAAGGGGTGGCGCCGCTTCTGACCATGCTGAACAGCTGCTCACCCGGCGTGGCGGTGGTCAACATCGACAACGGCTTCGGGGCCGGCTACCTCGCCGCGCTGATCGCTCGGCAAGAGCAAAAGGGGTCTAGCCTGCCTGCCCAGCTGCCCTCGGGGCAGGCAGGTCGACCCTTCGACTCGGCCGTTCGTCCTGAGCTTGTCGAAGGAGAACGGCCGGCTCAGGACAGGCCCTTCGACCTCCTCGGGATCGCTGCTCAGGGCAGGCCTGGCACCTTTTACACAGCGTCATTGCGAGGCCGAAGGCCGAAGCAATCTTAATGCTACTTTACCTCGATTGTTCCGCGGGATTAAGCGGGGATATGTTTCTGGCGGGCCTCGTCGATTTGGGATTTCCATTAAAGCGGCTCCATCGGAGTTTGGAGATTTTAGGGGTGCCGCCCGATCCGGTCCGGGCCGAGCGGATCCGGGGAGACGGAAACTGGGCGATCCGATTGGTATTCCCAAAGTTTAACGCCGCTTCCCATCTGCCACGAGAGGTCGACGCGCTGACCCGTTGGATCAAGGAGCGTCCGTTGGAGTCCCAAGTGAAACAACGGCTCCTTTGGACCCTCAGGTTCCTCGCGCAAGCCGAGTCCCAAGTCCACCGGACTCCGCTTTCCAAGACCGTCTTCCATCAATTGGCTCGGGTAGATACCTGGGTGAATCTCCTCGGTGTGGCCGAGGGGCTGGAGTTTCTTGGGGTCAAGGCCGTTTACCCCTCCCCAGTTCCCATCGGTTCTTGGCACCAGGATCCCCACGGTCGGTGGCAACCGGTTCCAGGGCCAGCAACCCAACACCTTTTGCGCCGATTTCCTACCATCCCACGTAACGACCGCTTTGAATGGACCACTCCGACCGGCGCGGCCCTCTTAGCCACCTTCGGCTCACCAGATCCGCCACCTCCGTTTCGGATCCTCCGGATCGGTCGCGGGCTGGGACACGGACACTCTCCCCACGGCCCCACCGTGCTGAAGCTCCTCCTCGGCCGCCCGATCGGTAGGAGTACCCCCCCAGATTGATTTCCAACCATCGCTTGTGATAGAGTTGCTAGTGGAGGCTAAAAATGGCTCGAAGGGATAGAGCGATCCCTAACCTGGCAGCCTTTGCAGGGAAATGGGTGGCATTTCTGAACAACCGGGTCGTTGCGGCAGGGTCCTCGCTCCCTGAGGTCATGCGCAAACTCACTGCTCGGGCGACACGCCAGAAGTCCAGTGTCTTTTTGGTGCCCCGTCAGGACGAGGGGCCCTACGTGTTGGTGATCCTTTCTCCCATATGTTGACCTTTCCGTACCTACGGAAAGGTCGCCAATTCTTTCCCGTCGTCGACATCACGTTTTCTGTCCCCCAACATCCTCTTACCGTTAGGGCCCGTCTATTTAGAAGGCATCGGTGGCCGGATTTTGGGATATCGACATCGTGTTCCCGCTCGTGTTGGAGCCAGAAGATTTCGATTGACGGTTGTCTTTTCTCAGGAGCTGGCGGTTTCCTTTAACCTCTTGGGCCGAGATAACTTTTTTCGGGAGTTCCTCGTAACCTTCGACGAACGAAGTCACGTGACTCGACTACAAGAGTACGGATCCTGAAAAAGGAGCAGAGCCCTTCTGATTCCAACAGGGCGAAGCCGTCAGGGGGTTGTCGTTAAAGGTACGCAAGGCCAGTAAAAATTTAAGGTAACCCTTGACATCTTGGATTTCATCAGGTATCTTTAGGGTCAGAGTTCAACAGAGCTTTTAACCCGTTCCCCGATAAAGGAAAAAACCCGTGAATAAGCTTGTCATCAAGCCGTTGAGTCGTTTCCTCGTTCTTTTCATCGCCCTGACCCT
>CAYJWF010000016.1:0-39562 GCA_964373805.1 uncultured Planctomycetia bacterium | reverse complement strand
GCCCAATCCCCACCACTCTATCCGAGAGAAACGGTGCGATCCGCTCCAACGCCTTGCGCACCTGAACCTGCGCCTCTAACCGATCCGCCGCTCCTGCTGAGCCTGCCTGCCCTGAGCGAAGTCGAGAGGGCGAAGCACGAACCGCCACTACACCAACTTCCTCTAACCCCGCCTCTTCAACTTCCTCTAACTGCTCAGGGATGGTGGCGAGCTCCCCTTGAGATGGCCTCGTGGGGATGCGTTCGTACAAGCTTGACGCATCGAGTGAAATCGTAAACGGAAGGCCTTTGAGGATCCCGGCAACAAGCTGGGGGTTGTGTCCGGTGGAAGATAATTTGTCGAGGACCTCTTGGTCGGTGGGTTCCCTTCCCTGCGATTTGCGGAGGTTGCTTCGAACAGCCCGAATGAGGGCTCTTAACTTTCGCTCAGGTGGCGGCGATAGATTCTGAGACGTCAATAATTTGACGAACTTCCAGTTGAGTAATCGCTTGAGGGAAACCCCAAGGAGAGCAGGCCGCGGCTCATCCTGCAACAAAAGTCGGTAGACGTTGTGTCGACGGCTCGCCATGAGGAGAAGATCTTCTGCGGTCGCGCGCCACCCTTCCTTAACAAACCTCTCAGCCAATGGCAAGTGGGATTTGACCACGGCGTCGCGAATCTGGTGCTTGGTCATTGAATCCAACGAGAATAAGAATAGCCCCGCCTGGAGGTAATCTCCATCGGGCCAAGTCCTCCATTCCTTATCTCTCAGACGGTTGAGTAGTTCCATCGCTTGCTGCTTCTCCTCTAAGATCCTGTCGACGATCGCATACCGGAGGAGCTCTGCCCGCTGGGCCGGGAGGAATAGGTCTATCAGGCCCGAGACCGTCTCTTCCTGGAAGTCTCGCAAGAAGAATCGTAGACGAATGTAGGCCTTCTCCTCTTCTGTTAATCGACGATCTAACGGCACCAAAGCGGCCTTCTGCTCCAGCATGGTTAAAAAGGCTGCCGTTAGTTTCTGTGGAGCAGCGATCGTTTGAGCCATCCACCCATTCGATACCTCAAAGTCAGGACGGCGCTCACGCAACTCCTTTAGACCCTGGAGGGAAGCGAGAATCTCTGTCTTTGAACGGCTACTGATGAGCACGTGGGTAATGTGGGAATCCTTTGTGACCCCGGCTTCGCGCAAAGCTCGAATCAGATCGACCATATCCTCTTTCGAACGATTTGTTTCGAGTATCAAAGCGATGTGGGAACCTTCCGCGATTCCTTCGCTGCGCAGAGCCCTGATTAAATCAATCATCTCCTCTTCCGGCCGGCTCCCACGCAGGATTCGTGCGATGTGAGAATCCTTGGCGATCCCTTCCAGCCGTAGCACCCCAATCAGATCCATGATCTCCTTCTCTGGACGATCCCCGTGGATGATCCGAGCGATGTAGGGACCTCCGGTAATCCCCTTGGCACGCAACGCCTTCACCAAATTGATGATCTCAGTCTTAGAACGATCCCCATGGACGATTTGGGCGATATGGGAACCGTCGGTAACTCCTTCCTTACGCAAAGCTCTCATCAAACCAACGATTTCTTTCTTGCGACGGCTAGTTCTAAGAATCTCCACGATGTTCGAACCACTGAAGAGAAAGGGCTTCCTCTGATCCGCTGGGATTCTCAGGAAGGCCAGCCATTCGAGAAGGCCAAACTTTCTCCTTAATCTGGGAAGTGAGGCAATTTGGTCGACAGCCTTCGGGGTAAACAACGGCTGCCCATCTCGCCTGATCCCTTCGACCAACCTCCGAATTTCACGCTGGATCTCCTGTCTCTTACGACCCTCACCGAAGAGTGAGGCCATCTCCTTAAGCGTCTGGTTTAAAGCTTCCTTCTCCAAGTCGGCCCGTTCGATTGCAGCTACCTCTTCCAAATCCGATGGAAGACGTTTCTCTTCCAGACCGGCTGGGGACTGAGTCGGCTCCGAGAGAACAGATCGAATCCTCTGTGCCTGCTCTGGCTCTAAGGTTCCTAGAAGCTCGAGGAGCTGACTCTCCTGAACGGAACCCGATGGGACAAGGAAAACAGCCTTACCGATCACTTCCTGTACGCCCTTCTGAGGGTTTTGGAAAAACTTCCGGGGCTCTAGAGTAGCATGGAGAGCCGATCGGATAGCCCTCAGGCTACTTTCCACAAGCGCTGCCCTGGCTGAGAAATCTAATTTATTGTACGATGCCATCCCTGTGAATGAGTGCCAAATATACTGAAACAGATCCCGTACGGTAATACCGAGCAAATCGATGCCGGAATCCTTAGACAAGCTGAAAATGCCGGACGGAGTACTGCGGCCTGATGCGAGTCGAAGAGTCCTCGCGGCGATGTCCAGAACTCCTTCATCGTTGGAGATGAGTGCGTTGAAGATAACCCCTGCCAGGAGTTGCTTTTCCAACGTATCTGAAGGCTCTTTGAGGTGAAGAATCCGATGGGCTTCCTCAAGGATCAGTAAATGGCTCACCTGAGAGATGGCCATTTTTACTGCTGTGGCTGATTGCTCCTCCCAGAGGATTCGGAGGAGCCCGCTCACCTCCCTCTCAGACGCTTCCTCCAGACCGGCACCAGGCGGTTCTAACTCCATCTCTAACTCTTCCACATCGGACTCCTCAAGCTCCCGGGCTGTGGACAAGGCCTTCTCATCCAAGGGGACAGACGGGGATCTCCCCATTTTCAACATCTGGAGCACGACCTGAGGTTCGTATTCTTTCAAGAGTCCGACGATCTCTTCCTCAGTCGGCTCCCTGTGATGTGAACGTTCAAACCGCTTCCTGACTTTCCAGAGCCGTTTGCGCAACTTGAGAGCTTCCCTTGACAGCCGCTTCTCATGCCACAAGCCAAACAAGGCGAGGATTCCGTAGGAGATACCGCATAAAGGAGCCAGGCCACGCAGGCCGAGTCTCGTCCCGTAAGAGGAAGTGGTACAGGTTAAAGCGGTGGCTCGCGCTCAAGAGAAATTCTCCAGCGATAGATCGCTGATCTGGATTTCTAAACGTTTGAGTCAACGGCCAGTGGGTCTCAACCAACGTCTTCCTTATTGTGGACCTGACGAGCTCATCCAGCGAGAATAGGAGGAGCCCCGCCTGAATGTATTCTTCCTCTGTCCAACTCATCCATCTCTTACCCTGCAACTGGTCGAGTAATCCCCTTGCTCGTTGTCTGTCCTCTGAAATTCTCTGATCGATCTTCTGGTGCAAAAGTTGCGCATCATCGGAAGGGAGAAAAATATCGCTGAGAGCGTAGACCGTCTCTCGATTAAAGGCCCTCAGGAAAAGCCGGAAGCGAACGTAGGCCTTCTCCTCATCGGTAAGAGGTTTCAACTCCGGCATAGCGGCTTTCCGCTCCAGCATGGTCCAAAAGGCCACTGTAAGCTTCTGCGGGTACTCTACCGTCTGAACGATCCAGGCATTCGACACCCCAAAGTCGGCTTGTCGCTTCCGTAATCTGATGAGTTGGCTTACCTCTGCGATAATTGCACCTGTCGGACGACCATTGCTCAGGATATTTTCCACATGAAGACCCTTCGTAATCCCGGCCCCTTGCAGAAATGAAATGAGAGATAAGACCTCCGAGTTTGGGCGACTACTTGCGAGGATCCGGATAATCTGAGGACCGGTAAAGAGAAAAGGTGCGTTTTGATCGTCGCGCACCCTCATGAAGACCAACGACTGCAGAAGAACCATGCGTTCTACCAATTTCTGCCGCTGAAATGAGGCTACCCCCTGAGCAGCTTTTGGAGTAAACAAAGATCGCCCTTCCCGTTGAATGCCCCCCAATAATGCCTGAATCTTCAGCTTGGTCCCTTGCTTGCGTCGCGCGAACCCACTTAAAGCGATATCGACAACCTGATCGACGATTTGGTCCAACCTCATCTCCTCTAAACCAGCGGGTTCTCGCAATGACTCCTTCTCTTGGAGTCTCTCCTCGAGGCCAGAGGAGACGTCCGTCTCAGAAGGCGCTGGATTCCGCAGGGCCAAGGCCGGGCCGGATTCCAAGCTTAAGGCCAGGATCAGAAAACCGCTCAAGAAGCGGCAGACGAGAAATCGTCGGATACGCATCGTCTCCCTTATCTTAAATCGTCCAAATCGGTAAGGAAAGGATCTTCGGGGCCAGTCGTCTGAATCCTGGGGAAAGGCTAAAGACCATTCCTCGCTTAACCCGACGGTCCATCGCCATGAGCTTCTGGATCCCCTGGATTCCCTCCCGGCGGATACGGGGACCCGACTTGATCTCCACGGCGATCGCCCCCCGATCGGATTCGATCACCAGGTCCACCTCCACCCCTGTCTTGGTCCGAAAATAGGAGAGCCTCCAAGGAAGCCGCTGATACTCCACCTGCTTGACGATCTCATTCACCACAAACGACTCCACCGCCACCCCAAAATCAGGAGTCAGGGGCTTGACCGGATGCCGATACCCTGCCATCAGCCGGGCCATCCCCGTATCGGTAAAATAGATCTTGGGGCTTTTAGCCACTTGGACATGGAAGGATCCGCTAAACGCCGGCAAGGTTCGACAGACAAAGGTATCCTCCAAAATCCCAACGTACGATTTTACCGTGTGGGAGCTAACTCCTAAACTGGACGCCAAGCGACTGTAATTGGCTACCTGCCCATTGAGACCAGCCATCAGGGTCAGAAACCGATGAAATACCCCCACATCGGAAACGATATTCTCCCGGCGAATCTCGTTTTCCACGTAAGTGGCGACGTAACTTTCCACCAGCTCCATGGCATCGGTGGCCCGGTCCATAAGACACGACTCCGGCAGAAGCGTCTGGGTCAGCCACCGGCAAAGGGTCTGGGGATAGGCTCTTGGCTCTGGCAAGATTTCCTTTTCTAACCTTGTTGAGAAAAGGCGCCCCACGATGGAAGGACGCGTCAGAAGCTCCGACTGGCTTAACGGATACAAGACCCTCGATAAAGACCTCCCCGCTAAGGTTTCTGCCTGCCGGCGTTTCAGCGCGCGGGCGGAAGAGCCGTAGATCCAGAATTTGACCCTTCCCTTGTAGCGGTCGTAGAGCCCCTGGATGGCTTGAAAAAAGGCCGGGATCTTCTGCACCTCATCCACAAAGACATGAAGCCTGCCGGTACTCGCTCGGATCCTGGTCTCCACCTCCATGGCCCAATCCTCCGGGCGAGGCTCGTACCGACGTAAGGCGACCAAATCCTGTAGGTCAAACTCCAAGGTGGGCGACACACGGGTCTTCAACACGTTCATGAGGGTGGTCTTGCCGGTCTGACGCATGCCGGTGACGTGAACCACCTGCGGTTTCTTGGCAGAATCCAAAAGCCACTCCTCCAGCTGTCGTTGAATCATGACTTCAATTTTATCATCTAAATTTGAAATGTCAATTACGGGGAATCTAAAACCTCAAGGGGTCTGACCCCAAGGGGTCAGACCCCGATTTAACGCGTCGAAAGCTGGGCCTTTCGGGAATTACTGGCCGCCGTGCTCCTTGACCGCTGTGCCGCCGTGCTCGTGGGTCTTTCCCCAGTTCGCCCAAGCCCAGTAAGCCGCCAGCGCCGCCACGGCAAGGACGATCAGCATCCGAGCCTGCTTCTTGATCAATTTCTTGGCCATGGTCTACTCCTCCAATGGAACGAGGTTGTCGTTGGCGTCGTAGGTGTAGCGGGGCTTGCCGTTGTCCTTGTGGATCCGGACGGCGACGACCTTAAGCTCCTTATCGCTATCGGCGATATCAAAGTCCAGATCCAGCTCATCCCCGTTGGCGACATCCTTCATGTCGGTGCAGGAGTAGTAGTAGTCGCCGGTCTTGCCGACCCGCTCGTGGACCCGGATCAGGGATAAGGTCCTCAGCTTTCCGGTCTGCCTGGGATCCGGAATGGTGAAACTCCCTATCGCCTGCTCATGCCGCTGGATGTAGTCCCGGATCGTCTGACGCAGTTCATCCGCTGAGGGAACCGCAAAGGCGGTCGTAACTCGTGGAACGTAAGTCGCGAGTAAAAGGCTAAAAGCTAAAACCAGAAGGGGTCTGACCCCTTTGAAAGGGGTCAGACCCCATTTGGGGAACGTGGATCGTCGGTTACGCATCCCGGATTCCTCCTTCTTGTTGGGTTAAGCCCATAAACCTGAACCTCGTTTCTGCCCCATCAAACGATTTCCCATCCACCTCCACGTACGGTTTGAAGAAGATGTTCACCGGCCCGTTGGCCGGTTTGGGAACCAGTTGGATGTCCCGACCGGTACTGACGGCCAGGCGGTTCGGATCATAGCTGCCCAGGAAATAGTCCGAGCGACTGCGATCCTTCCACGCTTCGGAAGCATCCACCGGAATCCATCCGGTCCCCTCCAAGTAAACCTGTGCCCAACAATGGTAACCGGGAATCTCTCCCGCCGGCTCGTTCGGGACCGGTAGCCCAATGTAGAAACGGGCCGGGATCCCGCGGGCTCGGGCCAACGAGATGAAGAGGGAATGGAAATCGGTGCAGTTTCCGGTTCCCACCTCGCAGGCCCGGAGGGTGTCCCCCCGCCCCCAGCCGGGGGTTTCCTTTTCGTAGGTCATCCGCTCGATCACGTACCGGTAGATTGCCTTCACCTCCTCCAGGGGGGTTCGGGCCTGAGCCGTGATCGCTTCGGCCAGCTCTCGGATTTTCACATCGACCACCATCAGCCGATTCGACTGAAGATCAAGTTTCATCTTCTTGGGGTTGGCCGTTGGATCGGCGGCGGTCGCCGCGGTCCAGGGAAATGGTTCCCCCTTAACGACCGCTTCGTACTGGATCGATAGCCCAAAATCCGCCGGGATCGGGGGTGCCAAATCTAGGAAAAGGATGTCGTTGCCGTACTGCGGATCCCTCGTGATCCGATAACGGTAAGGGGCAAGGATCACCCGCTTGCGGATCTGTTGATAACGGTCGGAGGTGGCCAGAGGAATCCAGATGCGAAGTTCCTTGGCTCCCTCCGGCACCGAGGGAAGGCGAACCTCGTAGGTCAATTGGAAAACTCGGGGAGATCCCCCCCTTCCAGAAACCGTCCCAGAAAGGCTGATGAAACCCGTGAGGAAACCGACTCCGCAAAGGAAAAGCTTAACGATGAACCGTGGGTTTTTCATGCGGTGGAGATTTCTGGTTCCTATTATACGAGCTACCGCTCGTGAATCAAGGGGACAAAGGCCACCGGGGTGATCTCTTCCTTGGTCACCTGGCCGCCTTTTTTGCGGATACGTTGAAGGATCTGTCCAATCCCTCGCGGCCCCACCGGGATCACCAAGATCCCTCCCTCGGCCAGTTGGTCGATGAGCGGCTGCGGAACGTGGTCCGGCGCGGCGGTACAGAGAATCGCGTCGAAGGGAGCCTCCTCCGGCCAACCGAGGTAGCCGTCTCCCACCCGCGTCTTCACCTGGGTATACCCCAACCTCTCCAGGGTGGCTTTGGCCCGGGCCGCCAGGGAGGGAACGATCTCGATGGTGTAAACCTTGGGTGTCAACTCCGCCAGCACCGCCGCTTGATAGCCGGAACCGGTTCCGATCTCCAGAACCTTCTCACCAGCTCCCACCTCGGCCAGCTCGGTCATCAGGGCTACGATGTAAGGCTGGGAGATCGTCTGCCCTTCTCCAATGGGAAGAGGGCCATCCATGTAGGCCATCGCTCTCATCGCCTTGGGAACAAATTCGTGACGAGGAACCCGCCGCATCGCCTCTAAAACCCGCCGGTCCTTGACCTCTCGTTCTTGGATCTGTTCCCGTACCATCTCCTGCCGTTCCTCTAGAAACGGATCGGACGGACCAGCGGCTTGCGTTGAATTCACAGCCGCAAAGAAAAAAACGAAAACCAAAAGGGGTCTGACCCCTTCAAAAGGGATCAGACCCCCTCCGGGTTTTCTCAAGGCTCGTGACCAGAGGTACAGCGGCACGCCCAACGCCAACAGCCCAAATCCCAACAGCGCCTCTTGAGGTTGCATGAAAGTAACATCCACAACGAAGAGCCCTATCGCCAGGACAAACAGGATCGGAGTCACCGGGTATCCCCAAACCCGGTAAGGACGGGGAGTTTCCGGATCCCGAATCCTCAAGAGGATCACGGCAAAGGCCGTCATGGCAAAAAAGATGGAGATGACTACGGTCGAATAGGTCACGATCTGATCGAACGTGCCGGTCCAGACCAGTCCAAGCGCCGCCAGCCCATTAAAGGCCAACGCCCAGGCCGGGGTGGCCAGCCAAGGAGAAACCTCCGCCAATCGGGAGAAAAGGGAATGGTCCCTTCCTAAAGCCAGGAGGATCCGCCCGCTGGTCAAGATGAAACCGTTCAAGGCCCCGAAGGCGGAGCAGGCGACCATGAGCGCTGTTGCTCCTCCACCGAGAGGACCTAAGATCGCCCGCATCACCTCGGCCGCCACCAACGGTCGGCCCGGCATCTGGTTCAAAGGAATGTAGAGAAGGTACACCCAGTTCACCAAAAGGTACAGCGCCGTCACCAATCCCAATCCAAAGAGGATCGACCAAGGCAACGTCCGCCTTGGGTTTTTCATCTCCTCCGCCACGTAGGTCGATTCGGCCCATCCGCCATAGGTCCAGAGAACAAAGACCAAAGCCACTCCCATCGCCTGGAAGGTTTTAAGACCCACCGATTCCGGCCACCACGGCCTCAACAACGTGGGATCTCCCTGACCGCTCGCGAACCCTAAGCCGACGATCACGCTGAGGCCCAAGATCTTTAAGGCGGTCAAAACATTCTGGAACCCCTTCCCCACTTCAATCCCTAGGATATTGGCGCCGCTTAAAAAGAGGATGGCTCCGGTCGCCGCGAGCCTTGTCCCGATCGGCCCGTAGTTGAAAAGGAAACCCAAGTACTCGGCGAAGACGAAACCTAAGATGGCGATGGTTCCAATCCGCTCGGTGAACAGCTTGGTCCAGCCAAAAAGGAACCCCACCGCCGGCCCGTACGCCTTGGAAAGATAAACGTAATCCCCGCCGGTCCTGGGGTATGCCGCCCCTAACTCGGCGTAACAGAGGGCCCCGCAGAAGGAGACCAGGCCCCCGATGATCCAGATCGCCATCACCAATCCCACGGTAGACAGCTGCCCAGCAATCGGCGCGGCCATCCGAAAGATCCCAGCCCCGATGGTGCACCCCACCACGAGCGCCGTAGCGTCCACTAAACCAAGAGACTTTCGTAGCGACGTCCCTTCACTCACGACGCATCCCTCACGACTCACGACCGCCTTCCAAGTGCCAGTGCCAGGGTTCGAAGGCTGCCGTAGGGACAGTCCCCGAAGGGGACTGTCCCTGCCGTGGGTAAGACAGATAAAACCCAAACTCCTGCGCCCGGGCTTGTAACCAGCCGTATTCTTGCAGCTCCTCGAACTCCTCGGGACGGTCCTCGCCGTTTATCCCCTCCGGTGTGATGAAGTCGATCGCCTGGCGCGCAGGGCTGCCATGTTCGCTGTAGCCCGGGAGCGCGACGAATCGGTTGGTTTCCCGGATCGAGTAGCCGTGTTTGGGCATATAGTATAGGAAGAGGTACAGCTGATAGGCCGGTGACCGGTAGCCGGATTCCACGAGGAGCCGTTTCCCCAGATCGACCTCCATAGCCGCCATCATCCGTTGGTAGGCTTCGTACGCAGGCCGAGGTAGGTACTGGGTGTCCAGCCGTATCGGTTTTCCCTCCCGGAGGATCACCTGGTTGTCGAGCTGGATGAACTCGGTATCCGGTGACGGCGGAGGAAGCTTGCGGCTGGATCCACCCAGCTTCCCTGGAGTCACTGCGCGGATCTCATCGAGAAAAGCCTTCTGCCTTGAATCTAGAAAGGCATAGAGCTCCTCGAAGGTCACGAGCGGTGCGGAGCCGAGACGCTTGCGTTCGGTGATCAGGGGATCCGACGCCTGCAAGGTGGATTTTAACAGGACCCTCTCATTTTCATCGAGCAGCTCTACAGAAACCGCCTCGGAAACACCCGCCCGGCAGAGGAGAAAGAGAGTCAAGCCAATGAAGGAGACGGTCCAACCGGAAACGCGCATCTTTGCTGTACAATACCACATCGTGCGGAGCCGATTCCATCTGACAACTGGACTTGTCGCCCTCGCGTCGTTCCTGTTGGGAAACCCATCTGCGCCAGCCGACACCACAAAACGCCTCGCACGAGTAGGCGTTCCAGTGGCGGATCTGCGAGGCAGACCGGTCCCAGCATCTCATTCATTGGAACATGACCCCTTGGAGGAAAGCCAACTCCTCTACGGCGACCCAGTGGAAATCTTGGAGGAAAAAGATGGCTGGGCCCGCGTGAGTGCGATCGACCAGTTGGAATTCAGCCACAACCAACGTTGGGAAGGCTACCCGGGCTGGATCGAGTCGGCCGACCTCGTAGCGGATCCAAGCGGCTGGGAACCGAACCTCGTCGTTACCACCAAACGGGGAATCGTGAGGACGCATCCGTCGATGGAAGCTCCGGTTCAACTGGTCCTTTCCCTGGGAACCCACTTGGTAGGAACTCCGCAAGGAGACTGGTGGAAACTTCAACTCCTCGATGGAACCGAGGGATGGATCCGCAGTGACGAAGTCACCCCCGGTGTCAGACACCACACCATCTTTAAAAAAGTTACATCGGTGTCTGACACCACTCTAAGACAGCGCCTGGTTGAAACCGCTCGGCTTTTCCTGGGAGACCCTTACTACTGGGGAGGGCGCTCGGCTAAAGCGGTCGACTGCTCGGGACTGGTGGGCCTTGTCTACCAGGCCAACGGCATTCCCACCCCTCGCGATGCCCACGAACAGTGGATGAAGGCCCGGCCGATCACCCAGGATCAACTTCAACCCGGAGACCTGGTCTTCCTTGCCGATCCTCAAGATACCCAGCGGATCACCCACGTGATGCTCTACATAGGAAGGAATCGCGTCATCGAAGGCCCAGGAACCGGCAAACGGGTCCGAGAGATTGATCTAGCCCTGCGCCTGAAAGAGGCCGAGGGACGAGAGATCTCCTTCGGGACCTACCTGGAATGAAAAGACAAATTCTAAAGGGGTCAGACCCCAAGGGGTCTGACCCCGTGCGGATCGTTGGAGTGGGGCTTCTGCCGCTCAATTTGCGGATGCGGCAGCCGTTCGTCACCGCCTTAGGTGAGAAAAGGATCAGCCGCAACCTCCTCATCGTCTTAAAGCTCGCCACAACGATTGGCGAGTCCGCCACGCTTTGTGGTGGACTCGCCAACGGGATCGCGGGATTCGGGGAAGCTTCTGCTTCCCTGGCCTGGCCTTTAGATACCCAAGAGGCGATGAGCCGGTGTCTTCGATCGTTCACCCATCGGCTGATCGGATCCGAAATTCGCTCTTATCGCCGCCTGATCAACGAGGCCTGGGAAAAGTTCGGGGAGCACCCCACCGCGGTGGCGGCCCTGGAGTGCGCCCTGCTGGATGCCTTCACCCAATCCCAGGGGATCTCTCTGGTCCGCTGGCTAGGGGGGAAGAAACGATCGGTCGTTACGAGTCTCACCCTATCGGCTTGTGGACCCGATTACGCCTCCCGAATGGTCCACAACGCTTACGCCCAAGGCTTTAGAATTTTTAAGATCAAGGTGACCGGTCAGGAGATCGACGAGGACATAAGACGGGTCCTGGCGGTCCATCGAGCCGCTCCGAAAGCGACCCTATGGCTCGATGGCAATCAAGGATTCACCACCCAGGAGGCGATCCGATTTGCCTTATTTATGCGGGAGCATCGGCTGCCGATCCGCCTGTTCGAACAGCCGGTGCCGAAAGAAGATTGGGAGGGGTTAGCCCAAGTCCAACGGGAAGGAAAGATTCCAGTGGCCGCCGATGAATCGGCCAGAACCGTCACCGAAACCGCTCGGTTGATCCGAAGAAGAGTCGTTTCCATCGTCAACATCAAACTGGCCAAGTCCGGGCTCTTAGGGGCCCTCAAGATCATCCGATTGGCGAAGGCGCATGGAACCCAGCTCATGATCGGCTGCATGGCCGAATCGGCGATCGGATTAAGCCCCAGTGTGGCGCTCGCCTGCGGCTCGGGGGCCTTCGATTTCGTGGATCTCGACTCGCATCTTTTGGTGGTCTCCCCGCCGGCCCAAGGAGGATTCGCCGTGAAAGGACCGCGGCTTGCGGTGGATCCGAATCGACCGGGAAGTGGGGTCATCTTCCCTACTCCTACTCGATGACCCATCCGGTCGCCTTACTGGCCCTGCTCATCCTGTTGGTCGACCTATTAAAAAATCTGGCGGCCCATCCGACGTTAAATCGGCTGTTTCAATGGCTTCCCATTCCCTTCTGGTGCTACACGATTCCCATGATGGCCTCGACGCTGGGATGGATTCCGGTCGAGTCTGCGTTGTATCCGTTCCTCTCGCAACAACTGCTCCCGGTCTGCCTGGCTTTACTTCTGATCGGCTCGGACCTCACAGCCCTGGTCCGGTTGGGGCCTCTGGCCACCGGCCTCATGCTGGCCGGTTCCTTCGGAACCATTGTGGGGGGCCTCGTGAGTTTTACGTTGTATCAACGATGGCTGCCGCCAGAAACCTGGGGTGGAATCGGCGCTCTGACCGCCAGTTGGATCGGCGGCTCTGCAAACCTCCTGGCCGTCAAGGAGGCTTTGCACGTGCCGGACACCTTAATCGGTTCGTTCGTCATCGTGGATGCGTTGATTGCCTACAGCTGGATGGCGCTGCTGATCTGGGCGTCTGGATTTCAGGACCGCTGGGATCGCCGGGTGTATCGGCACGGCGGGACGGGCCCCTGCGCCGGGGGATTCCCGGAGCGCACCTCCGCAGGCCGCGCGGGCATGGTCCCAGCACTTATTTGCGGGTACCCCGATTCAGTGCAAATAAGTGCTGGGGAGCGCGGCCGAGGACAGAGTGAGTCCGCCACGCTGGGGCGGACGAACGATGCGCGCAGGGAACCCCCGGCGCAGGGGGCCCACCGAAGCAGGGGCGTCCCGCGTGGCCTTATCGCAGGCACCATCCTGGCCGTTGCGCTATCCCTGTCCGCTCAATGGATCAGCCGCCGGCTGCCTCCTATCGAACCGATGGTAACCGCCACCACGTGGACGGTCCTCTTGGTGACGGCGATGGCACTGGGGCTGTCGCTGACGCCGCTTAGGCGGCTCGAGGAAGCCGGGGCTTCACGAATCGGGACCTTCGCCCTCTACGTGCTGCTCACCTCGATCGGGGCGCGGGCGAACTTAAAGGCGGTGGTCGATGTCCCTGTCTTCTTGGCATTAGGAATCGGTTGGATCCTTATCCACGGTGGGATTCTATTTCTGGCGGGTTATCTGCTGAAGGCTCCGCTCGGTCTGATCGCCACCGCCTCGCAGGCCAATATCGGTGGCCCCATCTCTGCCCCGATCGTGGGAGCCACTTACCATCCCCGTTTAGCCGGGGTGGGCCTCCTCATGGCGATCCTCGGCAACCTCCTCGGCACCTTCCTAGGACTCCTCACCGCTTTCTTAGCGCAGGGGATTTGACGTAAGTGGCCCCACAAGGTAAGCTGTCCTCATGGGGAATCCGTGGATTACGATCTGGATCAAGCCCCGGGCCACGATCCGGCAGATCCTGGACACCGATCCGAAACGGATGGTGCTGTGGCTGGCGATCGCCGGGAGCTTTGCCGCCGGGCTAGAGCGGGCCTCGATTCAAAACCTGGGGGATAAACTCCCTATCCCCGCCATCTTGATCTTAAGCGCCCTCGGAGGTCTGGTGGGAGGGCCGCTGACCCTCTATCTCGGCGGGGCGCTGCTCAAGTGGACTGGACGCTGGATCGGTGGCCAAGCCACCGCTCCCGAAGTGCGGGCCGCGTTGGGGTGGGCCAACGTTCCACTCATCTGGGGATTGCTCCTCTGGATACCGGAAGGGGCCTTGTTGGGACCGGAGCTGTTCACCAGCCAAGCGACCCGGATAATAGAGGGGAATCCCTCCTTGGGGATCGCCCTCATGGGATTGGGAGTGGTTGAAGTCGTCTTAGGGATATGGGGCTTCGTGGTGCTGCTCAAGTGCTTGGCAGAAGCTGAGCGGTTCTCCGCTTGGAAGGGGCTGGGTAACCTCCTACTGGCTGGAGGAATCGTGGTTGTTCCGCTTATTCTCATCACCCTTCTGGTGACGGCAATCCTTTAGAGAGTCCGGTGATTTTTCCATGAAATCTTTCCTCTCTATCGGATGGGTGGGTGGAATCTTCATCTTCATTCCTGCGGTTTTCGCAGAGGTTTCCTCTTCCCTCGACTTAGAGGCTGGTAGGCAGGCGTACGAGACCAACTGCGCCCGGTGCCATGGGCCGACCGGAGCCGGAGACGGTCTCGACGCCAAACGGATGCTCCCGAAACCCCGGCATCTGTCCGAGGGAATCTTCAAGTTCCGAACGACCGCGAGCGGCACTCCCCCAACCGATGAAGACCTGTTTCGCACGATCTCTGCCGGCCTACCTGGAAGCCGGATGCCGGATGTTGAACGGCTCCCAGAGGAAACCCGCTGGAACCTCGTGGCCTACGTGAAAAGCCTATCCCCCGTCTTCCAAGAACAGAAGCCGGAGCCGGTCGATCTGGGAACCGATCCGGGAGTCCAGGGAATGAACCTCGCCCGGGGTAAGGAACTGTACGCCCAACTCGGTTGTGCCTCCTGTCACGGGAATCTGGGCCGAGGCAACGGCCCGTCTGCACCAACCCTGGCGGATAACTGGGGAGAGCCCATTAAGGCGGCGGATTTAACCCAGGGTTGGAATTACCGCGGGGGCTCCACCCCTCGGGATATCGTGGCTCGAATCTTAACTGGGATTGATGGATCCCCCATGCCTTCCTACGCGGAAGCTGCCTCCACGGAAGAGGTCTGGCAATTGGCCTACTATCTTCAGTCCCTTCAGGAGAAACCGAATTTCCGTCGAACCATTGAGGCCATCCGGGTAACGGGGGCCTTACCAGCTTCTCTGGATGATCCTCAATGGCAGCAGATCCCATCTACCCATCTTAGGCTGAGCAGCAGTCTTTACCAACAAGGGGAGATTCTGCCCACCACGGTCACCGCCGCCTCGGTCCAGGCAGTGTATAATGAGAGCGAGATCTCTTTTCGCTTGAGTTGGCACGATCCCAGTGAAACGCGAACCCAGCCCTCGGATGCGCTGGCGGTGGCGTTCCTTGCGGATCGGCGTCAGAAACTTAAGGTCGGTTCCTTAAGGAATTGGCCAGCCGGGTCGGATGTTCCAGCGTTGGACCTTTTCCAGTGGGATGCGCAAGGGGATACCGAGGCTCGCTTTGAAGATGGGGGCTGGACCGTTCTGATGAAACTGAATGCGAAGCTTCCATCTGATGCGCCGTCGCCCTTGATCGGTTTTCTCATCTGGGACGGTGGCAACGGCGAGCAGGGTCGTCATCGGGCCAGCTCCAACTGGGTGGATCTCAAAATAAGGGACGGTTCCTTGATGAGAACCGTCCCTGGGGAGAGTTAACGTGTGGAATCGATTGTGGCGCAGCGTCTGGGATGGGCAGGTTTACCGAGAGGCGGCCGCAGGCCGCGTCGGAGGATCCTTAGGATACCTGACCCTGCTGGTTCTCCTCGCAACAGTCGTGACCACCTTCCAGGTGCAGACGGCCTTTTCCCGATCCGTATGGGAATTCAAACAGTCCCGCTGGTGGGAAAATAATTTCCCGGAGATTCAACTGACCCAAGGAAAAGTCTCCAGTCCCGCGAAACAGCCGGTCGTAGTAGAACAGAAGGACTTTGTCTTTATCCTGGATACGACCGGCGCCATCACCGACCTGGATCCGAAGTATCCGGAAGGTCTGTTGCTTACCCAAACAGAGCTCCTCTACCGCCGTCAGCGAGGCGTTCAAGAGACCCATCGGATCGCCCTGGAAGGCCTGCCGGACTTCACCCTCAATCAGGCCACCGTCGAACAGATTCTCGATCGGATCAAGGCCTGGGTCTGGCTGGTCGTGGGTGTCGTTCTGACCTTTTGGTGGTGGATTGTCAAACTCCTTCAGGTTTTGTTCTGGTCGCTGCTGGGGCTTCTGGTGAACGCCCTGACCAAACGATCGCTTCCCTATCGGGCGATCTTCAACATCGGGGTGTTGGCCCTCACCGTTTCCCTGGCGTTTGATCTGATCACAGGCGGCTTGGGGCTTAGGGTCACGGGGCTTGGGTTCATCTCTCTCGCCCTGTATGTGGGTTACTTGATCTGGGGAATTCTCGTTCAACCAAAACCAACGGAAGCAATTTAGGTGCCTGGCATGGTGCCAGGCACTATTCTGGAAAAAGTGCCTGGCACCTTTTTCGGATGCCTGGCACCTTTTTAGAGGAGGATTATGAGATGAGACGGCCTTGGGGTAGCTCCTGGCGATATGGCGCAGCTCCTTGGGGGCTCGCCATGATGTCGGCACTATTACTCACGACTCACGACGCACGACTCGCGACCGCCCTCGCCGCGGGCGCCGCTACGGTCACCGGAAAGGTTTCGCTGGAGGGAACCGCTCCGGCCCGGCAGAAGCTTAAGATGGCCGCCGATCCGGTCTGCCTGCAGCAACACGCGGAGCCGGTCTTAAGCGAAGAGGTGGTGGCGAATAACGGCGCGCTCCAGAATGTCTTTGTGTACGTAAAGGAGGGCTTGGGCGCCGGGTCTTATCCAGCTTCCATTTCGCCGGTCGTCTTGAACCAGGAGGGATGCACCTACCACCCCCATGTCTTTGGGATCCAGGTGGGCCAGCCGTTCGAAATCCGAAACAGCGACCCGACCCTCCACAACGTGAACGCCCAGCCGAAATCCAATAAGCGATTCAACATCGCCCAACCGGCCAAGGGGATGAAGTCGACCAAGACCTTCGACAAGGTGGAGATCGGGATCCCTTTTAAGTGCAACGTCCACCCCTGGATGACGGCCTACGGCCATGTGGTGGATCATCCCTTCTTTGGGGTGACCGACGCCAACGGCTCCTTTAACTTATCTGGCCTTCCGGCCGGAACCTACACCCTCGAGGCTTGGCACGAAAAGTGCGGCACCCAGACCCAATCGGTGACCATCGCCGATGGAGAAACCAAATCGTTGAGCTTTACCTTTAAAGCAAAGTGAATAAAGTGTGCAGTGAACAGTGTGCAGCGAAAAAGGAGCGATCGGGCAACGGGCTATCTTGACTGTAAACTGTACACTGTAAACTGTTAACTGTTCACTGTCACTCATGTGGCTTCCGGAAAACGTTTCCAGTTACGGCTCCCAGATCGATCGGCTCTTTGGGATCATCCTCTGGATCACCGGATTTTTTTTCTTTGTCGTCCAGGGAGGTCTGCTCCTGTTCGTATTAAAGTACAGGGCCCGACCGGCCAGAAAGGCCACTTATCTAAACGGCAACACGGCGGTCGAAGTGGTCTGGACGATCGTCCCGGCCCTGATCCTGTTGTGGCTCACCTTGGCCAGCCAGAAGACCTGGGCCCAGATCCGTTCCCCCCAACAGACGCCGGCCGGAGCGCTTCAGGTCGAGGTGCTGGCCGAACAGTTCGCCTGGAACGTCCGATACCCCGGGCCGGATCAACGGTTTGAGACCGAGGACGATATCACCACGATCAACCAACTCCATCTTCCCATGGGGGAGCCGGTCCTGATTAGGTTGCGATCCAAGGATGTGATCCACAGCTTCTTTGTTCCAGAGTTTCGGGTGAAGCAGGATGCCATCCCCGGCTTACCCACTCAAGTTTGGCTCAAGCTGATCAAACCAGGGGCGTTCGATATCCTCTGCGCGGAGCTGTGCGGTCTGGGGCATTACCGGATGCGGGGGTTCGCCACGGTGGAACGGCCCCAAGAATTTCAGGCGTGGCTCACGGAAACCAAAGCCAATGAGTAAAATCTTCTCCACAGATCACAAGGTGATCGGGATCCAGTTCCTCTTCAGTTCCTTGATCTTCATGGCCTTCGGCGGGCTCTTGGCCATGCTGATGCGCTGGCAGCTCGGCTGGCCAGGGACGCCGCTGTCGTTTATGGAAAAAATAGCGCCCGAAGGGATGCCGGGTGGGGTGATGGTGCCGGAGTATTACAACATGCTCTTTACCATGCACGGCTCCATCATGATCTTCTTCGGGATCATTCCCCTCTTGGTCGGCGCCTTTGGCAATTTCCTGATTCCTCTTAAGATCGGGGCCCGGGACATGGCTTTCCCAAGGCTCAACATGCTTTCCTATTGGCTCTTTCCGGTAGCGGCGGCGACGGTGCTGGCTGGCTTCTTCGTGGAGGGGGGAGCCGCCGCGGCCGGATGGACGGCGTATCCGCCTTTAAGCGGGACCCGCCAAACGATGGGAGCGGGCCAAACCTTATGGACGATCGGGGTCCTTATCCTTGGGTTTTCCTCGATCATCGGGGCCCTCAACTACATCGCGACGATCATCAACCATCGAGCCCCGGGGTTGAGTTTCCATCGGCTGCCGATTTCGATCTGGGCGCTGTTTACCACAGCGGTCTTGACTCTGCTGGCCACCCCGGTCCTCGCCTCGGCGTTGATCCTGCTTCTCTTGGATCGGACCTTGGGAACCAGTTTCTTTCTGCCGGCTGGGATGATCATCGACGGCAATCCCCTGCCCCACGCGGGGGGGCAGCCTCTCCTTTGGCAACACCTGTTCTGGTTCTATTCCCATCCAGCGGTCTACATCATGATCTTACCGGCGATGGGATTCGTCTCGGACATCCTGCCGACCTTTTCCCGCAAGCCGATCTTTGGCTACAAGGCGATCGCCTATTCGGCGGTGGCGATCGGCGCGGTGGGATTCATCGTCTGGGCGCACCACATGTTCCAAAGCGGGATGAACCCCTCGTTGGGGACCACCTTCATGGTCTCGACCATGGTGGTGGCGGTGCCGACGGGGGTCAAGGTCTTCAGTTGGCTCGGCACCCTCTGGCGCGGGAACATCCGTTTAACGACGCCGATGCTCCACGCCTTAGGGTTCATCTCGATGTTCGTGATCGGCGGCTTAACCGGTATCTTCCTCGCCTCCACCCCGGTCAACATTTATATGCACGACACCTACTTCGTGGTGGGACATCTTCACTACGTGCTGTTTGGCGGATCTCTGTTCGGGGCCTTCGCCGGCATCACCTTCTGGTTCCCGAAGATGTTCGGCCGGCAGCTGAACGAGCGGTGGGGCAAGATCCACTTTGGGCTGACCTTCCTTTTCTTCAACACGGTGATGTTTCCGATGTTCGGTTTAGGGTTAGCCGGGATGCCCCGTCGAATCTACGACTACACCCAGTATTCCGGCCTCACGCACCTCGATGGGTTAAACCGGATGATGAGCGTGGGGGCATTTCTCCTTTTCGCGAGTCAGATCATCTTCGTCTTCAACTTCTTCTTCAGTTTCTGGAAAGGTCGCAAGGCCGGCGAGAATCCGTGGGAGGCCACCACCTTGGAATGGATTACTCCCTCGCCGCCACCGCACGGGAATTTCGCGCACACCCCGGTGGTGACCTGTGGGCCGTACGAGTTCTCGGTTCCAGGATCAAGCCGGGACTGGACGATGCAGACGGAGAAACGATGAATCCGCGACTGTACCGACTCGCCCTTCTCACCAGCCTGGCCAGTTTTCTCCTGGTGATCGCCGGTGGGTTGGTCACCTCCACCGACTCCGGCTTGGCCGTCCCCGATTGGCCGCTTTCCTATGGAACGTTGTTCCCCCCGATGGTGGGAGGAATCCGATTCGAGCATACCCACCGGATGATCGCCGCCACCGTTGGGCTACTGACCTTAACCCTGACCCTTTGGATCCTCCTCGCTGAGCGGCGGCGATGGGTCCGAAGGCTCTCCTTGGCAGTCCTCGGCACAGTGATCCTTCAAGGACTCTTAGGGGGGGTAACGGTCCTGTGGCAATTGCCCCTGCCGATCTCAGTAGCCCACGCCTGTTTGGGACAGATCTTCTTTGCCATGATGGTGGTGCTGGCGATGGCACTCGGTGTCAGACACCCCGTCAACTTTTACAAAGATAGTGCGGTGTCTGACACCATCCGACGATTGGCGCTCCTGAGCACTGCGGCCATCTTTATGCAGCTTATTCTCGGGGCGATTCTGCGACATGCCGGATGGCGACCACATCTTTTGGCAGGACATTTCTTTTGGGCGTTGGTTGTGTCCGTCCTGATCATGAAGTCCGCAGGGGGGGTATTGCGTCAATTCCGAGATGAACCGGCCCTGGCGCAGCCAGCGAGGATCCTGATCTGGCTCTTTCTCCTTCAGATCGGCTTGGGGTTCCTGACGGTGATCCGAGGCCGAGAAGTTTTCGTGGCAACCGCTCACGTTGCCGTTGGGGCATTGCTGCTTGCCGTCTCCACCGTTCTCACCATTCGCCTCTTCAAAATGGTACCTGGTACAAAAACGACGAAACTTTTTAAAAGTTTCGCCAAAAAGGTGCCAGGCACCTATTGGGAGCTGACCAAGCCGCGGTTAACGATGCTCGCAGCAGCCACCGCCTTGATCGGCTTCTGGCTCGCTTCGCCCCTCCGGCTCGATTTTTGGAAACTTCTCCTCCTCCTTCTCGGGACCGAGTTGGTGGGCTCGGGAGCGAACACGTTAAACCAGTATCTGGAGAAAGAGGCAGACGCCAAGATGCGGCGGACCTCTGGCCGACCGCTCCCCTCCGGCCGGATGAATCCGGCGTCGGCTCTCGGATTCGGGGTGTGGCTATCGGTAGCGGGCCTTTGGATCTTGACCTTGGGAGTCAACCCCTTAGCCGGGAGTCTGGCGGCCTTAACATTAGCGACGTATCTGTTCCTCTACACGCCGCTTAAGCGGCGGACCCCGCTTTGCACGTTGATCGGGGCCATCCCTGGAGCCATCCCTCCTTTAATCGGCTGGGCAGCGGCCAAAGGGAGCTTGGGGCTCGAGGCTTGGTGGCTCTTCGCGATCCTGTTCCTGTGGCAACTGCCCCATTTCCTAGCGATCGCCTGGGAATGCCAAGAGGATTACGCGAAAGCCGGCTTTAAGATGTTGCCGATCCTGGATCCCGACGGGCGGATGACCGGCCGGCAGATTGTCCTGTACTGCCTGGCCCTGGTCCCGGTGAGTCTACTCTCGACCCCTTTGGGATTTACCGGAACCTTTTATTTTCTCGGAGCGTTGGTGAGCGGTTTGGCGTTTTTAAGTTGTGGGCTGTGGACCGCCTGGGCCCGTTCGAGACAATCGGCCCGGCGGCTCTTCCTGGCCTCGGTCTGTTATCTGCCGTGGCTCATGGCCACTTTGACGTTAGATCGGGTGGTCGGATAAAGATGAGCAGATTAAACCTGATGGGTTCAGACCAGAGGTCTGACCCCGTGACAGCCACCACCACCGGCATTCCCTCCGAGAAGCTGGGGATGTGGCTCTTCTTGGCCTCGGAGGTGATGTTCTTCACGGGGCTGATCGGGGCTTACATCGTGCTTCGCGCCGGTGTGCTCCATTGGCCGCATTCGGGTGAGGATTTGAGCATCCCTTTAGCCGCTTTGAACACCTTTATCCTGCTCACCAGCTCCCTGACGATGGCGATGTCGGTTGGCGCGGTCCACGAGGGCCACGCGAAACGACTGCGACTCTTCTTGGCGATGACGATCCTGCTGGGATCGGCCTTCCTCGTGGTTAAGGGATTCGAGTACTCGGTCAAATTCGCGCACGGTCATTACCCAGGAACCGCTCTTTTCTGGGACTGCTACTTCACCTTGACCGGGTTTCATGGGCTTCACGTCTTGGGGGGGATCATCGCTAACCTCTGGATTCTGGGCCTATCGTCAAGGCCGACCTTCCTCTCTTCGAGGGGGCATCTGGTGGAACTGTCGGGGTTGTATTGGCACTTTGTGGACCTGGTTTGGATCTTCCTGTTTCCTTTACTTTACTTGATCTGACATGACGACCACTCAAGCCGCGCAGCCGACTTACGGGAAATATCTGTGGATCTGGGCGTATCTGATTGCCCTTCTTATCGCGGGAACCTTGATCTCGTATCTGCCCATTTCTAAGGTGGGGGTGGTGCTTTTGATTCTCTCGGTCTCGCTCGCCAAGGCGATTCTCGTGGCCCTCTTCTTCATGCACCTTAAGTTCGAGAAGTGGGTTCCCCTCTGGGTGGTAGCGATTTCCCCTTTTTTCCTGATCGGGCTGGCCGCCTTTCTGGTTCTACTGGGACTGGCCCTCGCATGAAACTTAAGCTCCTCTGGGGGATCCTCTTGGCCACCTTAGGAGGTGTCGTGGCGACTGCCGGTTGGCATCCGTGGGTCCTACCACCGGTGCCGGTTGCCCCTCTGGTCTATGGCCATCTACCGGCATTTTCCCTGATGGACGAGAAGGGGCTCCCCTTTGAATCGGCTCGGCTCTCTGGCAAGGTTTGGATCGCCGATTTCATCTTTACCTCCTGCGCCGGCCAGTGCCCCCAGATGACGGCCAAGATGCAGCTCCTTCAACGTCGACTTCCAGCCGACGTTCAATTCGTCTCCATCACGGTGGATCCGACGCGGGACTCTTCACCGGTCCTGGCCCAATACGCGAAGGCCCATGGAGCCGATCCCAACCGGTGGCATTTCTTAACCGGGGATCCTGCAATCATCGAGCGGCTGACCCAGGAGGGATTCCGCTTAAGTTACGCCGAAGGGACCGATCCCAAGGAACCGATCACCCACAGCGTTCGATTGGTCCTCGTGGATCCACAAGGATTGATCCGCGGCTACTACGATGGAACCAACCCGAAAGCCGTTCACCAACTCCTTAAAGCCGCAAAGGCCCTATGGCAGAACCGCCCCTCTGGCCAACGGTGAACGCCGCCTTAAACGGAACGACTGCCCTGTTCCTTACCTCGGGCTACCTTTTCATTCGGAAGGGAAAAATTCGGGCCCATACGCTCTGCATGGGTTTGGCCTTTCTCGTCTCGATTCTTTTCCTGGTGAGCTACCTCCTCTACCACGCTTCAGCCGGATCGACCCGATTCCCCGGAACCGGGTGGGTTCGACCGGTCTACTTTACGATCCTCATTTCCCATACCCTCTTGGCCATCGGAATCGTGCCGCTGGCGATCCGAACCCTGTATCTTGCCGTTCGAAACCGCCTTGAAGAACACCGGCGGATCGCCCGCTGGACGCTGCCCCTTTGGCTCTACGTCTCGGTGACCGGCGTGGTGGTCTACGGAATGCTGTATCGGGTGAGCTGGCCATGATCAGTAGACAGAAGACAGAGGTCAGTAGACAGAAGACAGAAGTCTGTACTCTGTTCTCTGTACTCTGTTCTCTGTTTTCTGTTCTCTGTTTTCTGTTCTCTGTACTCTGGCTCGCTAACGCAGCGCTGGCGTGTCCGATGTGCAAGGAGGCGATGGCCTCGCAAAGCGATCCAGTCTCCGCGCAACTGGTTAAAGGCTACGCCCGGTCGATCTACCTCCTGATGAGCGCCCCGTACCTTCTCTTTGCCGGGGTAACCTTCTTTATCGTCCGCTCCACCCGCCGCGGTCCGAAACGGTAAGTCCCCCTACCGATGAACTATGTGTAAGGAGATGCGGTGAAGGAAGGCAGGCGCTACGAAACTTCCCATCTGTTGGAAGATCAGTACGAGCCGGGGTCGCGTCGGCTGGTGCTCAAGAATCGGCTAGGAATCCGATCCAGGCGGGAGATGGATAAGATCGAAGGGCAAGAGTATCTCCGCGCCTATTCGGAGGTTGTCGGAATTTACGGTCAGCGCCACAGATTCACAGCGGAGGACATCTGCCGCATCCACAAAATCTGGCTGGGTCCGATCTATGCGTGGGCAGGTCGATACAGGCAAGTCAACCTTGTCAAGGACAACTTCCCGTTTGCTCCCGCCAGAGAAATACCGCGCCTCATGAGGGAGTTTGAAGAGGGACCTCTGCGCGAGTTCACACCCTGCAGGTTTCAATTTCAGGAGGAGATTGTCAAGGCATTGGCGATCGTCCATGTGGAGCTGGTCTTGATTCATCCATTCCGTGAAGGCAATGGACGTCTGAGCCGTCTTTTGGCCGTGCTGATGGCCCTCCAGGTGGGATTGCCCACCTTGGATTTCAGTCCGATGGCTTCAGGAAGAAAGCGACAGGAGTATTTCTCGGCGATACAAGCAGGATTGGGACGGGATTATGGCCCGATGGAACGGATATTTAGTGCCGTCGTCGAGAGGACGCGGCGGATGGAGGCAGCGGAGTAACTTTTGGAATGAGCAGGCGCACTCCTTCTACAGCGGAAGATGTAGAGGCAGCCAGGAAAAGCATCTTCTTCCTCTGCTCCGGATCGCGTAAGTAAGGGTTCGTTTCGATGAGAGGTCTTTCAACCATACCTCTATGATACCATGCCTTAAGGCCGCTTTTCTCGACGGAGATGGCCGGAAGCTGACTGAGGATATGTTCATTGCCTGGGTGGTTAGACCTGGACAAATCCAAGATGAAGGGCAAGATGCGACTCGATGAGTTGTATCGGTCGGGGAAGCTGGACCTCTCCATAGAGCTGTTTCCGCCTAAAACACCAGAAGGGGTCGAGAAACTGTTCGAGACGGTGGAGGAGCTTAAAGCTCTAAAGCCGGCATTTTTCTCGATGACCTACGGCGCCGCCGGGTCCACCCACGACTTAACCCTGGACCTCTGCAATCGTCTTAAAAATGAGTCCAAGGTCGAGACGATGTGCCACTTGAACTTGATCGGCCAGTCGAAGGAAGAGACCCGCGGGAATCTAGAACGCTTGAAGGCGATGGGGATCTGCAACCTCCTGGCCCTTCGGGGAGATCCTCCTCGGGACCAGCCGGACTTTAAGCCGCATCCCGACGGATTCCATTCATCGGTGGAACTGATTGAGGAGGCCCACAAAGACCCGTGGTTCGCCATCGCGGTCACCGCCTTCCCGGAGAAACATCCGGAGGCCAAGGACCGGGCCTCCGACATCGCCTATTTGAAGAGAAAGGTCGAGGCCGGCGGCTGCGTGGCAATCACTCAGCTTTTCTTTGACAACGCTTACTACCTTGAGCTGCTGGAACTTGCCCGAAAGGCCGGGATCACGATTCCCATTGTTCCTGGAATTTTACCTATTCTCTCGGTCTCTCAAGTTCGGCGTTTCGCGGCCCTCTCCGGTGCCACGATCCCTCCTCGGGTCGGAAAGGAACTCGCCAAATACGAACAGGACGACGAGGGAGCCACTCGGTACGGAATCGAGCTGGCCACCGAACAGTGCAAGGGACTCCTCAAGGCCAACGTCCTGGGCCTTCACTTCTACGCCTTAAACCGTTCCCGCTCCGTTAAAACCATCCTGAAGAATCTTAAGTCTCCCCTCTGATTCAAACTTTTTAAAATCCAGATAGAAATTAAATTTTTCTGCTTTTACTATTGACATCCGCCAAACAGCTGCGCCTGAAGTGGCTCCTCCAGAAGCATGTGCCCTTCCAGCACGAGCGAGTCAACCGGTACCATCCCGCCGAAGTGCGTGAGATTGGGTTCGTCGAAGGTGACGTGGAGTTGACGCAGCCCTTTCGGCATCTGGCAGAAAGCTCCCTGGAAGGGAAGGTTGTGCCGGAGGCCCTTCCCAGGCCTCAGCATACCATACGCTCGACGGAAGTGGACGAAGCATCAGGAGCCCTTACTGGCTAATTGGTGCATCATTCAGGTACAATAGATAAAAAGTTAAATTCATGGACAACCGTGAGACAAATGGGGGCAGGCGATATATAATCGAGGCAGGAGGAGAGGGGTTATGCCTATGGAAAAAGATGCGGTGGAAGAGGTCGTCTATCGATACGTAGAGGGGTTTGTCGAGAATAATCGGGCGGCTCGGTTCTTGAAAGAGGCGCTTCAGAAGATTGGGGTGGGCCTCTTTCCTCTCGTCGACCACATCACGGTAAGGACTCTGGATGTCGATAAGCGGGCCGAGGAGTTCTTGCACCTTGGATTTCGGTGGGACAAAATGGTCGGGGCCAAAGGGGTCCTCCAGTACGACGATTGGTGGGCCAAGGTGTACCGGAAAGCGGGGTTGCCCGCCGTTTTCATTGATCAGGCCTTCGCCGGAGAAAAGGGAAAGACCAGCGTGATCCCACCCTGGGTCAAGCGTTTCTCGGACAAGGTCCTCCACCACATCGCTGTCCGGGTGGAGGAGATCGAGGCGGCGGTGGTCACTTTGAAGAAACGGGGGATCTCTTTCGCAGGGGAGATTGTGGGAGCCAAGGGCAGTGACCTCCGCCAGATCTTTACCGCTGCTGAAGAAAGAAACGGACACCCCTTCACGGTGGTCGAGCTCATCGAGAGACACCGCGGCTACAACGGCTTCTCTCCCCCATCGGCCGATAGCCTGATGAAATCCTCGGTCATCACGACAAAAACCTGATGGGGTCAGGCCCCAAGGGGTCTCGCCCCCTTAAGAACTACCTTAAAGACGCCTCCAACTTCCGCGGCAACGCGGAAAAGGTGGTCTTCCCCACCACAGAAAATGAGATCGCCAATCTCCTCCAAGAAGCCAACAGGACCAAAATCCCCATCACGGTAGCCGGCGCAGGAACCGGTTTAACGGGGGCTCGAGTCCCTCAAGGTGGAGTCGTCCTCTCCTTGGAGTCGATGAACAAGATCTTGAAAGTCCACTGGGACGAAAAGACCCGAGAAGGTTACGTTGTGGTCCAACCGGGTGTTCCCCTCAAAATTCTCGAGGGAACTCTGGAAGCAAAGGGGGTTTTCTATCCTCCAGATCCAGGAGAGAAAGAGGCCTTTATCGGTGGGACCGTAGCCACCAACGCCTCCGGGGCTCGGTCGTTCAAGTATGGGCCCACCCGCCGATACGTCCGACGCCTGCGGATTATCCTTCCCACTGGCGATCTTCTCGAGTTTTCCCGCGGGCAGCAGAAAGCTAAGGGTCGAACCTTTCTCTTGACCTTATCCAACGGAAAACCGGTTAAAGTTCCTATCCCCACCTACACCATGCCGAACGTCAAGAACGCGGCTGGCTATTTTGCCGAGGAGAACATGGACCTTGTCGACCTCTTCATCGGCTCGGAGGGAACCTTGGGGGTTTTTACCGAGATTGAACTGAAGATCTTAAAAAAGCCGGAGGCTGTGCTGGGGGGAATCCTGTTCTTTCAGTCCGAAAGGGACTGCTTCCGTTTCGCCAAGAGGGTCCGGGATTTTGAACTGGATCCCCGCCTGCTGGAATTCTTTGACTCTCGATCGCTGGCGCTTCTTGCCCGCAAACATTCGCAGCTTCCCTTTGAGCTTTTAGCCAGGGATGTCCCGCCGAAGGCGGGGCTTCCCTCTCAAACAGGGGCAGCCCTCTTTTTCGAAGAGGAGCACCCCATGAAAGACACCCATGCTATTCAAGAAAGATGGATCCGAACTCTACAAGACTCCCAAGGAGCAGTTCCCCATCCTTGGGTGAGCTCAGACCCCGAGAGACAACAGGCCTTCCGAGAGTTCCGACACGATCTTCCGGTCCTGGTCAACGAACAGGTGGCTCAAAATGGCTTCCGGAAAATCGGCACCGATATGGCGGTCCCAGAAAGCCAAGCGGAGGCGATGTTTAACTTCTATCTGGAGGAACTCCCAAGGACTGGTATCGATTACGTGATTTTTGGGCATCTCGGCGACAACCACCTTCACGTGAATCTCCTGTCCAAAACCCAAGCGGAATTTGACCGCTCAAAGGCCATCTACGCTCAGTTGGCTGAGAAAGCGATTGCCTTGAAGGGCACCATCTCCGCAGAACACGGGATCGGAAAGGTGAGAATCCCTTATCTCGAACAAATGGTAGGAAGAGAAGGATTAAAGGAGATGGCCAGCGTCAAACGGGCCCTGGATCCCAACGGGATCTTAAACCGGGGCAACATCGTCCCCGTGGAGCTGCTCCGGGGAGAGGAGTAGGAAGGTGCCAGGCCTGCCCCGAGCAGCGATCCCACGGAGGTCGAAGGGTCGACCTGCCTGCCCCGAGAGCAGCTGGGCAGGCAGGCCCGACCCCTTCAAGTTCTATCTGACGTTCCGACTCTGCCCGAACTGCCGCGGCAGGCTTCTGACCGCCACTCCACTGACGAGAACGTTCACCCAAGGACCCCTCCAATCTCTGGGAATCACCTGCTACTGCGTCCGGTGCAACAGACGCTATCGGGCGGTCAGTGGGCTACGCTTTTGGTGGGTGGCCTGGTTGGGGCCGGTGGGCCGCTGGCTCTGGTGGCAGACCACCTCGCTAGAGGTGACTCTTCAAGGAGAATTCGAAGAAAGTGACTAACCGGTCCAAGCAGCTTCAACGACTTCTCATCGGATACATCGCCCTTTTATTCGGGACGCTGCCGGTGGCCTATCCGATTGGGACGACTTACCTGCGGGATTCGGTGGGGCGGTTCATCACGGTGGAGCAGATTCATTTTGTTGAGTACATCGGCCTGGGGGTGCTTACCAGCCTATATGCTCGAACTCAAGATCAATCGAGGCGAACCTTCCCTTTGGTGATCGGCCTCCTGGGGATTTTAGGACTTCTGGATGAAACGGTGCAGGCTTCGTTACCTAACCGATTCTTCCAATGGTCGGATGTGGGGCTTAACTGGGCTGGGAGCCTACTGGGGCTGTTGGCTGCCGGCTTTCGAGCGCGCTGGTCAAAAACCGCCTGATCGCTTCCACGTTGGGTGCCACGATCCCGGTTTCGGTGAGAAAGCCGGTGATGAGCTTGGCCGGGGTCACATCGAAGGCGGGGTTCTTGGCCCGAACGCCAGGGGCGGCCACACGAACTGCGGCTGATTCTCCATCGCTCAATGCCCCGTGGACCTGGAGAACTTCTCCTTCATCCCGCTCTTCGATCGGGATCTGGTTTCCTGATGGACACTGCGCATCGAACGTGGGAGAGGGAGCCGCAATGTAGAACGGAACGTCATGCTCCTTCGCCAAGATGGCCAGGGTGTATGTTCCGATTTTGTTGGCGGTGTCCCCATTGGCCGCGATCCGGTCGGCCCCCACGATAACCAGACCAATCTCTCCCTTTGCCATCAGGTAGCCGGCGGCTGTATCGGCGATCAGGAGATGGGAAACCTCGGCCTGGGTTAATTCCCAGGTGGTCAGCTTCGCTCCCTGACCGCGGGGCCGCGTTTCAGTGGCGTAAACGAAGATGGGACGTCCCTGCTGGTGGGCCAGATAGAGGGGGGCCAAGGCGGTGCCCCGGCCGGGATAAGCCAGCCAGCCGGCGTTGCAATGGGTGAGCACAGCCTTTCCTGGCGGAATAAGAGGAAGACCTGCATAGGCGATCCTTTCCGTCATGCGTTGGTCGTCCTGATCGACGGCCTGGGCTTCCTCTACCGCCCGTCTTCGAGCAGCCTCCACGCTCGCTTCCGTTCGCATCGCCGCCATCACCCGGTCTACCGCGTAGGCCAAATTCTTAGCCGTGGGCCGTGCCGAGCTAATCAAGACCGCAGCCTGCCCAACCTCATCCCAAAATCCAGAGCTTTGAGCGGACAAGGCAGCTTGCGCCGTGGCGTATCCACCGGCTACCCCAATGGTCCCTGCCCCTCGCACCGTCATGTTCCGGATCGCCTCGACGGTCTCTCGATACGAATCGAAGCGACGGATCTCCTCGGCATGGGGAAGAAGCCGCTGGTCCAAGGCAAAGACCGAGGACCCTTCCATCCAGACCGGTCGCCCTACCTTGAAGCTACTCATCGGTCTCGCCGTAACGCTCCTTCAAAGCCTGCACTACCGAGGCGTCGGCCAAGGTGGTGGTATCCCCCAAGGCGCGACCCTCGGCAACGTCCCGCAACAGCCGTCGCATGATCTTCCCGGAGCGGGTCTTCGGCAGCTCAGCGGAAAAGATGATTTGATCCGGCCGAGCGATTGACCCAATCTTTTTCACCACGTGCTCCTTAAGTTCCTTCTCCAGATCAGGGGTGGCAGAGGTTCCCACCTTGACGGTCACAAAGGCTACGACAGCGTTCTCTTTGATCTCATGGTTCTTGCCAATCACCGCCGCCTCGGCCACGGCCCGATGGTCCACCAGGGCCGATTCGATCTCCATGGTGGAGAGCCGATGGCCGCTGACCTTAAGCACATCGTCCACCCGGCCCAGCAGCCAGAAATAGCCGTCCTTATCCCGCTTGGCCCCGTCTCCCGTGAAATACCATTCCGGGTAGCGAGACCAGTAGATCTCCTGGTACCGCTCGGGATCTCCATAGATGCCACGGAGCATCCCAGGCCACGGGGATTTGATGACCAGATACCCAGAGTCGACCGATTCTCCCTTTTCGTTGACCACATCCGCCTCGATCCCTGGAAAAGGCAAAGTGGCCGAGCCAGGCTTTAAGGTGGTCAGCCCCGGAAGCGGCGAAATCAAGATGTGCCCGGTCTCGGTCTGCCACCAGGTGTCCACGATGGGACATCGGCCCCCGCCGATCACTTGGGCGTACCAGATCCAGGCCTCCGGATTGATCGGCTCCCCCACCGAACCGAGGAGTCGTAGGGAAGAAAGATCGTGCCGCCTAGGGAGTTCCTCTCCCCATTTCATGAAGCCGCGAATGGCCGTCGGAGCGGTGTAGAAGAGGTTGACCCGGTACTTCTCGATGATCGCCCAGAATCGGTCGTTGTCCGGATAACTCGGGGCCCCTTCGTACATCAAGGTTGTTGCCCCGTTCAAGAGAGGGCCGTACACCACGTACGAATGCCCGGTCACCCACCCGATGTCGGCCGTACACCAGAAAATATCCTCCTCCCTTAGATCGAAGATCCATTTCGTGGTGGCGTAGCATCCCACCATGTATCCGCCAGTGGTATGGATGATCCCTTTCGGCTTTCCGGTAGTTCCACTGGTGTAAAGCAGATACAGCATCTCCTCGCTATCGAGAGGTTCTGCCGCGCACTGGTCCGACTGGCTCTTCACCAGATCGTGCCACCAAAGGTCCCGGCCCACCTTCATGGGGATCTCATTTCCGGTCCGTTTAAAGACCACCACCTTCTCAATAGGGGTCGAGCCGACAAGGGCCTCATCGGCGTTTTGTTTCAGAGGGACGATCGTCCCACGCCGCCAGCCCCCATCGGCGGTCACCAGGATTTTCGACTTGGAATCTTCGATCCGGCCGCGAAGGGCCTCGGCACTAAAACCGCCAAAGACCACGCTGTGCACCGCCCCGATCCGGGCGCACGCTAAAAGGGCCACGGCCAGTTCCGGAATCATCGGTAGGTAGAGGGTGACCCGGTCCCCGCGCTTGACCCCCAATGACTTTAAGCCGTTGGCCAATCGGATCACTTCTCGATGGAGCTGATCGTAGGTGAGCGTCCGCTCATCCCCTGGCTCCCCTTCCCAGAGGATCGCCGCCTTATTGCGCCGAGGCCCAGCCAGATGGCGGTCCAGGCAGTTGTACGCCATGTTCGTTTTGCCACCGACGAACCACCTGGCAGAGGGAAGATCCCATTCCAGGATCCGGTCCCACGGCTTAAACCAATGGAGCTCTTGAGCAAACCGTTCCCAGAATCGCTCCGGATCCTGTCTGGCCTGCTCGTAGACAACTGGATCACTCACCTGGGCCCGCTCACGGAACCCCTCGGGGGGTGAAAAGGTCCGCTCCTCCTTTAATAACGCCTCCAGTGTCCGATTGCCCATGGTATCTCGCCTCTATCATAGGGCCTTTCCATCCCCTTTTCCAGCCTCCTCTACGTTTTTGGCTGCGCCAGCGGCCAGTTCAGGGATGTGCCGCACATCAGCGCGGCCTTCCTCTACGCCGCACTGCCTCCAACACTCCCCCGCTCCAACGGTTGCCCTTGATCTACTAACCAAACTGGTGTATACTCCATAATTAGATAACTATTTAGGAGTATCCTCCGGTATGGGGGCGATCGAGAGGCGGCTTAAGCTACGGCTTCCCCAGGGACAATCGGCGTTTCTCTGGGGACCGCGCAAGACGGGGAAGACCACCTACCTTAAGGCACGGTTTCCTCACAGTCTGGTCTATGACTTTTTAAAGAGCGACCTGTTTCTGGAACTATCGAAAAACCCTGCTCGGCTTCGTGAACAGATCCTGGCACAGAATCCTCCCATCCTGCAATACCCTATTATTCTAGACGAAGTCCAAAAGGTCCCCCAGATCCTGGATGAGGTCCACTGGTTGATCGAAAACAAGGAGCTCCAGTTCATCCTCTGTGGATCAAGCGCAAGAAAGTTAAAAAGGGGCCAGGCCAACCTTCTGGGTGGAAGGGCCTGGCGTTACGAGATGTTCCCCCTGGTAAGCCCCGAGATCGGGAAGGTGGACCTTTTAAGGGCTCTCAATCACGGACTGATCCCGAGTCACTACCTCCAAGAGGACCACCAGAAATCCTTGAAGGCCTACGTACAAGACTACTTGAAGGAGGAGGTCTTTGCCGAAGGATTAACACGGAACATCCCGGCCTTTTCCAGGTTCTTCGACGCCATGGGGTACTCCCATGGGGAACTCACCAATTACTCCAACATTGCGCGTGATTGTGGTGTGGATTCAAAAACCGTTCGGGAATATTATCAAATCCTGGTGGATACCTTGTTGGGAACGATGATCGAACCGTTCAAAAAGAGGCAGCACCGGCAGGTGATTGGAAAGGCCTCCAAATTCTACCTGTTTGATGTGGGGGTGGCTGGGATCTTGACCAAACGACAGATCGAGGAAGAGCGCGGGGAGGCCTTTGGGAGGGCCTTTGAACATTGGCTGCTCATGGAAATCATCGCCTACCGTTCCTACACAGAGTCCGATTTCCCTATCCATTTCTGGAGAACCAAATCCGGGCTCGAGGTGGATTTCATCCTGGGCCAAGGGGAAGTGGCTCTCGAAATCAAAGGCTCCTCTCGCCTCGATCCGAGCGACTTGAAGTCCCTCAAGACGTTTTTAGAGGAGTATCATCCTCGCAAGGCGATCCTGGTCTGCAACGAGAAGGCACAACGGCTCTCCGGCAAGATCCGAGTCGTTCCCTGGAGAAACTTCCTGTCCGAGCTTTGGGCCGGCCAGGTTATCTAGATAACATCTTATCAGATACCCTATCGCTGTAGAGTGCCAATGGGTGGTTCCATTCTGGCGAAATGGGAGGTGGATTTGCGGTAAGATAAAGCTGTGGGATCGATCGTTCCCTTAAGCTTAGCGGTTCAGATGGCGACACTGCTCCTCTGCCTCTGGGCAGAGTCGTTCTTTCCCCTCTTCATGGATCGCAAGGGGAAGCTCCGGCTTCTCCACGTCACCCGCAACCTCACGATCGGTTTGGTAAATGGCGTGGTGCTCACCCTGGGCTTCTCCGGGCTTACCCCTTTGGCCATCCAATGGGGGGAACTCCACCGAATCGGTCTTCTCCAACAGCTCCAGTTGGCACCCGGAACAGAGCAGGTCATTGGTTTCGTGGCCTTTGACCTGTGGATGTACCTCTGGCACCGAGCCAATCACACGATCTCCTTCCTCTGGAGATTCCATCGAATGCACCACAGCGATCCGGCGGTGGACACCACCTCGGCTCTCCGGTTCCACGTCGGAGAGATGGTGATCTCCTCCGTCTTAAGGCTGGCCGTGATCCCCCTGCTGGGGATTCCGCTTAAAGATCTGGTCCTCTACGAGTTGATCCTTGAGCCGGTTATTCTGCTGCATCACAGCAACATCGCCCTGCCGGCTACTCTGGATCGTTGGATGCGGTTACTGGTCGTCTCCCCCAACATGCATCGAGTCCACCATTCCGATATCCCGGTCGAAACCAACTCCAACTACGCCAGCATCTTCTCCTTCTGGGACCGTCTCTGCGGAACCTACCGCCAACGGGAAGTAGCGACCATCCGCTACGGCCTGGAGGAGTTTCGCGACCCCCGCTGGCACACCTTAAAAGGCCTCTTGGTCACCCCTCTGGCTTAGAGCCATCAACCTTTTTACCTCCCAAGCGATGGCGGGCCACGAATCGGTAGCACCATTCGGCCAACGGGGCAAATCCAGGCACGCGGCGGTAGACCCACAACAACCAATTCCCTTGGGGGACATGGCTCATCAGGCGAAGAACCGCCTCGGCCCCATCGTAGACCGAGCCGTCTGTATCGATGAAATGGACGGAGGAAGAGATCTGTTCCTGCGGGATCTCTGGGAATTGGCCTGCCACTTCCTGAAAAGGGGCGTATTCCACTCGGAAGCCGGTTAAGACCTGCCACCGGGCTGCCTTCCGGCGACAGAACCCGCAGTCCCCATCGTAAACCAAAAGCGGCTTTTCTCGAGTAGCGACCTTCATTCTAAAGGGGTCAGACCCCTATTGTATTGTATAGGAAAATCCCGTGCGTCAGCGAGGGGCTCCGCACGAGGGGCTCCGCTCGGTTGACAGCGTTAGGATCATCCGGTACATTACCCTTTGGATATGTGCCTGCCTCGACAGTACCTCGGGCTTGCTTTCCTCAGCGCGGGTCTTGTTGTTTCCCTAGCTCCAACGCCATCGGCCCTGGCAGCCGAAGACCATCCAGGGACAGTCCATTTCATCCGGGGAGATGCCAATGCCGATGGCGCGATCGACATCTCCGATGCAATCTACATCCTGCTGTACCTCTTCCGCTCGAAGAACCTCAGCCGGCCCCCGGACTGTCTCGATGCGCTGGATGTCGATGACGACGGAAAAGTCGACCTCTCTGATCCCATTTCCCTCTTAGACTTCTTGTTCAAGGGTGGTCTTCCTCCTCACCCTCCTTTTCCGTTGCCGGGGATCGACCCCACCGGTGACTCCTTAGTCTGCGGCCCTTCCCCTCGGTTAAGCATCTCCGTGAATCCCACCGACTGGAGCCTTTCCGGGGTACCGGTCAACTCCACGCATTTGACCGGACCGAAGGAGCGAATCCAGATCACCAATACAGGAAACTCGCCTGTTACCCTAGCCCTCCATCTTATTTCTCCATCGGGTTGGACGGCGGGTCCTGTGCCCGGGTTGGAACAGGTGGCATTAAGCGCACTGATTGCCCATCCCGACAATGGGCCTTCAGTCGAAGCGTTCAATACCGAGGGAACCTTCGAAGATACCCTCTCTCCTACCTCGAAACGGGCCAATCGGGGAACCTTTTCTTTTCCTGGGGCCCAGGCCACTGGGGAAGGGATCCCTGCCTCTCAAACGCGGGCTCTGTCCCTCCTGCTTCAAACTCCCATCCGGACTGCCCGTACCGATGAACAGGTGATCCAGGTGGTGATCACCGCAGAGGCGCCATGAGGCGTCTCCACTCTCGCATGCGGCCATCGAGAGTAGTCATGGTTTCCTTGGCAGGTTGTCTTGGGATGGGACTTTTGTGTGCTTCTGTGGCAGAAGCCGCCGGATTGAGCACGGAGTTTGGAGAGGTGCATCTCAAAGATCTGGCCATCGGTCGGCGCTACACGTTTAAGGAGCTGGTGGGGAATCTTTTCCGTGTAGAGAACACCGGTTCCACAGAACCGGTCCAACTGAGGATCGAAATCCAAATTCCCCAGCCCTCGGAACTTAAGCCCGGATTTGAGGCCATTCCGGAGGCCTCGTGGTTAACCTTGGAGCGTTCGGAATTTACGCTTGCCCCTCAGGAAGAGGCTGTGACCAATCTGATCCTTGTGATCCCTGAGGATCCCGCCTTGGAGGGGCGGAAGTTCCAGGTCTACCTTTGGGCCCACACCACCGGTTCAGGGGTGGGGGTAGGTTTGCGCAGTCGGTTTTTATTGGAGATCGCTGGATAACCTGTAAAGGAGGAACTGTCATGCGTCGAATCGTTCGAGAGAAGATCGGAAAGTTAAGTTTCGCCACATTCCTGGTGGTTGCCTTTGGATTCAGCCACGGCCTCTACGCGGCGGAGTCTGGAACGGTCACTGTCCGGGTTACGGTAACCCCTTCCCTCTCTATAACCATTAACCCCACCCAGGTAACCCTCAATCCTGTGCCCACCGGAGGCAGCGTAACCTCCACCACGGCGGTCGTGGTGACGAATACCAGCAGTGGAGTCCCCGAGACCCTGCTACTCAATCTGGCCAATCCCTCGGGGTGGAGTGCCGGCACGGCCCCTGGCGTGGGGACCTTTGTGTTAAACGGGGCATTCGATGCGGATGGCGCCGGAATCGTCTGGGATCCGACGAAGCACGCCACCTCAACTCAACCGGTAAGAGCGGATGCTATCCGATTCGCCGGGGACCAGACCGGAGCCAACATCCCGGCCGGTGGAACCAAATCCCTCTGGTTTCAGTTCAGGGCTCCCACCCAGACCAGCGTAACTACCCAGCAGGAGATTTCGGTCACGATCACCGCAGAGCTTCCGTGAGCAGAACCCTCTATTCTGCCATCGGCCTAGCCTTTCTGATCGGGTTAACGCCGCCTGTTTGCGGAACAGCCTTCAGCGCGCACGATCCTTCCATCGACTTGAAGGTGGAGTCTCTGGAGGCCAACCCAGGAAAGGGAGTTCACTTGAAGTTGACCGCCATCCCTTTGACCGAGGCTCCCTCTCTGGAGATCTCCTGCCAAGCCCCTTGGGCCCTCTCGGTCGATCCGGTTTCGGATCATGGGCTCCCCACCATCGAGACTTCTGGTATCAAAAGGATCCGGTTCTGGAAAGGCCCCCTCAAGAAAGACCGGTCCAAGTCGGTTGATTTCTGGATTCAAGCTCCGGATCTGGGAGCCCATGAGGCGGTCCTCACGGCTACAATCACGTTTCCGGACTCCGACTGGCAGCTGGCCAATGCCGTGTCTGTTCGCCTAGATGGAGAGCGGGTATTGGTCCAGCCCCTTCTGACTTCTAAGGGCTCATTTCCTAACTCGTCATTTCGAGCCCACCAAAATTCTTTGGCGTTGGAACCGATCCGGGAGATAGAGGTTGAAACCCAGGATATCCGCTAACGTTTATACGGTTCTCCTTGGTTTCGGGGCGGTGGTTCTGGGCCTCTGGGTGAGCACCCCTTGCCTTGCAGCACCGATTGCGGTCTACGGGAGGGTCCTTTACGAGAACAAGCTGTTTAACGAAACCGGTGAGGGAGACCCCAATCGTGTTTCCGAGGAACCGGTCCGGTTTGCCCAGCTGCAGATTGTAGACTCCGCTACGCGAGTTATCTTAGCCAGCGGGGAAACCCGGTTCGATGGGACCTATCGGATTGTCCTCGAGGATCCTGGGTCTGCGATCTTTGTCCGGGTTCTGGCCCGCGCCGATAGCCCTGAGGCCAAGGTGCGGGTTCTAACGGATACGTTCTATCAACAACTCTGGGCGGCTCGTTCTTCCGCCTTCACTCCAGGCGGACAGGACGCCAACTTAAGGTTTGTCTTCTCTGCATCCAGTCAGATAGGAGAGGCATTCAACATCTTTGACACGATTGTCGATGGGGCCCAATGGGTCAAAGTAAGATCAGGTCTTACCCCGCCGATGGTGACGGCGTACTGGAATTCGGGGTCTTCGGACGGGACCTATCTTAATCCGGCCGACGACTCCATCCACCTGTTGGGACTGACGCAGAACTCGGACGGTTACGACGACGGGGTGATCCTTCAGGAATACGGCCATTTTATCCTTAAACAGTTTTCTATCGACCGGTCCCCCGGGGGACTGCATCGCTTCACCGACACGAATCAGGATCCGCGCCTTTCCTGGTCGGAGGGATGGTCCAACTTCTTCTCCTGTTGGGTGAGGGGTGATTCGCGGCTGGTCAATGTTCTGGGGTCCAGTTTTTCCCGAGTGAATCTGGAGAGTCTACCCGAGCTGATCCAAGAGGCGGCCACCGGACAGGACACCGAGTCGGCGGTGATGGCGGTTCTGTGGGACCTATGGGATCCGGCGGACCCGTCCAGCGAGCGACACGACGCGGTCCAGCTCAATGAGAATAAGTTGTGGGAGACCGTTGATCTAGAAATTCTTTCCACCATGGATGGGGTATTGGAGGATTTCTACGATGCATGGTTTAGACTTAACGGCACCAACCAGCAGATTCTCATCCAAAGGGTATTTGCCGAGCGCTCCATCTTTTACTCCTGGCCTGGCTACCAGCGTGGGCCGATCTTCTCCCAGATGGTGGGCCTGGGTATCCGAGACAGCGATCCCTCCGGTTTAACCTCAAGCTTGACGGTTCCCTCCGTCGGGACCCTGGCCCGGGTCCACCTCTTCCTGGACATCTCCCACCAGCTCCGCTCGGATTTGGTGGTACAGCTTAAGTCTCCTGCTGGAACCACGATCCTCACTCAAAATCGGGATCCTCCCCGGGATCTACAGCCCGGCGACAACGAAACGGACTATTCCCCATCGATCTTTGGCTGGTACCAGGCGTTTGAGAATATCTCCCAAGAACCTTTGGCCAGGTTCCGCGGGGAATCGGGTCAAGGGATCTGGGAGTTGAAAGTAGCTGACGTGGTCCCTGTCCATGGAGGAAGCTTAAACCGCTGGCGCCTGGAGATGGTGGAGAATCACCCGCCCCTATTGGATATGGCAACCCTCTACATCGTCCGGGAAGGTGAGAGTTTCTCTTTGCGGGTGGAGGCCATCGATCCGGAGGGAGATCTGATCGAATTAAGCGTTTCGAATCTGCCTGCGGGGGCCACGTTCGATGCGACAGAAGGTATCTTTCGATGGAGACCCAGCTTTGAGCAGTCCGGGGTGTATGAAGTCACCTTTACCGCCTCCGATGGCCTGGCCTCCAATCAGGTCACGGTGAACATTACGGTACAGAAGATGGTTCGGGTAGTGTTGAAACTCCAAACCGGGTAGAATGGTGACAACAATGAAGGTCTCGCTCGTTTTAGGGGTAGGGCTCACACTCCTTGCGGCTCATCCGGCGCCTGCGTTTTCGGAAATGCACGCCAAGGGAAGGATCGACTTCGCCCAGGGAGGGGATGGCAACGGCAACCGGATTTTTGATCCAGGCGAGTGGGTTCAATACACGATTCGGGTGACCCATCGCGGAAAACAGCCGGTAAGCGGAATCACCGTGGCGTTCTCTATTCCCCGCTCCTTTGTCGGCCAGATCCGATCGATTGAAGGGTACAATGCCGATTACACGGATCTGGCCCGAATCCTCTGGGCGAATCAGTCGTTCCTTCCCCAGGAGAGGAAGAGCTACCGCTTCGAAGGAACCGTCAAATCAAAACCCATAGCGACCTCGAAAAGTCTCTCTTTTAAAACCGTTCGCGCCACACCGGGCGCGGTGGGCGGAGTGAAGATCTACCCGGACGGTTCCGGCCCCCTCCCGATTCAAAGAAGAGAGGCGCTGGCTCCACCGAACCTGGGGCCTCCGGAGTTGGTCGCCTTAATTCCTTCTCAGGGTCGTTCCTTGAGCGGCAGGACCGTGGTCTTCACCACGCAGGTCAAAGATCCAGACGGTTGGCAGGATCTCAAAGAACTGTATCTGCTTTTGACCGACGATTTTGAAAGGGCAAGGCCGATCTACCTCTGTTACGACGTGGTAACAGGAAAATTCTCGGTTCGGAATCCCCAAAACACCGAGTGGATCGGCCAGGTTTCCAAAGCAGTGATTCGATCCGGTCCCGTGGGGATCAACGTGGAGAAAAGTTCCGCGCGAGGTCAAGGTAACTTTCTTACGGTACGTTGGGCGGTCGTTATCGAGAAGGATCTGGCCGGCCGGACGTATGGGATCTACACGGCCGCGGTGGAGAAATCCTGGAAGGCTACCCCGTGGTGGAATGCAGGTCAATGGACCGTCGCGGAGTCCAAGTGACGGTTTCAACCGTCATCTCGAGCCTCGCTTTAGCGGGGCGAGAGATCCCAGGGAG
>CAYJWF010000015.1:0-40805 GCA_964373805.1 uncultured Planctomycetia bacterium | reverse complement strand
GTTAAAGTCATATAATATAAAAATTTAAATAGCCCTTGACATCTGGCTTTTGGTCAGGTATCTTTATTGGCAGATTACAAAAAGGTTCAAAAAGGGCTCCCCGAATAGCATGAACAAGACGATACAGGGTCACTCTTTCTATTCTGCAAGCCAGCGGACGTTGGCTTTCCTCTTAACCCTGACTTTTGGTCTGACTCCCCTTTGCCCTCCCGTTGCCTTGGCGAAAGAGGCACCCTTCCTTAAAGAAAAGAACGTATCGCATCTTAAGCCAATGGAAAGCGGGGAAGGCGATCCAGAAACCTTAGCGGGATTGGAGGAGAAACTTAAAGAAGAGCAGCCCCCGAAACCATCCCGATTCCCTTGGAAACCACTAGCTACTGGAGCGGCCGTAGCTGTTGCATTTTTGGGTGGTCGTGAGGTTGGAAGAAGAGAGATCCCACCCCAACCGGTTCCCCAGCTTGCTTCGGCTCAACCGGGGCAGATCCCTGTGAAGTCAGCTGAGGAATTGGCACCTCTACCTCCCCCCACTCCGAAACTGGAAGCCGCCCCAGCCAAAGGAAAGGCAGGGGAGGATGATGAATTCCTGAAGAGGTACCGAGAAGCGAAGTATGGGACTGGAGCCGAACCTGCTCAAGAGCCGGCTGCAGCCGAGCCGGAAAAGAAGAGTTCCGATAGACGAGCTCCAATCCTGCTTCCCGTTGGTTCCGTTGGCCATCGAATCGTTACGTTCCCCTTTCCGAAAGAGTGGGCCGGGAAAGTGGCCAGGGTCTGGATTCTGACGGATCAGTATTACGCCCAATCGAGTGAGGTTATTCCGGAAAATGGAATCGTGGAGCTGGAGGCCCAATTTGATGCCCAGGGTTGGATAGAAGCGGATAAGCGGGTAGGGAAAGAAGGCCACCGGCTTCCAGGTATCGGGCTGGCTGTCTTTGACAACGAGGAAGAAGCGGGCAAAGCCGCCACCACGTTCCTCAGCTTGAAAGCCATTCAGAATGCCCAGGTGGTCCTCGGCATCGAGAGGGTCAGCGAAGAGACCGGTTCGGCCACAGCCAGGATCTTAGGTGGAACACTTCCCTCAACCAAGTCCGGCCTGGAGGAGGTCCGCAAACTCCTGGTGAAGGCCCTCGCTTTTGTAGGAGGTGCAGCTCTGGTCGGTGGGGCGTACTACTTTGGTGACCAGGCAGGTTACGGCAGGGGCCTGAAGGAAGGGGCCCGCCTGGTAGCTCCTCCCGCTCAGGTTGTCCCGCCCGAGCCAGGCCAGGTCGAGCCTAAGCCCACTCCTGAGGAAGTTGTCCCCGCCGAGAAGCCTGAGCCCGAGAAGGCGAAACCGGCAACGACCAAGGTTACCTTAAAACAGGTACAGCTTCGGGAGTCCGAATTGACCTTGGAGTTGGAAGGTATCCCGGAGGGGGCATCGGGCAGTGTCTGGGTTGCGAACGACGATGGGGGTGAACCGCGCGTCTGGTATATCCAACCCTCGGATAACTGGACAAAGGAAGTGCGAGGTGGAAAGGTTACCTTCGAGTATGGCGCTCTCTTCCGTTCCCTCCTTTCCAAGGAATTCCGAGAAGACCGTATCCGTGTCGTCTTTGTAAACGATCCTGCCGCCTTTCAAACCTTCAAGGGTAGCCTTCGAGATGACAAGACTTTCTTCGCTTGGCATGATCTGGATAAGGTGATGTTTGACCCGGAGTTTGTTCTAAAGACCGGCCTGACCGTGGTGAAGCTCATCACCCCAGATTCCGGAGCGATTCTCAATCCCCGCTCCGGTTTGGAGGAATCCGATTGGTCTCGGCGAGATTTCTTGAGGTGGGGGGCCCGAGTTTCAGCGGCTACCGTGGCTACTTGGAGTGGCTTGACCTCTCCGTTATTGGCCCAGGCGACGCCGAAGCCAACCGGCGCCTTGGCGCCTTTGTCGCAGCGTTTAGGGATAGAGCGTGAAATTTCCATAGTGATTTGGGATCCAAGAGATCTGTCCAAGTTGCCAAGTTTCTTCACGAAAGCGGTCCGAGCTGGTGTGACTACCGTTTGGATCAGCGGTTACCGTTTTGTCCGAAACCTCAATGGACAGCAACAACAGGCTATCTTGAATATGGCCAGCGCCGCCGGCTTGCGCACCCTGGGTTTTATCGATGGGGATGCCGGTTGGTCCCAGCAACGGGCCTTTGTGTCCAATTTCTACGACCAGTTGATTGGGGTTCTCCTCCAGAGGAATTTGGGTGGTTTGCGAATGGCTTTTGCCACCGATATTGAACCTTACACCCAGGCAGGGTGGGACGGGGACCTAAGCTCCTACATCGACTTGCTTGAACAGGTGGTTATGCCGAGGATTGAAAAATTTGCGCAACAAACTTCTCAGAGGCTTGGACGGAAAGTGGTCGTTGGATCCCGGCTAACCCGGTTTGAGCCATTTTGGTATCGAAATGGTCGGGTCACCGATAATGGAAAGACGATTCGTGGCTTGCGGGAGATTCCCGACACGGTCATCGCCGGCATGACCTATCGCAACACGGCCGGAGAACTCATGGCCGTCTCGGCTGACATCCGGACCAGAGCCCAGCAATCTGGGACTGAGAAATTTCAACTTGGCGTTGAAACCTTACCCCCAGGCGAGGTGGGTGGCGCTCACGTGACCTTCTCTGGAAAAGAGAGGGAAATCCCAAGAGAGTTGGTCGGAGTGGTGAGTGCGCTGCCGACCGAAGGGGCGAAGCGATTGGACGGCGTCTTTATCCATTTCAGAGGACCTGTACAGGCGGATCGGGTTCTCGACGAATGGCTTGGCGAACGGGCGGCTGCGCCGGAGAAACCTGAGTCGAAGAAACCATCGGCCGGAGCAGTCAAGTTGGTCAATGGAAGCATTAAGAAGACCAACACGGAATTGAGCGGTCAACTGGAGAACGTGCCCAAAGGAGCCCGGGTGGTGGTGCTCCTTAAGGTGAAAGGCGACAACTACTATTGGCAGCCTCGCGTAGGGACCTCGGTGGAGGTGGGAGCCGATGGGAGGTTCCGTGTCCAGACAGTCTTTAATCCCCCCAATCGTCCGGGTTGGCTAAAGGCTGAAGAGGCGGTCATTCTGATATTTCCTTCCTCGGCCGACGTGACGAAGTTTCTATCGGACTATCCAGAGGAGACCGGTCTCAGGACGGTGCCCCCGCGGGAAGAGATCAAGCCGGAGCCGGTTCGGATGATCCGCGTTCCCCAGACGGGTGAACCAGAGGTCAGTTGGCAGTTCTTCCGACCGGTCCTGGGTCCGCCCGGGGGCTACCGGATCTTCGGGGAGCTCGGCCCAGCCAGTGAGGTTCAGATTGCCCTTCGAATGCTCACCCCCCTGGAAGTTGCCCAGTCCGGGCTGGCCTATCCCACGGATGAAGATGCAGCCACCGAGATCGCCGCCGGCGCGGAGGAGGGAAGGGAGTCCGCTGGCTTGGAGGAGGGTGTTGTGCTTCCGCCGATCACTCAGCTAATGGAGATCCCACGGTTGGCGGCCGAGCTGCAGAAATTCTCTGAGAGGAGTTTACGGCCGGGCGTTGTCGAGGATCAGAAAGTGATCACCCTGGTGGATCTGACCATGCCGGCGGGTGAGTTGTTGTTGCCTTATCTACCAGAGGGTGTCTTAGGCATCGTGCCATCCAGAGAGGCGCTGGCGACCGCCATCCAGTCTGCGCCTGAGCAAGAGATTCCTGTGAACAGAATCGTTTACCTCGAGGATTACAGCGAAGGTTTCTCCGCGGCTGTTCGGTTTGCTGCACAGATAGCGGCTGTGGAGGGAAGACAGGTCCAACTCTTGACCCATCGATTGGGGCAGGAGCTCGCCGGTCTTGCCACCATCCCGGGGCTTACCGTGAAGGGGAATACACCCCTGGATCAGATCCTCCAGATTCTGGGATTTGACGACCGGGCCCGCCACGAATTTTCCGAACTGTTCCAGCAGGCCCAGGGCAACTGGGCGGGGCTGGAACAGTACCTGTAAGTTACCCCTATTTAAGTAATTTACTTTCTAAAGTAAATTACTTGATTTTTTCCATTGGGCATGCTATTCTTCTTAAAGGGAGGATGGTTGAAAGATGCCGATTCCGGTGAAGTTGACTCGCGCCCATCAGGTGACGCTTCCGAAACGCCTACTGGAGCAAGCCGGCTGGACGGATCAGGATTTCTTTCTGGCCGAGCTGGAAGGGAGTCGTTTGGTGTTAAGTCCCCTTCGGATGGAGGGGCACGCTCCTCTGGCTAGTTTTTCTGACTTAAAGCGGCACTTTGCCAAGATGGGGATTACCCAGCAGACCGTTCAGGAAGCGATCCGGTGGGCACGCCAGGCAAAGGAGAGCGTCTACCGACGGCGTAGGACGAAACGGTGACCCGTTTTGTCCTGGACACCAATGTCCTCATCTCGATCGCCCTTCCAAATTCTCATCTCGAGGAGTTGCTCCTCGCTTGGCAGAGGGGACGTGTACGGCTGCTGATCTCCCGCGAGATCTTTGAGGAGTATCTTCGGGTCCTCACCTATCCAAAGTTTCGTCTGACCACACAGGATATCCAGCGGATCCTGGAAAGGGACGTTCAACCCTATGCCGAGGAGATCGTCGTGACCAGCCGGATCCATGCGGTTAAAGAAGATCCATCAGACGACAAGTTCCTTGCCTGCGCTGTGGATGGGAAAGCAGATTGGATCCTCTCTGGAGATCGCCATCTTTTGCGTCTTAACCCGTTTCGCGGAGTCCGGATTGGCCGCGCTTTCGAGTTTCTCAGGGTCATAAGAGAAACCAGGGATTGATATCCTTAAAGCACCTCGTCTTTGGTTGACAGTTCTTGAGAAATTGTGGTATTTTATAGGGTAATTCTTGACTAATATGGTCAAGAATAGAGAAGGAATCTAAGGGGGATTGGATATGGCAACGAATGTTTGGAACGAGTCGGATATAGTGGAAGTGGCGAAGAACCTAGAATCGAAAGATCCGCAAGCGGCGCTGAAGTGGGGGGTGGAAAATTTCTTCCCGAGGATCGGGTTTGCCTCCAGCTTCGGAGCGGAGGATGTGGTGGTCATCGATCTGATTTCAAAGGTTAATCCCAAGGTGACGATCTTCACCTTGGATACCGGGCGTCTCCCGGAGGAAACGTACGAGGTGATGGACCAGATCCGGGATCGTTACGGGGTGACCATAACCAGCTACTTCCCGGACAAGGCGGCGGTGGAGGAGCTGGAGCGAGGAAAGGGATTCTACTCTTTTCGGAAGTCGATCGAGAATAGGAAGGAGTGTTGCGGGATCCGGAAGGTGGAGCCTCTCAATCGGGCACTGGCCGGATTGGACGCCTGGATTACCGGATTGCGCCGGGAACAGGCGGTGACGCGTGCGGGCCTTCCGAAGGTGGAGGTGGATGCGGCTCACCGAGGCATGGTGAAATTGAATCCGATCGCGGACTGGACTACGGATCAGACCTGGGATTACATCCGCAAGAACAAGGTTCCGTACAATAAGCTGCATGACCTGAACTACCCGTCGATCGGCTGCGCCCCCTGTACCCGAGCGGTGAAGCCGGGGGAGGATATCCGGGCCGGCCGTTGGTGGTGGGAGCTGCCGGAGCAGAAAGAGTGTGGGCTGCACGTGAAGTGAGGCCCGGACTTACGCGAGTCGGAACGAGCGTAAGTCCGATGGCCGAACTTCATCCCGAGGAACGTGGTGACGAGGGATCTCACAGGTACCAGGTACCCTCTTCGAAGCGAAACAAGAAGCAGAAGGTACCTGGTACCTTTTAAAGGAGGAGAGCATGAGCGTAGGACGGACGATGACGGTAGTGGGCGGATTAGCCTTTTTGGCAACGGGCTGTGCGACCTCTTTTGGAGCGAAGGCAAAGGAGAACGAAGCGCTGAAGACGCAGGTGGCTTCTCTGGAAGGACAGGTGTCCACCCTCACCCAGCGGATGGCGGAGCTTTCTCAAAAGCAGGGTGCGCTGGAAACCCAGTGGCAAAACCGGCAACAGGCTAAGCAGGTGCAGAGTCTCCCTCCCAAGAAGGCCGCCTCTTCCCTTTCGAATCGGCAGATCCAATTGGCCTTGAAGGCGACCGGATTCTACGCCGGACCGATCGATGGGAAGCTGGGATCCCAGACGAGAGAAGCGATCAAGGCCTTCCAACGTTCCAACCAACTCACCCCCGATGGGATGGTCGGGGCCAAAACCTCTTTGGCCCTGGCCAAACATCTGGAGCATGGGGGTGGAGGCGGAGGCGTTCCAGAGAGGGCCGCCTCCGTTTCAAATGAGTGACCTCACCCCACCACCTGCCTTCGGCCCTTTGGGCCGAGCATCTGGAACCGCTGGAACACCGGGCCATCCGCCGAAGGCGGATGAGGCAGGTGGTGGGGTCATTGCCCCGCACGGCGGCAGGTTGGTGGAACGATTAGTTGCCGGATCGGAACGGGAGCAGGGGCTTAAGCAGGCGCGAGGACTGCCCACACTCATCCTGGATGAATGGGAGCTGTCGGACGTGGAGCTGTTGGCCGTAGGGGGTTTCTCTCCCCTCGATGGATTCTTACGACAGCCGGATTACGACTCGGTTTTGGAGCGGATGCGGCTTCAGAACGGGACGGCTTGGCCGATTCCGGTGACCTTAGGGATAATCGAACAGGAGGCGGCGATTTGCCGAGAGAGGACCGATCTCGCCTTGGCCGTTCCAGACGGCGCGGTGGTGGCAATCCTCCATCGACCGGAGGTTTATCCGGTCAACCGATCGGTGGAGGCCAAGTTGGTCTACGGGACCACCGATACCAGCCACCCCGGTGTGGCCCGCGTGATGGAACTTGGGCCCTACAACGTCGGCGGAGCGGTCTCGGTCCTCAACTTGCCGCCACACGACGATTTCCTTCCCTACCGATGGACCCCTGCTCAAACCCGTCAGGAGTTCGAACGGCGGGGCTGGCGCAAGGTGGTCGGATTTCAGACGAGGAACCCGATCCATCGGGCGCACGAATATCTGCTTCGATGCGCTTTGGAGATGGCCGATGGACTCTTGATCCATCCTTTGGTCGGCAAGACCAAAGGGGACGATATCCCAGCGGAGGTCCGGATGCGATGCTACGAGGCGCTCCTCGAGGGGTATCTGCCGAAGGATCGGGTGATTCTCGCGGTCAACCCGGCCGCGATGCGGTATGGGGGACCACGAGAGGCGATCTTTCACGCCATTGTGAGGCAAAATTTCGGCTGCAGCCACTTTATTGTGGGCAGGGATCACGCCGGGGTGGGAAAGTTTTACGGGCCGTTCGATGCCCAGCGAATCTTTGAGATCTTTTCGCCCCAAGACTTGAGCATCACCCCGCTTTGTTTTGACAACGCCTTTTACTGCCGGGTCTGCCAAGGGATGGCGACGATCAAGACCTGTCCCCATCCCATGAACGAACGGGTTAGTTTAAGCGGAACCGCGGTCCGGCAACTGCTCGCCGAGGGGAAATCGCCCCCGCCGGAATTTACCCGGCCGGAGATTGCCGATATTTTACGAGAAGCCTATGTCGGTGGCGCTTGAGCGGGTCTCGAAGAGCTTTTCCCAGAACGGAACAGCCCTGCCGGTCCTAGAAGGGATCAGCCTCACTATTCAGGAGGGGGAGTTTGTCTGCCTCGTGGGGCCCTCCGGCTGCGGGAAATCCACCCTGATTCATCTGATTGCGGGTCTGGAGCGCCCCTCCTCGGGTCGGGTCTTGATTGATGGAACCCCCGTAACCGGCCCCGGGACCGACCGGGTGGTGGTGTTTCAAGAGGCGGCCCTCTTTCCGTGGCTGACCGTTCAGGGGAACGTCGAGTTTGGCCTTAAAATCGCCGGGGCCCCCCTTAAGGAGCGCCGAGAGAAAGCGGTGGAATCCCTCCGGATGGTCCACCTTAATCGCTTTGCCGGTTTCTATCCCCATCAGCTCTCCGGGGGAATGAAGCAGCGCGTTGCCATTGCGCGGGCGCTGGTGATGGATCCCAAGATCCTTTTGATGGATGAGCCGTTCGCCGCGCTGGATGCTCAAACGCGGAGGCTCTTACACCAGGAGCTGTTGGAGATCTGGCAAGAAACGCACAAGACGATCTTCTTTGTCACGCACAACGTGCGGGAAGCGACGGTGTTGGCAGACAAGGTGCTGGAGATCTCAGCGCGGCCGGGCCGGATCAAAAAAGGGTATCGGATCCACCTGCCCCGGCCACGGCGGGAGAGCGACCCTCACCTCATCGTGATTCAGCAGCGGATCCTGTTAAGCCTGCAGGAAGAGATTGCCAAGGTGGTGAAGGATGAAGATCTGGATTATCTGGTTGAGAGGACTAACCCTGTGGCTCCTAGCGATCGGGCTGTGGGAAGCTCTCTCTAAAGTTTCTCCCTGGGTTCCCTCGGCCGTTGGAATCGGGCGGCTGGTGGCGGCGGATCTGACGGACCCGCAGATTTTATTGGCGTTGGGCCGGTCGCTTTTTCGGATGGCGGTGGGCTTTTCCGCCGTCTTTCTCCTCGGGATTGGGGTGGGCCTTCTGCTGGGGCGATTCCGGCTGCTGGACGAAATCTTCGGGACCGTAGCGATGGCGCTGCACGCGATGCCGGGGGCCGCGTGGGTGCCGCTGGCGATCCTTCTCTTTGGTCTGACCCAGTGGGCGGTGATCTTCACGGTGCTCCTGGGGGCGACCGGCATTGTGATGGTGAACACCAGCACCGGCGTCAAGGAGGTTCCGGTGCTTCTTCTGCATGCCGCCCGAACCATGGGAGCGCGGGGAGCCAAGATCTTCTGGTACGTCGTGGTTCCATCGGCGATTCCAAGGATCGTGGACGGGCTCAGGCTCGCCTGGGCCTTTGGTTGGCGGGCTCTGATGGCCGGGGAGCTGATGATCGGGTCCCTCAAAGGAATGGGGGAAATCTTAAGCCGCGTTGCCAAGGAGAGGGACCTCCACCAACTCCTGGCTTTCATGACGATCATTGCGGTCATTAGCTTAGCGGTCGATCACCTGATTTTCCGTCGATTGGAAACTGCGGTCCGAACCCGATGGGGAGTTTAATAAAGATCACTTTGGAGGCGCTCAAAGAGATGGTGGAGCATTGCCGACGGGATTATCCGAATGAGGCCTGCGGCTACTTGGCCGGTCGAGAGGGAGTGGTCCAAGAGGCGCTTCCGCTAAAGAACGTGCACGGGAGTCCCTCCAGCTTTGAGATGGATCCCCAAGAGCAGTTCAGGCTCCAGCGGCGGCTTCGAGCCGAGAAGAAGGAGCCTCTGGCGATCTACCATTCCCACGTGGCGACCGAGGCGTACCCTTCGCGACGGGACATCGACCGGGCCACCGCGATCCAGGATTTTTTCGATGGGCATTACGTGTTGGTGACGTTGAAGGAGTGGCAGAAGCCTCGAGTCCGGGCCTTCCGGATCCGGGACGGGCACGTCACCGAGGAGGAGGTCCAAGAACAGTAACATGACGATGGCCACCCAACTTCTGCGAATTGGAACACGGGGATCCGCCTTGGCGTTGGCCCAGGCTACGGAGGTGAAGGGGGCGTTGGAGAGGGCTCATCCTGGGGTCGTCTGCGAATTGACGGTGATTAAAACGAGCGGCGACGATCCTTCGACAAGCTCAGGACAGGTCCTTCGACCTCCGGAGGTTCCCGACTCAGGACAGGCTTTGGGGACTGTCCCCAGGAAGGGGTTGTTCGTCAAGGAGATTGAAGAGGCTCTGTTCAAGGGAGAGATTGCGATGGCCGTTCATTCGGTGAAGGACTTGGAGACGACGTTACCGGCTGGTTTGCGTTTAGGGGGAGTACTTGCCCGTCAAGATCCGCGGGATGCGTTGGTGACGAGAAATGGGGAAACGTTGGAGAGGCTTCCGGCCGGCACAAAAGTGGGGATAAGTTCCTTACGGCGAGGGGCGCAGTTGAAACGTCTTCGCCGCGATCTGGAAATCGTTCCCATCCAGGGAAACGTCGATACCCGTTTGAAGAAGTTGGAGACCGGAGGATACGGGGCGTTGATCCTGGCTGCCTGCGGACTGATGCGACTTGAGCGGGCGGACCGAATCGCCCAATTCCTGGATCCGGCCCAGATGGTACCGGCGGCCGGTCAAGGGGCGTTAGGAATCGAGATCCGGGCCGATGATCGAGAGGTCGCTTCCTTAATACAGTCGATCAGCGATCCGGATTCCTTTACCGAGGTTCAGGCGGAACGAGCCCTTTTGTCTGCTCTAGGAGTCGGCTGTCAGGTTCCGGTAGGGGCCTTAGCCCGTGTGAACGGAGAAAACTTGACTTTGACCGGAATGGTCCTTTCCCCGGATGGACTCAAGGCGGTGAGAAAAGAGGTTTCAGGACCGAGGAGTGCCGCCGAGAAGTTGGGCAAGGAGCTGGCCAGCCACTTGCGGGCCGCTGGGGCGGACCGGTTGCTGTACGGACAGTGGGAAGGCAAAGGCCAGAGGACAGAGGTCAGATGACAGAAGACAGAAAACAGAGGACAGGCACTGTTTACCTCGTAGGGGCAGGACCTGGGGATCCGGAGCTGATCACCCGACGGGGAGCGAGGCTTCTCGCCCAAGCCGATTGCGTGATCTACGACCGCCTGGTGAGCCCAAAGCTCCTTAAAGCCACCCAGCCGGGTTGCGAGAAGATCTACGTCGGTAAGGGATCAGACGAAGGAGGACAGGCCCAGACGGAAATCAATCGGCTCCTGGTTCGGAAGGCTCGTCGGTATCGGCTGGTGATCCGATTAAAAGGGGGAGATCCATTTGTTTTTGGTCGGGCGGCCGAAGAGTTGGAGACCCTGGTTCGAGAGAAGATCCCCTTTGAAGTGGTCCCTGGGGTGAGCTCTGTCTGGGCCGCGGCGGCAGCGGCTGGGATTCCACTCACCGATCGGCGTTTCAGTTCCAGCGTGGGCCTAGTCGCTGGCCAGAGGGCCGTGGTGGGGCATCCGCTGGCCGAAGCCACTGGCCAGGAGGCCTTAGGAAAGGAGCCGTCGGTGGATTGGGGAGGTTTAAGCCGGGCAGTGGATACCTTGGTGATCCTCATGGGGCGAGGCGCTTTGCCGAAGATCGTTCAGCGGCTGCGCCACGCGGGGAAACCGGCCTCGACTCCGATCGCGTTGATCCGATCGGCCTCCACCCCTGACGAACAGATTCTGATCAGCACCTTAGGGAAGGTCGTGAAGGAGCTTGGAAGCCATCCCGATTTTGCTCCGCCGGTCGTCGTGGTGATCGGAGAGGTGGTGCGATTGTCTAAGAAGTTTCGACCGAGACCCTTGATGGGCAAGCGGATTCTAACGACCCGACCCGCGGCCGATCAAGCCGGTTTGAGCCACCGACTCGAAACGCTCGGCGCCCAATGCGTGTCTCTTCCAACGATCGAGATCCGACCGCATTTCCTTCCACAGAAAGAGGCGAAGGCGTTACTGGAACGGTTACCCAGTTTTGATTGGATTCTGTTCACCAGTCGCCACGGGGTGGAGGGCTTAAATCGCCTGGCCCGTCGATTCGGTAAGGATCTTCCCCGTCTATCCCAGGGGAAAATCTGCGCCATTGGGCCAAGGACTCTGGAGACTGCTCGTCGGGTCGGTCTCAAAGGTGCTTTTGTGCCGGAGGAGTTTTCCAAGGAAGGGATCGCTGAGATTTTTCGGCGGATCTCAGTCCGAGGTAAACGGATCTTAATTCCCCGATCGAACCTGGGAAGGGGGGACTCTTTGGCCAAGAACTTAAGACGGCGGGGGGCTTACGTGGAGGAGGTGGTGCTGTACGAAACGGTGCCGGTGAAACTGGCTCCTCAACGAGTTCGCCGAGCCGTTCATCGGTTGGACGCGGCTACCTTTACCTCGGCCTCGACCGTGCAGTCGTTCCTCAAGGCGCTGGAGCAGGCCGGCCTTTCGGTTCGAGAAACCCTAAACGGGGCCAAGGTGGTGGCCATCGGCCCGGAGACCGCGCAGGCGCTTAAGAAAGCGGGGGTGAATCGATGTTCCCTCCCGAAGAAGTCGTGGACCATCGACGGATTGGTGGAGGCGGTGGTAGAGGCGGTAAACCAAGAGGGGTCAAACCCCTAGGGGTCTGACCCCATCAGGCGTTCATGGTGGGATGACGATACAGGCGAACTTCCCAGGCTATCGGCCGCGGCGACTGAGGCGAACGCCAGCCCTCAGGCGGCTGATTCAGGAGACGGCGTTGAGTCCGGGGCAACTGGTCGCTCCGATTTTTGTGACGTTGCAGTCCAAGAAGCGGGTCGAGGTCCCTTCGATGCCCGGGGTTTTCCGACTCCCGATCCCGGAAGTGGTGAAGGAGGTCAAGGAGCTGGCGAAACGTCGGATCGGTGGGCTGCTTCTCTTTGGAATCCCGCCGCACAAGGACACCCAGGCGAGTGGGGCGTACGCACCTAATGGTGTTATCCAACAGGCGGTGAAGGCCATCAAGCAGGTCGTCCCGGAGCTGGTGGTGATGACCGATGTCTGCCTGTGTGAGTACACGGCCCACGGCCATTGCGGGATTTTGATGAAGGGTGCCGGTCTTAAGACCTGGCACCCTTCGCACCCTTCGGTGGACAACGATGCAACCCTCACGGTCTTGGGCCAGATCGCCGTCTCGCACGCCAAAGCCGGCGCGGATCTCGTGGCTCCCTCGGCGATGATGGATGGCCAGGTGAAGGCGATTCGAACGGCGCTCGATCAGGCCGGATTCTCTCAAGTGCCGATCATGAGCTACTCGGCGAAATACGCCTCCGCCCTGTACGGCCCATTTCGGGAAGCGGTGGAATCGACCCCCTCGTTTGGGGATCGGCGCGGATACCAGATGGATCCTCCGAATCGGGAAGAAGCCCTCCGAGAGGTGGCGCTCGACATCCAGGAAGGGGCCGACCTCGTGATGGTGAAACCGGCCTCTCTGTATTTGGATGTGTTGCGGGCGATCCAGGAGACGTTCCACTGGCCGACCGCCGCGTATCAGGTCAGCGGCGAGTACGCCCTCATCAAGGCGGCGGCTCTCAAAGGGTGGGTCGAGGAGAAGCGTCTCGTTTTAGAGTCGGTGACTGCGATCCGACGAGCTGGCGCCGATTTGATCATCACCTATTACGCGAAGGAACTGGCGAAGTGGCTGAAAGAAAGAGAGAACGCTTCATAAAGGGACACTTCTTCAAAGGAAATGAAGTGTCCCCCAAAGAAGCGTTCTTAACCAATAGGTTGACCAATGCTTCCTGCTGGCGGCAAGCCCAGAGATACCTCGTGGGAGGGGTGAACTCCCCGGTTCGGTCGTTTAAGGCCGTGGGAGGAACGCCGTTCTTTGTGGATCGGGGTCGCAGGGCGTACCTATGGGATGTGGAGGGCCGTCAATATCTGGATTTCGTTGGGTCGTGGGGCGCCTTGATTTTGGGACATCGACATCCGGCGGTGGTTCAGGCGGTGAAAGAGGCCCTTCAACGAGGGACTGCCTTTGGAACTCCCACGCCGCAGGAGACCGCCTTGGCGCAAGCGATTATCGAAGCGGTTCCCTCGATGGAGCAAGTTCGGTTTGTCTCTTCCGGAACCGAGGCGGTGATGAGCGCCATCCGGCTCGCCCGGGCCGCCACCGGTCGGCGGAAGATCTTGAAGTTCGATGGCGCCTACCACGGCCATTTGGATGCGTTGCTAACCAAGGCCGGTTCCGGGATGGCGACCTTAGGGATTCCGGTCTCTCCGGGAATTCCGAAGCCGGTGACCGAGGAGACGATCACGGTTCCCTTTAACGACATCGATGCGGTAAAGCAGGCGGTTCATCGGTATCGCGGCAAAATCGCCTGCGTTTTGGTGGAGCCGGTTTTGGCCAACGTGGGGGTGATTCTCCCTAAGGCCGGTTTCCTGGCTCGGTTGCGGGCGATCACGCGGAAGGAACGAATGGTTCTCATCTTCGATGAGGTGATTACCGGATTCCGAGCGGCCTATGGGGGGGCGCAGACCCTGTATGGGGTCCGGCCGGATCTCACCATCTTGGGAAAGATCATCGGCGGAGGATTTCCCATTGGGGCTTACGGCGGGAGTCGGCGCCTCATGCGGCTGGTGGCTCCGTCTGGACCGGTCTATCAGGCCGGGACATTGGCTGGACATCCGGTGGTAATGGCCGCGGGAATCGCCACGTTAAAAGCGCTTCGATCGCCGGGGACCTACGATCGGCTGAATCAGGCCGGGCGGACGTTACGCCAGGGGCTGTTGGCATCGGCGCAACGGGCCGGGGTTCCGATCACGGTTCATCAGGTGGGGAGTTTGCTCTCCCTATTTTTTTCCTCCGGGCCGATCGATGGTGCAGCACAGGCGAAGCGGAGCAACAGCCGATTTTATGCCCGCTATTTCCGCCGGATGTTGGCCCAGGGGATTTACCTGCCCCCTTCCCCCTTCGAGGGTTGGTTCCTTTCCATTCGACATGGGGAACAGGAGTTGGCGCAGACGCTGGAAGCCCATCGGAAAGCGCTGAGCGTCATCGCGAGCCACCGCTTTGAGCGGGGGCGTGGCGATCTCGTTGACGACTGAGATGTCGAGACGAGGCATCGCCAAGTCGATTCTGGAGTTGATCGGGGATACCCCGATGGTGGAACTCACCAAGGTGGTAACCCCCTCGATGGCCAAGGTGTGGGGAAAGGTCGAGGCCTTTAATCCCGGCGGGTCGGTCAAGGACCGGATCGCCTTCGCGATGGTGGAGGATGCCGAGGAACGGGGCATCTTAAAGCCCAAGGGGACCATTGTGGAGCCAACCAGCGGGAACACCGGCATTGGCCTGGCCATGGTGGCTGCGGTGAAAGGGTATCGGTTAATCCTTACCCTCCCGGAAGGGATGAGCATGGAACGGATCAGCCTCTTGGAGCGGTTCGGCGCGGAGGTGGTGATCACCCCGGCTTTAGAGGAAATGGCCGGGGCGGTCAAAAAGGCCCGTGAGCTCGCGGCCACCATTCCGGGGGCGTTTATGCCGAATCAGTTTTCTAATCCGGCGAATCCGAGGATCCATCGACAGACCACCGCCCAGGAGATCTTACGGGCCACGGATGGGAACATCGATGCCTTCGTGGCTGGGGTGGGGACCGGTGGAACGATCACTGGGGTGGGAGAGATATTGAAGAAACGGAATCCTAAAATTCAGGTGATTGCCGTGGAGCCGGCCGCCTCGGCGGTCCTTTCCGGCAAGCCGCCCGGACACCATCGGATTCAGGGAATTGGAGCCGGGTTCGTACCGGAGGTGTTGAACCGTTCGGTGGTGGACGAGGTCATGACCGTCGACGACATGGACGCCTACACCATGGCCCGGCGGTTGGCCAAGGAGGAGGGACTCTTGGCCGGGATTTCGGCCGGGGCCGCGGTCTGGGCGGCGCTTAAAGTGGCCGAACGTTTGGGGAAGGGTAAGACCGTCGTCGTGATGCTCCCGGATACCGGCGAGCGGTACCTGAGCCTGGACCCCTACTTTGAAGAGTTTTAATCGTCGCTTCCAATACGCGTTACGGGCCCTGGTCGATCTGGCCCTCCATCAGGCCACCGGCCCGGTGACCGTCAAGGCCATCGCTCAGCGGCAGAGAATTCCCACCCGTTATTTGGAACAGCTCCTTCATCGGTTACGGCGTCAAGGGCTGGTCATCGCTGAACGTGGACCCCGGGGCGGCTATCGATTGGGTCGCCCGTCCAGTCAGATGCCGGTGAGCCAGATCTTTCAGGGCTTGGAGGCGCGGTCGACTTCTTTGCCGATTCGGTCTTCTAAGGAAACCTCTTCCTCTGCCGATCCTTCGTTGGGCCTGTGGAAACAGGTGGAGGCCGCGGTCAACACCACCTTGCAGGCGACCACCCTTGAGGATCTCGTGGCTCAGGCCCGCGAGAGTTCTCCCGCCCTCGTCTCCCACCGCTTCCCCTTCCACATCTAGCAGTCTGCTGAAAAAGGGGCATCTGCTTCGTGGCTTTCGCAAGAGGATGCGAAACACTCCGCCCTGCTGCTTCGTTGTGCGCTGCGCTTCCTTGTGCGGCGTATACACAACATACGCCTCCGCGGTCGCTTGCGCACGCCTCGCATCTGCCGCCTTTTTGAGCAGCCTGCCTTCGCGATGGTTTTTCAGCACCCTGCTAAAAGTAAAAAGGCAAAAGGGGTTTTTTGCACACAAATTTTTTTTGGGGGGGGTTGCCCTTGTCATCCGATCGAATGATCGGGTAAGCTTGACATAGAGACAACCTGATAAAGGCAAACCCGTCGAAAGGCGGGGACCCCCGCCTGATTCGCTTTGCGAATCAAAAATGGTGGGGCCCCCCGGTCCTGCTTTCGAAGAAAGCATGGGGGGGGGGGCAAAACTAAAGGGCCCTTCGGGGGCAGCCAGTTGCCAGGGGTCGCCGGGCGAGGGATAACGAGCCCATGCTTGGCGACGCCGCTTAAGACGGTGAGGCGGCCGGAAAAGCGCAAGTGGCCTTGTACCTTCGAGGGATGTTTTCAAGAAGTACCCACGGGGGTACAAGGCCATTTGGTTTATAGAGGTAGGAAAAGGGAGGAGCCTGACGATGAGACTTCGAGACCTGATGCGGGCGTTTCTGGTGATGGGCTTGTTGGGAACTATGGCGATGACCGCCTTGGCCGCGGAAGGGGATGAGCCGACACATGCGGCCGCCCAACCGGCGGAGGATCTATCCGAGGTGGTCAAGCAGCTTCAGGCCGAGAATCCCGGTTTGACGGAGACGGAGGCGTTGGAGCTGGCTGGGATCGCGGCCACCGAGGTGGAGTTGCGTGGGCCCGGGGGCCGGGAAGGGACCGCCTTGGGAGCCCCGGAGTTGGGTGGAGAGTTAGCCGGCGGGAACGTAGGACGAGGCCAGGGGCAACAGGGGATGATTCTAACCCCCAAGGAGCAGGCGCTCATGCGAGAGGTGGGAGGGTTAGAGAAGAAGCTGGCCGATCAAGGCCTCTCGGAGAATGAAATCCAGAAGGCCGTTGAGAAGCAGTATGGGGAACGGTTCAATGAGATGGCCGCCGAGCACGGCTTCACGCCAGGAGAGAGGGATGATCAGCGCTTGCGGGAGCTGTACGAAGCCGGTGTCCCTGGGATGGAGCGAGCCGGCGGGTTGGAGCATCGGGGTGGTGGAGAATTTGGGCCCTCAGAGCGATCCCGTGGTGGCGAGACCGAGCGGGGGGGGTTTGGTCGGGAGCAGAGCGAGCGGTTCGGTGGGGAGCAGGAACGGGGAGGCTTCTCGCGGGAACAATCGGAGCAGTCCCGTGGAGAAATGGAGCGTGAGTTCGGCGGTCGGGAACATGGCGGTGTTGAGATCGAGCGGTCCAAGGAGCGGTCCGCGCCAGAGCCGGTGGAACGACCTATCGCAGAGCCAATCGAGCGGTACGCGCCAGATCCAATCGAGCGACCGACCTATGAGGCTCCAACGGTCGAGCGGCCCGTCATGGAGCAGCCTACCTACGAGCGGCCGACTCGGGAGCATGGAGGGACCACGTATTGATAAATTGGGTAAAGGCAAAGGGCGGAATAAAACACACGGTAGGAATCTAAGGGAAGTAGGAAGCAGAAGGAGGCCACGCCTTCGGCGGGACATCTCTGGATAGAAGCGATAAGGAGGGAACTTCAGATGGACGGCATGTTAAAACGTATCCTGGCTGGGGTGGTGGTTCTAGGACTCGCCCTATGGGGTCCTGGATTACCGTTGGCCTTAGCCCAGGTAGAGGTGAATTGGCACGATCCTGGCCTAGAGGCGACTTGTCAGGCGGAGTTTGCCAGCTACGAACCGGCTCTGGCCAGTGAGTGCACGAGGATATTTGAAAATTGTCAAACGGCCGATTTGCCGGATGCACTTCCGGGGGTTCAGGCCGAGGCTCAGGCAGTAGAGGTAAGCATCGAGCAGGTCCACAACGCCTCGGTGACGGCAGCCCAGTTGCCGGCGCCGGCGGCCACAGAGCTTCAGGCCGTATTGACCCAAACCGCCGGAGTGGCGGCCCCTGTGGCCCAGGAACTGGCCTTGCGGGCTCAGGCCACCTTCGCGGAGGCCAAGGCGGCCTTTGCCTCGTACGATCCGATCAAGGCCGAGGCGGTGCTTAAGTCATTTCAGGACGAATGCCGAACCAGGGGGGTGGATCCCAGCGCCTTTATGGGAGGTCGGGGGGAGCAGGGCGGGTTGGACTTTACCCGGATTGCCTGCGATCCCAAGGGTGACTTCATCGGGGGAGCCTACGAGTGCTACACGGTGATCGAGACCTATCGAGACCTAGCCGGCACGGTGGGAGGCAACTTCGATATCAACGAAGGGATGATGGATCGGGGCAAGATGCTCGAGCAGATTCAATCGATGAATGTGTCGGATGAAGAGAGGGCCAAGATGCTCGAGACCTTCCGTGCCTGCGACGTCTACGTCCGGGAAGGGAATTTTGCCGGCGTTCGGGAGATTCTGGAGGCCAAGGCCCGCGAGGCGTACGAGCATGCCCTGGAGCAAAGGATGACCCCGGAGCAGATACAGCAGATGATGGGCGACCATCCGATGCCGATGGGGATAGGGTCCCCCGAGTTCCACGCGCCCGGTGGTATTCCGCAAGATATGGTTCCTGGCGGAACCCCCACGGATTGGTCCGGAACGCCCCATACGTTCGAGGGAGTTGCGATGGGCGGAGGGACAACCATAGAGATTTACCGGGACCTGACGGCCGTCGATCCGACTCCAGCCGGAGGAGGTGGGGGGGCTCCTGAAGGTCAGGCTGCCGATAATCGGGCCGCCGACACCTATTGTCCCTACGGGCATGATCCAGTGACCAATGTCTGCAAGACGTCCCCGTAGGAGGTAGAGGAGGATTTCGTTGGTCTAACAAAAAGGGGCCAGGTTTAAACCTGGCCCCTTTTTTCTCCCCGGGTCTTGTTTAGAACCGGGCGGTTAGGGTGGCGGAGCCAATCGTCTCGATGTACTCGCCGGTCGGCTCATTGGAGCTGAGGAACTTATAGGAGAAGTTGGGGTTTAAGCTCCACATCTTGTCGATCTCGTACGAGCCGCCAAGGGTCCAGGTCTGCGTGTCGTCGTAACGGGCCTCAGCGGTGACATTGCCGGTGACCGTCCGGTGCTCGTAATTCTTCCGCTCGAAGGCGTAGCTTCCATTTAAGGAAAGCTTCTTGGTGAGTGGCCGGTTCACCGAAGCGGTCACCTTGTAATCCTGGGCGTCGTAGAAATCGACGCGGGCGTCGTTGGAGTCGTGGAGATACCACTCCTGTTTGATCTTGAGCAAGGCCTCTTTCCAGGTGGTCCCGAGCTCATACCGAAATCGATGCCGCGCATCGACTCGGTTGCTTAAAGTTTCCGCGCTGTTTCCATCCCGCGCTTTCTTGGAAAGGTAATCCCGGATGAACCACTCGTACCGGACCGAGTGGAACCAGCTTCCCCAGAGGTTCTGCCGAACACCGATGGAGGGCTTAAACTCCCGATAATTGGAGGCCCCTGCCTTGGGGTAGTACGTGAGGTTTAGATCAATCCCGCCATCCACCCGCCACATCCGGCCCGGTTGCCAGGTGAGCTTGCTTAAACCGATTGTCTGAGAGGTGTAATCACCATCGCCGTACTCGATGTAGTTGGTGAAGGAACCGTTGTAGCTTCCCTGCCAGGTGGTCGTGGGGGTCAACTTTTTGGAGAGGGATACGCCGAGGCTCGTCTCCAAGTAGGTATCTCCAAGGTGTTCCGTGCCGTTGCTGGGGTTGTTGGAGTAGCCGATCAGTTGTGAAGCGTCCTTAGAGATGCGCACCCGCCTGGTCGCCCGACGTGCCTCGAGGATCTGCTGTGCCCGACGTTTGATGGCGATGATCACCTCCCCGGAGGTCGGCGTGACCTCAGGTCGCTCTCGCTCCGGTGCCTCCCTCTCCTGGGCAGCCAGTTCCGGCCCTGCCAGGAATAGGAGAAGAGATCCGATGAGGAGTCCTAAGGTGATCGTTCGATTACTGCTGGCGGTCACGGATCACCTCCTCGCGCTGATAGGCGCGCTCCTGGTACTGTTCGGCAGCCCGGGCCCGCTTCAGGGCCTCATCGATGGTCGTCCACTCTGTGGCGGTAGCCTCCTCCACGAGATCATGGAGAAGTCGCTCCAGAAGGTCGTGCTCTTTTCTCAGGCCGTCCAACTCTGCGTACAGAGCGGCTTTCCTGGCCTCCTCGGTCTCGGCCTGAAGGGCCTTTCGGCGTTTGGCCATCTCTTGGTGAATCTGAGAAAGGCCCTCATGGACTTTCACAATCTGCTCTTTGAGGATCTCATCTTCCGTGACGACGGAAAGGACTGCTTCATGGGAATGTTCCTCTTCCTCGCGGGTCCCTGCGGTACCCGCTGGGGTCCCCACGCACAGGCCCGTGAGGAGGGCAACCCAAAAAACACCACCCTTCTTGACGCGCATCTTTTTCGCCTCCATTTCTGGGGAGCCAATGGGGGGGAGTATAGGAAAGGAGGCTTCAATTGTCAATAGGGAATCTCTGTGCTATCCTACCTTATCGTTGGCCGTGAACCCCAAACAGCGCTTAAGGCAACAGCTTCTTCGGCGGCTTCTTAAGCAGCCTAAGAGGCGACGGCTTATCAAGAGCCTCGAGATCGGACGTGCCTTAAGGCGGTTGAGAATCTACCGGAAGGCGAAGATCCTCCTTTGTTACATCGCCATCCACGAAGAGGTCGAAACCCGCCCGATCATCGCGAAAGCCTTAAGCCAAGGTAAACGGGTCGCGGTACCGGTGGTCCGAGCCCAAGGCCGACGCCTCCTGGCGGTGGAGATTAAGGATCCCGATCGGGATTTAAAGGTGGTCGGCCCCTACGGGATTCCTCAGCCTGCCATTCGGGCCCAGCGGCGCGTCGTTCCGGAAGATCTGGATTTGATCATCGTTCCGGGGGTGGCCTTCGATCGAAGCGGCCGACGGTTAGGCCGTGGGCTAGGTTACTTTGATCGATTTTTGGAATCGGTCCCATCGGCGGTTCCAAGGGTGGGGCTCGCCTTTCGATTCCAACTGGTGAAGCGGATTCCGTGGGAATCGCACGATCAACCGGTGACGAGGGTGATCACCGACTGAAGTAAAGGTGTCATTGCGAGGTGAAGCCGAAGCAATCTCATGAAGATTCTGATCATAGGCGATGTGGTGGGAGCCCCGGGCCGGGACGCGGTCAAGGCCTTGGTTCCCATTTTGAAGGCCCGGCACAAGATCGACTTCTGTATCGCCAACTGCGAGAACATCGCCGGCGGGGCCGGGGTGACTCCTAAGACCGCTCAGGAACTTTTAGGGACGGTGGATATGTTGACCAGCGGCCAGCACATCTGGCGTTTCCGGGAGATTGGGCCTTATCTCGATCAGGAGCCCAGGGTCCTGAAGCCGGCCAACTATCCGCCCAGTACCCCTGGCTTTGGGGCGTACGTGTACTCCACCAAGAACGGGGGAAAGGTCGGGGTGGTCAACCTGTTGGGCCGGGTCTTCATGGGGGTGGATGCCTTGGACGACCCCTTTCGGGTCGGCAGCCGGCTCATCGAGGAGATCCGCCGGCAGACGCCGATCGTGGTGGTTGACATGCATGCCGAGGCCACCTCGGAAAAAGTGGTGATGGGCTGGTACCTCGATGGGAAGGTGAGCGCCGTGGTGGGGACCCATACCCACATTCAGACCGCCGACGAGCGGATTCTTCCCCAAGGGACCGCGTACCTCACCGATCTCGGGATGACCGGCCCTTACGACTCGGTGATCGGCCGGAAAGTCGAACCGGTTTTAGAGAAGTTTTTGACCGGGATGCCGAACAAGTTCGACGTGGCCCAAGGGAATGTGAAGCTCTGCGGGGCGATCGTGGAGGTGGATACCACGACCGGCAAGGCGCTCAAGATCGAGCGGGTTCAGGAAAAATTTGGGGAGTAGGGATGCGGGAGTTTGAGCTGAATAGTCCGTTTACTGAGCCGCAGGAGGAGGCCGTTTCCCCCAGTTATTTTCCGGGGCCCCGTCGGGTTCTGACCGTTTCGGAGCTCAGCCGTCAGATCCAAGGCCTTTTCGAGGAAACCTTCTCCTCGGATCTCTGGGTCGAGGGGGAGCTGTCGGATCCGAAGATTTATCCGAGCGGCCATCTTTGGTTTGACTTGAAGGATCCCCAGGCCACTTTAAAGGCGGTCATGTGGCGGGACGACGCCCGGAGGCTTAAGTTCCAGCCGGAGCAGGGCTTGAAGGTAATCCTCTGCGGCCGAGTCGACTTTTATACCCCGCGCGGAGAGGTCAAGTTCGTGGCCCGGGCCATGGAGCCGAAGGGGCTGGGAGCGCTGCAACTGGCTTTTGAGCAGATGAAGGAGCGGCTCCAGAAGGAGGGGCTGTTCGACGAGGCCCGCAAGCGGCCGCTTCCTCTGTTTCCAGAGCAGATCGGAATCGTCACCTCTCCGCGCGGCGCGGCCATCGACGATATCTTAAAGCTCCTGCGCGGGGAGGTGGGGGTGATCCTCTATCCCAGTCGGGTACAAGGGGAGTCGGCGGCCGAGGCGGTCGCCAAAGGGATTGAGGCGCTTAACCACTGGGGGGGCGAGGGGAAAAGGCTTGATCTTCTCATTGTGGGTCGCGGGGGCGGTTCCCTGGAAGATCTCTGGGCCTTTAACGAGGAGATCGTGGCCCGGGCCATCGCCGCCTCCAAGATTCCGGTGATCTCGGCGGTGGGGCACGAGAAGGACGTGACGATCTCCGATTTGGTGGCCGATGTCCGGGCCACCACCCCGACCAAAGCGGCAGAGCTGGTCATTGCCCGACGCCGGCACTGTTTTAGTCGGCTGGATCGACTGTTGGTCGAACCGGCCTTGGTGGAGCCGGAGACATGGCTTCAGGAGATGAAGGAACAGGTGGAGGATCTGGGCCAGCGGCTACTGGAGTCGCTGCAAGAGCCGTTGTTAAACGGATGTCACACCTTGCGGGTCCTGCATGGGGATTTGATGGCCTGCTCCCCGCAGGCGTTGATCCTCCATCAAGCCCAGCGGTTGAGGGAGTTGGCCCGCACTTTGCAAACCCAGCTGGTGCATACCCTAGATCAGCTCACCGCTCGGGTGCATGGGTTGGCCGGTCGGCTGCACGCCTTGAGCCCCCTCGCTGTTCTGGAGCGAGGCTACTCGATCACGTTTGATGCGCAAGGCCGTATTCTCAAGGAGGTCTCTTCTGTCAAGGCGGGGGATCGGATCCGTACACAGCTTCATCGGGGGGAGCTGATCAGCCGCATCGAATAACAAAAGGGGTCGGGTCGACCTGGCACCTTTGAAGGGAGATTAAAGGATGGCGACAAAGGCAAAGGGAACGTTTGAGGGATCGCTGGAGCGGCTGGAGGCAATTGTCGAGGAGATGCAGTCGACGGAACTTCCCCTGGACACCCGCTTGAAACGGTTTGAGGAAGGGGTGGCCTTGGTCCGGGAATGCAAGAAGGCCCTGGAATCGGCCGCCAAGAAGGTGGAGGTGCTGGTCAAATCCTCGGGCAAGTCGGAGGTTCGCCTCTTCGACGAGGTCCGCCAGCGTCTCAAGGAGGCCGACTCCGGCGACTACGAAGTGGAAGAAAACAGTCGTGAGTCGTGAGGGATGAGTCTTGAGTGAAAGGAATGGATCTGGCGGAGGGTGTTTACAACGTGACGGAGGATTTTCCAGCGAGAGAAACATACGGTTTGACTGCGCAAATGCGCCGGTCAGCAGTTTCCATTCCTTCGAACATAGCCGAGGGATTTCGAAGGAGACCTGCCAAGGAATATAAGCAGTTCTTGGGGATTACCTTGGGTTCGTGTGGAGAGTTGGAAACGCAACTCGATGTGGCCAGGAGGCTGGGCTATTTGGATACTGAGCGGTACAAGGGTTTCATCGCAGACCTGGAGTATCTGTGCAGGATGACCCATACCCTGATCGGTAAATTATGATTCGCAACTCACGGCACACGACTCAAGACTCACGACTATGATCCGCGTTCGATTCGCCCCGAGTCCCACCGGGTTCCTTCACGTCGGATCCGCCCGCACGGCCCTCTTTAACTGGCTCTTTGCCCGGCATGAGAAGGGCCAGTTTCTCCTGCGCGTTGAGGATACCGATGCCACCCGTTCGAAAGCGGAGTTCCTCGATGAGATTTTGGACTCCTTGCGCTGGCTGGGTCTTCATTGGGATGGCCAGATCGAATTTCAGAGTAAGCGCCTCGCCCGCTATCGTCAGCTGGCGGAACGACTGGTTCAGGAGGGTCAGGCCCGTCACGAGGGACAGGCGATCCTCTTTCCTGTAACGCCGGCAGAGACCTTGACCTTCGAGGACCTGATTCATGGGCCCATCCAGGTCAGCACCACCGAGATCAAGGATCAGGTCTTGATCAAATCGGACGGCACCCCCACCTACAACTTCGCCTGTGTGGTCGACGACTCGGACTTTCAGATCACCCACGTGATTCGCGGCGACGATCACATCTCCAATACGCCGAAACAGCTTCTCCTCTATCGGGCGTTGAAGCTGGAGCTTCCTAAGTTCGCCCACATCCCCTTGATCTTGGGGACCGATCGGTCGCGCCTCTCCAAACGTCATGGAGCCACGGCGTTGCAGGAGTACCGGAAGATAGGGTATCTGCCGGAGGCGGTGGTTAACTTCTTATCCCTTCTCGGTTGGTCTCCCGGCGGAGATCGAGAGATCCTCTCGGTGGATCAGATGATTCAGGAGTTTGATCTCTCCCGTGTGGGTAAAACTGGCGCCGTCTTTGATCTCGCCAAGTTTTCCTGGATGAACAGCCAATATTTAAAGAGCGCTTCTCTCGAGATGCTGCTGCCGCTTGTGCAGGAGGCCTTAAAGGAGCGGGGGTGGTGGACTCCTTCGACAAGCTCAGGACAGGCATCAGATCCAACCTGGCTTGGCCGCCTCGTTCGGATTTACCAGGACCGGGTCGAGACGATCGACGATTTCTGTTGTCAGGCCCAAGGGTTTTTTGCCGAGGAGGTCCCTTTCGATCCGGAGGCGGTCCAACTTCGGTTAAAGCAGCCGAACGTCGCAGAACGCCTCAAAATTTTTTCCGATCGGCTGGAGGCCTTGAAAGGCTGGGACCTCCCTTCGATTGAAACCACCTGTCGTTCCTTCGCGAAGGAGCTCGCGGTTCCTGCCGCGGATCTCATTCACCCGACCCGGGTCGCCTTAACCGGCCGTGCCGTTGGCCCCAGCCTGTTTCACCTCCTTGAGGTGGCCGGCAAAGAGCGGACCTTAAAGCGCCTGCGCCACGCCTCCGATTCCATCTCTCCAGCTAGGGATGATTGAAACCGTTGGGTTGATCGCGGCCGTTGCCTTGCCGTTGTGGAACATTCCGCTCATCGTCCGGATCGCGAAGAGGAAATCTTCGGCAGACTTAAGCCTTGCATGGGCCTTTGGCGTTCTGGCCTGCCTGCTGGCGATGCTTCCCTCCGGGCTTATCTCTTCGGATGTGGTGTTCAAGCTCTTCACCGTGGTGAACCTGGCCCTCTTTAGCCTCGTCGTGATCCAGGTCGTCCGGTACCGCTAGGGCGCCGGTACCCTCTGCTATAATGAATCCCCGATGCCCCGTCGTCCAATGGTAGGACACCAGATTCTGGATCTGGGTATCTAGGTTCGAGTCCTAGCGGGGCAGTTTTTATGCGGCACTTGACGGCAGAGCCTTAAAAGGGTACAATTGTACCCAATATGAGTACGCCCCCGCAATCCGTCACAGTCCCTTCCGCTTTGTTTGGGAAAGCCCGTCAAACCCTGCTGGCGCTCCTTTACGGCCACGACAAGGAATCTTTTTATCTTCGCCAAATCGTTCGAGCTGTTTCGCTCGGGCAGGGAGCTGTTCAAAGAGAGCTGGCCCATCTGACGGAGGCGGGCCTCCTTGTTCGGACTCGGCGAGGCAACCAAGTCTACTACCAGGCTAATCGGAGTGCCCCAATCTTTGCTGAGCTGAAATCACTCCTGGTTAAGACAGCCGGCGCGGCGGACGTTCTCCGGGCAGCTCTTGCCGCCTATTCGGATCGTGTCCAAGTGGCTCTACTGTATGGCTCTGTGGCTAAGGGAACAGACCAGGTGGGGAGCGACATAGATCTGCTGGTCATTGGAAAGGTTTCGTTTGGTGAAGTGGCCGAGGCGGTCAGTGCGGCCCAGGAAAAACTCCAGCGGGAGATCAATCCGTCCGTCTATTCTCCCGAGGAGTTCCGGAAGAAGCTATTGGCTGGGCATCATTTCGTAAGGCGAGTTTTCCAAGGGACGAAAATCTTTTTGATCGGGAGCGAACATGAGCTTAAAAGACTGGGCGCGAAACGGTTGGCTCGCTGAACACAAGACGAGTCATCAGGAGATTGCGGACTTGCTCCGCGTTGCTGATCGGGATCTTGCGGATTGCCAGGCAAAAGGTCTGAGTCCCGATTGGCATCTGAACATCGCCTACAACGCCGCCTTACAGTCGGCCACTGCCGCTTTGGCGGCCAGCGGCTATCGGTCCGCCCGGGAGGCTCATCACTATCGGGTCATCCAAAGTCTCGCCATTACCATTGGGGTAGACAAGGGCCTCATCCAGCGGATGGATCAGTTCCGAAAGAAGCGGAACATCAGCGACTACGAACGGGCGGGTCTGGTCTCGGAGCGAGAGGCCGAGGAAATGGAAACGCTGGCGCGGGATCTGCGCAAGAAGGTAGCAGAGTGGTTTAAAACTAACCACCCCCACCTTGTGAAAGTGAAGGGTTAGGGGAAGTGAAAATCCGAATCACTGTTTCGGGAATCCACGTTAGCTGGCTTGGCGGAGCGTTCCCAACCGACGAGATGAGGCGATATATCGTCATTCCCCAAGGATGGACTCCACCCCAATAGATTAGGCGGCCAACTCGGGATAGGCACCCTTCAGTACCGTCCGGAGTGTTAAAATCTCGGTACGGAACTCTTCCGATGGGTTGCGGAACGCGTCCAATAGGGGCAGCCGTCTGTTCCACCCACCGTCAGAGTTCGGGCGGAGAATTCTGCTAAAAAGAGCAAACTTTCCATTGACAGGAATGAGGGTCATCCCTTAATATTAGACTCACGTCTAAATGGAAAAACAGGCATCAAGAATCCATCAGTGGCGGCGCGAGGGAGTGGAGCAGCGCCTCTTGGGAGTTGCAGAGCATCTCATCATGACCCGCGGGCCTGGGCAGGTGTCGCTGGCTTTGGTGGCCCGCGCCGCCGGTGTGAGCCGCGCCACCGCCTACAACTACTTCGGGGATCAACGAGGACTCCTCACCAAGTTCGCGGCCCACCGGTTTCATGAGCTTGAGAACATCCTGGATCCCATTGTGTCCGGCAAGGGCCTGGGGCCACGGGAGCAACTGGGGGCGTTGATCCGGGAATCCGTCGATTTCTTCGAGCGATCCGGGCGATTCTTCCGCATCATGGTGCGCGAGCGCGCGGATCTGATCGTTGGCGGTCCTCACGATGGGCTGACCGCAGCCATCTCGGATGGAATGACCCAATACGTGGCGCGGCTCACCACTCCGCTGAAAGAGGGAATGAAGCAGGGGTTGTTCGTGGGGGAAGATCCGGAGCGGATGGCCTGGGCCATTGCCGGCATGATCACTCATGCGGTCTTGCGCATCCTGGAGCGTCCCTCGGCCAGGACGCGGGCTGCGGAGGTCGGGATCATGGAAGCGATCATTTTCCATGCGGTGCTGGAGGAACCCTCACCCAGCTTGCGCAGACACCTGCAAACCCTCTCCACTCAGAGAGCCATGATGAGCCGACAGGTGCGCAGGGAGGTTTCTGCGGGGCGATGGCAGCAGGTCAAGTCCGCCGTGCTGGTGGCCACCTTAAGCACCGGAATCATCGGATGCGCCGCCCGGCAGGCTCGCGTTGGGCCGCCGGATCTTCAGACCCGCGTGGCAACCCTGGAGCGCCGCCTCGAAGTCGTGGAGGGCCGTCAGCAGGAATTGGAGAACAAAGCGTGGGATGTGGCCTACCTGCGAGGCCGGGTCGAGAGTGCTGAAGCGCCACGGATGGAGCAGTATGTGGTGACTGCCCCGGGCGAGACTGTACCCACTTTCGCTGGCGGGCCAGCTATCACGGACGTCCAACTGGCGTTGCGGCGAGCGGGTTACTACGACGGACCGATCGATGGCAAGGCAGGGCGTAAAACAAAGAGGGCGATCAAGGCATTCCAACAAGCCCAAGGGCTCAAGGTGGATGGCAAAGTGGGACCGAAAACCTGGGCAGCGCTGAGCCGGCACCTCCCCTCATCCGGCAGCCATGGAAGGAGCAAATGAGGAGGGATAGTCACCGGTGCTGAAATCTCTGAAACGATTAATCATCGCAGGCGTAATCCTTGCAGGACTGCTTTGGATCGTGGTTGCGGGCCTGGGGATGGGGCAGGAACCGGTCACTCAAGAGCTCATTGGACGAGTGACGGCGGTCGATCTGGCAAACCAGAAGCACCCCCGCTTCACCGTGAGGACAGATCGGGGGCAAACTCTGCACGTTCGGATCGATTTCAAGAGGACGATGGTCAGCAAAGGGGGCAGGATGCAGGAGCCTTCCCAGCTTCGGGTCGGAGACCGGGTCCGCGTCCAGGCCGAGGTCAGGAAAGACCGGTACTTGGCTAAAGACATCCGGATTGAATTGCCACCGCCTGCGAAGCCGGCCGTCAAGCCCCCGGCGACTCGTAAGAAAAGATAGTTCTCCGCAATGAAAAAAGGAAATCTGGGCATTATCGTGGACGTTCAAAACCGAGGAGATGTCAACTATGCGTAATCGACTCATCGCAGCATGGATGGTGGCCTTAGGGACGCTGGCTTTCACGGCCGCGCCTGTGTTGGCCATGGGGAAAAGCCCCTCCCAAAAGAGTAAGAGCAAGAAGAGCACCTCCGTTTCCACGCCCAGCAAAGGGAAAAGTTCGCAATACCCAACCACCACACCCCGCAGTTCGGGGAGTAAGACTAGGTATTGAGCTTCGGCGCGAGACACCCTGAAATCCTGAAGCCTGACCAATAGGGGGCAATCGTGGTTTGAATAGTGACCGGCGAGGGAGTTCGCCGTGTAACCGCCGTGGTGGGCTGACGATTCTTGCAGGAAACGCCGCCAGGGCGGTTTTGTATCTCTAGGGGGCTCGATGATTCAGATTCTTGTTTACAGCGGTCTGTTGGTTGCCGGCATGGGGATCTCCCAGCTTGTGGACCTGTCGGGGTCCCGGCCTCTGCTGGCCACCGTCACCATGGTTTGTCTGGCCTACATCATGGTGGAGGTAGGGCTGGAGTTTACCCTCGACAAGCGGCGCCTCAAGTCCTATGGCTGGGATTACGTGGTGGCGATGACCGCCGCGGCCTTCCCCTGGATTTTCTGCGCCCTCTACTTCATCCTGGCTTTTCAGACCGACTGGAGAGAAGCGCTGCTCATCGGGCGATTCGCCGCTCCGACTTCAGCAGGGGTCCTGTTTGCCATGCTGGCCGCCGCTGGGCTGGGAACCACGTGGCTGTTCCGCAAGGCCCAGGTGCTGGCCATTTTCGACGACCTGGACACCGTGCTGTTCATGATTCCGCTGCAATTCCTGTTTGTTGGGTTCAAGCTGGAACTCCTGGCGGTCGTCATCTTCATCTTGATCCTTCTCGGATTGGTTTACCGTTGGCTCCATTCGATCCGCTGGCCGATCGGCAAAGGGTGGCTCCTGCTCTATGGGGCGGCGATCGTTCTGCTCTGCCAGGCCATTGAACATACCGTCCACGTCCATCTGGAAGTCCTGCTGCCGGCCTTCGCCCTGGGTTGCATCCTCTACAATCCCCACGATCCCAACCGCCCGCAGCAGCATCCCCATGAGCACGCCTACTTGGAGCCGGAGCGCAACGGAGCGCTTCTTCTGGACCGGACCATCAAGGCCCTGTTCATGTTCCTGGTGGGTTGCTCTCTGCCCCGGATTGCCCTGGGAACTCTGAGTTTGTCGGCTGCGGCCTGGCATGTCGCGGCTCTGACGCTTCTGTCCAACTTGGGCAAGTTATTTCCTGCTTTCTGCTATCGGAAGGAAGCCCCTCTCCCGCACCGAGTGGCGCTGAGCATCGCCATGTTCCCCAGAGGCGAGGTGGGGGCAGGGGTGCTTCTGGTTGCCCTGGGTTACGGGTTGGTCGGATTGCCGGTGACGTTCGCGGGCTTGAGTCTCGCCGTCAATCTCGCGCTGACCGGTGTCTTCATCGCCGCCGTCAAGTGGCTCCTCGGCAAAAGAGAGTCATCTCGTGTGGCATAGCAACAGGAGAAGCCGAACGCTCGGGCTGTTTCTTCTGGCCATACTGTTGCCGGCCTGCAGGCCGGCCCACACGGTTCATGCGGAGCCCGCGAAAGGACTTTGGATCAGCTGCGTCGGCAAGAAGGAGATTTTCAGCGGGCCCGCCGCCATCGAAGAGGCGATCTCCTTTGCCAAGGAGGGCGGCTTCACCGAGTTGTTCGTCCAGGTCTACCGGGGCGACAAAGCGTGGTTTGACTCGGAAATCGCCGACGCTTCGCCGTTTCGCCGGAACCGATCCCGGCTGGGCGCGGACCCTCTCCAGCGGCTCATCGACCGGGCCCATGAAGCCGGTTTGCAAGTTCATGCGTGGATCAATACCCTGACTCTCTCACAAAACAAGGAGGCCCCGCTCCTGAAGCAATTTGGCGAGCAGATTCTGACCAGGGACCAGCATGGCCGCAGCGCCCTGAAAAGCACACCTGCGGAGCCACTGGATACCTACTACGACCGGGAGAACCAACTATTCCTGGAGCCGGGTGACCCTAGGGTGAAGGAGCATACCGTCCAGATGGTGAAAGAGCTGGCCACAAAATACCCGACGTTGGATGGGATCCATTTTGACTACATCCGGTACCCTGCGGCGATTCCGTACATCCCCGGTTCCCGATTCAATCCCGTGGGCCTCTCCTATGGATACGGCGAGCGGAACGTCGCGCGGTTCACACAAGCGACCGGAATTGATCCGAAGCGGGTGGATTGGAACGTCAGGGGCAGCCTTGTCTGGGACAACTGGAAACGGCAGCAGGTGACCGATCTTCTCCGTGCGGCGGTGGCGGAGGCCCGGGCGCATCATCCCACCATTCAGATCTCCTGCGCCGTGATCGCCCCGATCGACCGGGCCTACTCCACCGCATGCCAGGACTGGGCTCGGTGGCTGGAGGAAGGGCTCGCGGATTTTGTGGTCCTCATGAGTTACTCACCGGATTCCCGATTCGTGGTGTTGACTGCCAAGGCCGCCGTTGGCATTGTCGGAGATCCCGAGAAGGTTTCGATTGGGCTTGGAGCCCACCTGATGCTGAAAGAGCCGGCCCTCCTGGCCGAGCAGATCCGGCAGTCTTCGACCCTCCGACTACGGGGGGTGGTTCTGTTTGACTACGACTCCATCTCGGAACCCGGGTTAAGGGTGCTGTTTGAATCGTCCCCTCAGGCCGGACAGGCAAAGAAGGGTCCTGCGAGGTGACACTCAGTCGGTGGAGGATATGGAAGGCTCTGTTCTTTGCCAGTTTGATCATCTCGGTAACACTGGTAGGTGCCGGAGCATACGCCGCTCTTTTCACCACGCCGGGGTCAACCTACCTCATCCGATGGATGATGAAACCCTACACAGATCCGGATGCCTTCACGGCACAATGGACAGAAGGGAATCTTGCCCGGGGCCTCTCCTTTCATGATGTGGAAGTCCGAAGTCTGCCGCACCTGCCTCCCGGGAGCATCTTGAGAGCGCAAGAACTTCGTCTCTCCCGCTTCTCGCTTCCTCTTAGGAGCCTGATGATGGGGGTTTACAACGGGCGGCTGCAGCTGCCCGGGGCCGATTACCCGATCGTGTTCTCAGGCCGGATGCAGGAAGGGGTTCTGTACGTGAACCTTTACACCAAACAGGTCGATCTTCAGGATGCCTTGGCGTTGTTCCCTCCGGATCGCGCGTTGGAATCCATCCGGGGCGCCTTCGTCGACTTCGATGTAATCGTAAAAGGCCCCTGGAAAACACCGGTCATCACCGGCGCTTTCCAGGCAGAGCATCTTGCCTTTAAGGAATTTTCCCTCGAACATTGTCCCGTCTCATTCCAGTTGCAACTGAAGCAGTTGAACAAAGGGCCGCAGGTCAACGGAGAGGTTTGGCTTAAAGACGGAACCGTCGCCTCCAGGAACGCCGCGGTCCGCCTTAAGGAGAGCCGACTGGCTTTATCCGGCGATCCGAAGAATACGCTCCTGGACATTCACGGAATCTCCGCCATCGGGGGGGTATCCATCCGGATCGCCCTGAAGGGCACGGTGGACCGGCCCGAATTAACGCTTGCTTCCGATCCTCCGCTCTCCCAGGAGGTTCTCATGCTCATGTTGGCCACCGGCCGGCGGTGGGGAGCGGCGGAGGGACAACTGGCCCAGGGCCAGATTCCTCTGGATGTGGCCAGGGATTTCATCGACTACTTTATTTTCTCGGGGGCGGGAGAGCGGCTCACCCAGCGCTTCGGGATAAGTGGCCTTTCGCTGGCCTACGATCCCAAGACCCGGGGGCTGATTTTCAAGAAAGCGGTGGCCAACAAGGCGGAGCTTCGTTACGGCGTGGAACACCCTGAGGGAACCTTGGGGCAGCAACCTGCGGCCACCCACACGGTCGGCGCGGAGGTCAAGATCGCGGAGGGGGTCTCCGTCGAAGCGGAACGGGAAGTCGTACAGCAACCCCTCTCTGCTTCCACGGAGCAGCCGCCAGCCCCGGTCAACGGCAGGGTTCTCCTGAAGTACAAGAAGAGGTTTTAACCGTATGTTGACGCCCGACAGCTTGCAGCAGCCCATCGATGGAGCTGTATCTCCAGAGGTTGTCACGCTCTCTCTGGACGACACGGTGGCCGGCGCGCTAACCATGCTTCGCGATCAGGCGATCCAGCCCAAGATTTTCTACCTGTACGTGGTGGATAGGGATCGAGTACTGAAAGGGGTGGTCCCGGTCCGTTCCCTTTTAAGCCATCCTCCGGAGACTCCCCTTCAGGAGATTATGATTCGGCAGGTGCGATCCTTGCGTTTGGGCATGACCAGGGCAGAGGCGCTGGATTTCTTCGCCACGTACCGCTTCCTTGCCTTGCCGGTGGTAGACCAGCGAGGCAGACTCATCGGATACGTGTCTGTGGAGCAATTTTCAGATGAGATGGTGGAGATTGCCGAAGGACGCGTCAGTCAAGACATCTTCAGCCTGGTCGGGATCAAGCAGGAAGAAGTAACTTTGAGGTCTGCCTGGAGCCAGATCCGGCAACGGGCTCCCTGGCTGGCTATCAACGTGGCAGGAGGCCTGGGTTGCGCCTGGATTTTGGGTGTCTTCCAGCTTACGCTGGCCAAGGCACTCTTTATCACCTTCTTCATCCCGATCGTTCTGGTTCTGGCGGAAGGGATCGGGATGCAATCGGCGGCGACCGCCGTCCTGCGGATCCACCGTCTTCCTGAGAGATCCCTTCGATGGCGCCGCCTCCTTCTTCGGGAGGGAACCGTGGCTGTGGGTGTGGGGCTTATGGTGAGCGTTCCCGTCTGCGCTCTGGCCTACCTGCATTTTCGACAGAGCTGGTTCGCCTGGGCGCTGGGGTTGGGCGTCACCGCCAGCATGGGATTTGCCGGACTGGTGGGAACCTCTCTGCCGCTTTTGTTCCATCGATGGAAGGTGGACCCGACCGTTTCCTCCGGGCCACTGGTTCTGGCCGTGTCCGACAATCTGACGCTCTTGATCTACCTGGGTTTGACCCGCTTTCTTTTAAGAACGGCTTAACTGTTTTCTGGGAGGTCGGTAGATGATGAAGGCGTTCATCGGTTTGCTGCTCGCCGGACTTTTTTTGGTTCTCGGCTGCCGGGCCACGGCGCAGGCGCACCTTTTCCCCAGGGTGTGGCCACCCTCACTTGCGCGACCTGAACTGCCGGAGAAAGCCGCTGTGGACAGCGGCCCTTCCGTCCTGGTGGAGCCGATCGCCTTTGACCAGGAAGATGACCAGAGGGAGATGCCATCCCGGGAGGGTTCCCCCACCGATGAAATCATCAGGGGTCTCCTCATCAGCAAGCTCCGGGCCAGTGGTGTCGAGGCGCTCAGACAAAGCGGCTTGAAAATCGGGCCTGATTATCGGCTTACTTGCGTCGTGACGAAGCTGCTCTACTCCGAGCGCGCAGGGTATCCGAAGAAAATCCAGTATGTGGCAGGACTTGTCTGCCGGCTGGAGGATGTGGAATCGCACAAAATCCTCTGGCAGCGCGACCTCGAATATCCTCTCGATCGCTCCGTGTTGGTCAACACGATGACGAGGATTCCCGATGGGCAGCGGGAGCATGAGCAGATTCTGATCCAGAAGTGCCTCATTCCGGTTTTGGATTTCGTGGTTTCCGGGGTGAAGACTTCTTTAAAAGAGGGAGGGGAGTGACGGATGCTTGATTTGCAGAGGAACTGGCCGGTCTACATCCTGTTGGCAGGGGTGGTTGTGTTCTTTGCCTACGTGATCATCAAGGGCCGTCAGCAGGGGAAGGAAGATAAAGAAGGCCAAAAGGATATGCGAGGGGATGCGGATCAATCAAAGGGGAGGAGAGACGATGGCTGAATGGACGACAGGCGACCTTGAGCAGACAGAAGCGGGAGCCCAACAGATCCTGCGCCGAATCCCGCAGATGGTTCTAGGTGTGGGAGCCGTGCTTGCGCTGATCTGGTTGGCCACCGGTTTCTACATGGTGGGGCCCGGTGAGCTGGGGGTGATCCGGCAGTTCGGCAAAGAGATCGCTTCCACCGGACCCGGCCTGCATTACCATTTGCCCTGGCCGATCCAGCAGGCCGACGTGGTGAACCTGGAACGGATCCGGCGGGCGGAGATCGGGTTCCGGTCGGGCCGCCGACTCGACGAGGCGTTCACCCAGCGGGTGCCGGAAGAGGCCCTCATGCTGACCGGGGATGCCAACATTGTCGAGGCACAGGTGATTGTCCAATATCGGATCAAAGATGCCGCCCGGTACCTCTTCCGCCTGCGGGATCCGGACGAAAACCTTCGGGCCGCCGCAGAGGTGGCCCTGCGCAGCGCGGTGGGCAACACGACGATCGATGAGGTTTTGACTGTAGGACGGGCCAGGGTTCAAGAGGAGACGCACACGTTGCTCCAGCAGCTTCTGGATGATTACCAGGCTGGTTTGCAGGTGACCGAGGTGCGGCTTCAAGTGGTGGATCCGCCGGACCAGGTGAAGGATGCCTTCCATGAGGTGGTGCGGGCGAGGGAGGATCTGGAGAAGCTGATCAACCAGGCCCGGGGCTATCGGGAGGACCTGCTCCCAAAGGCGCGCGGGGAGGGGGAGAAAATCCGACGGGCAGCCGAGGGCAACAAGGCGGAGCGTGTGTTGAAAGCCCAAGGGGAAGCGGACCGGTTCCTGGCGCTCCTGGGGGAGTACCAGAAAGCCCCCCAGGTGACACGGGACCGGCTCTACCTCGAGACGATGGTCCGGATTCTTCCCAGGGTGCAGAAGGTGGTGATCGCCGATCGACAGGGATTGATGCCCCTTCTGTCTCTGCCAGGGACCGGAGGGATTCTTCCGGAGACTTCAACCAACCCGCTAGAGGCGTGGCAGCAGCTACGGAAGGAGGGATCTCGATGAAACAACTGTTGCCGGCCCTTCTCGCTCCGATGGTCATTCTGTCGGCTTTGGTGGTCCCGCAGACCCTTTTCATCATGGATGAAAAGCAGCAGGCGATCATCACCCAGTTTGGGGAATACAAGCGGACGATCCAGGAACCCGGCCTTTATTGGAAGGCGCCGTTCGTTCAAACCCTCCAGCGGTTCGATCGGCGGATCCTGGTCAGTGATGCCACCCCGGCGGAATACCTGACTGGGGATAAGAAGCGGGTGGTGGTGGACCACATCGTCCGCTGGCGAATCGAAGATCCGCTTCGATTCTTCAAGTCGGTCCATAACGAGGTGGCAGCCCGCGCCCGTTTGGATGACATCGTTTTCTCTGAGCTGCGCAAGGGGCTTGCGCTGCACGAGTTCAGCGACGTTGTTTCCAAGAAAAGAGACGCGATTACCTCTACGGTGACCCAAGGAGCGGCGGTTCAGGCCAAAGAGTTCGGGATCGAGGTGAGGGATGTCCGCTTGAAGCGGGTGGACTTGCCCAGAGAGGTTCAAGCCAGCGTCTTTGCCCGAATGGTGGCCGAGCGGGAGCGGATCGCCAAGAAGTACCGCTCCGAGGGAGAGGAGGCCGCCGCCAAGATCCGCGCGGAAACCGACAAGGAGAAGACGATCTTGCTGGCCGAGGCGTACCAGGAAGCCCAGCGCCTGCGGGGAGATGGGGATGCCGAGGCAGCCAACATCTATGCCGCGGCCTACGGAAAGGACGCAGAGTTCTACCGCTTCCTGCGATCTCTCTCTACCTACGAGGAGGGCTTCACCGAGGGATCGGTGCTGGTGCTTTCCGGCGAAGAGGAGTGGCTTCAGTACCTTTTTGGAGGAGGCGCAAAGGCCTCCAGCCGGTAACGGGGCGTTTCGTAGTCTCTTGTGGATCTGCTGAGCTTCCTGGGGTTACTGACCGCCCTGTGTTTCATCGGGACACTCGCCTCTGAGTTCCTTGATGCAAGGGAGGGCTGGGCATACGCTACACGCATCGGGATCTTCGTCATCGGGATTGCCTGGATCTGCCTGTTGGCGGCTACCGTGCTGGGGCAGCCCGGTTTCCTGGCCATCATTCCCTTAGCGTATCTGGGGGTGGGAGGGAGCTGGCTTTATCGGGTGGCCAAACGGCGTCGGGAGGAGAAGAAGCTTAAAGCCACCGGCGGCTGGCGGTGCGCCGCCTGCAAGGCGTGGAACGATGCGGGGGACGCGGTGTGCATCTCCTGCCGGGCTTGGCGCTCTGGCTTCGGCTAGAGGAAGCCGAACCAGGCGCCTCGGCGCTCCTGACACAAATCGTTCGTGATGAGGAGGTGATGTAGGGATGCTGGAATTCGTTCGCCAGATGATGGCTCACCCGATCTGGAAACTTCTCTGGCCACTTTTCTGTGGGTTTGGGGTGTTCCTGATTGGGTTGGTGCTCCGGCGGTTCCTGATGCGGAGCTTAAGCCGATGGGCAGTTACGACGAAGTGGCAGTGGAACGATCTCCTGGTTGCCGCGCTGCGCGGCCCCTTTGTCCTTTGGTGTCTCATGGCGGGACTCTACGTGGCGGTGGTGGCTTCTCCCGCCTCCGCCGATCTGGTGAGCGTTTCCGGAAGAATCCTGTCTGTCCTCTGGGTTTTCTCCCTGACCCTTGCGGCGCTCCGGATCGCCGACCAGATCATCCGGAAGTATGGAACCGTATTGGCCGCGACCCTGCCCTTGACCAGCCTCACCCAGAATCTAGCCAAAGGCATCATCCTGGGGGTGGGAGCCCTGATCATCCTGAGCAGTCTGGGGATCTCCATCGCCCCGATGCTCACCGCTTTAGGGATAGGAGGGCTAGCGGTGGCTCTGGCGTTGCAGGATACCCTCTCCAATCTCTTTTCCGGGATCTACGTGACGGCAGCCCGCCAAGTCCGCGTGGGAGACTACATCAAGCTGGAAAGCGGGGAGGAGGGCTACGTGGTGGACATCGCCTGGCGGAGCACCCGGATCCGGAATCTGCCCAACAACTGGATCATCATTCCCAATACCAAACTGGCCCAGGCGATTGTGACCAACTACGATCTGCCTTCTCAGGATATGGCTGTCCTCGTCCAAGTGGGGGTGGACTATCGCAGCGACCTTGAGAAGGTGGAACGGGTCACTTGTGAGGTGGGCAAAGAGGTGATGCGTGCGGTTCCCGGCGGTGTGCCGGAGTTTGATCCGTTCATCCGTTACCATACCTTCGCCGACTCCAGCATCAACTTCACCGTGATCCTTCGGGCCAAGACGTTCGTGGACCAGTACCTGGTCAAACATGAATTCATCAAGCAGCTTCATCGTGCATTCGCTCAGGAGGGGATTATGATTCCATTCCCTATCCGCACGGTGATCATGCAGTCCGCTTCGCCTGCGTCCGCCGCTACGCAGGAGGCGCGAGGAGGCGCAGGTCAATCAAGGTGAAGCTGTGCTACACTTAAAATCGTCATGAAGATTACCTTTCGACTGATCACCTCGCTGCTTCTTATTGCCGTAGTGGTTTCCTTCGGGTTCGTCTACTTTCAGACGCATCAGGAGCGGTCCCGCTTGGAGGAGGAGCTCGTCCGTCGGGCCAGCATCCTGGCCGAGAGTCTTCAGGAGTCGGTCGAGCCGCTCGTGGAGGCGGACAAGTTCGGGGGATTGAATCGCTTGGTCGAGCGGTTTGGAGACCGGGAACGCTTAAGTGGTGTAGCCATTTACACCATGGACGGCCAGCCTCTGGCGATGACCCCGAGTCTTCCTGCCAGTTTTAAGACCGCTCCGGAGGTTGCGCTCAAGGCCATGCAGGTGGACCAGGGCCGCTGGACCTTCCTGTGGGACGGCCAACGGCGATGGCACCTTCAGGCCCTGTCCATTCACCGCGGGGGTGCTGTGGCCGGGGCTTTGGTTTTGTTCCACGACGCCAGCTACATCGAGGCTCATACGGCGCGCCTGTGGAAGCAGAATTTCGCCCGCCTTCTGCTCCATGTGCTTCTCATCTCGCTGGCGACGCTGCTCATTCTCCGCTGGAGCCTCTTGAGGCCGATGGCCAGGACGGTGGAGTGGATCAAGCGTCTCCACAGCGGAGAGCTTGCAGAGCATAGGGGTTTGCCTAAGGAGGATCTGTTTGCGCCGTTGACGCGAGAGGTGACCCACATGGCCAAGAGCTTAAGCTCTGCCCGGGCCGCTGCCGAGGAAGAAGCCCGGCTCCGACATGCGGGGGAATCCCGATGGACGGCGGAGCGCCTGAAGGAACACGTTCGCCTGGCACTTCAAGGTCGCCCTCTGGTCGTCATTGCCAACCGGGAGCCGTACATGCATGTGCGGCAAGGGCGGCAGATCCAGTGCATCATTCCGGCCAGCGGTTTGGTGACAGCGGTCGAGCCGATCCTCCGGGCCTGTGGAGGCACCTGGATTGCCCATGGCGCAGGGGACGCCGACCGTGAAACCGCAGATTCCGGTGGAAGGATCAAAGTTCCGCCTGAAACACCACTCTATACATTGAGGCGGGTTTGGCTGGAAAAGGAGGAAGAAGACGGCTACTACTACGGCTTCTCGAACGAAGGACTCTGGCCATTAAGCCACATCGCGCATACCCGCCCCATCTTCCGAGCGCAGGATTGGGCCTGCTATCAGAAAGTCAACGCGAAGTTTGCCGAAGCCGCCCTGGGGGAGCTTGCCGGAACGGAGAATCCCTGCGTCCTCATTCAAGACTATCATTTCGCTCTCTTGCCTCGGCTCATCAAGGAAAAGCGCCCTGATGCCAAGATCGCTCTGTTCTGGCACATCCCCTGGCCCAATCCGGAGGCCTTCGGGATCTGCCCGTGGGGGAGGGAACTCCTCCATGGGATGCTGGGGGCCGACCTCTTGGGATTTCACATTCAGTTTCACTGCAACAACTTCCTGGATACCGTGGACCGGATGCTGGAGTCCCGGATCGACTGGGAGAGCTTTTCCATCAACCGGGGTGACCGTACGACATGGATCAAACCTTTTCCGATCAGCATTGCCTTAGGTGAGGCTCCCGCCGATGCTAAATCCGATGCCCCTTCTTCGGTACGGGAGAGCGTGCTGAAGGACCTGGGGCTGGGCAGTGTCCAGTGGTTGGGAGTCGGCGTGGATCGGATCGATTACACCAAAGGGATCGCTGAGCGTTTCCGGGCGATTGAGCATTTTCTGGAAAAGTATCCTGCCTTCTTGGGCAAGTTCACCTTTGTGGAACTGGGAGCCCCTTCCCGGACCCTGATCAAGCGATACCATGATCTGATAGGGGAGCTGGATGCCGAGGCGGAGCGGATCAATCGGCGCTTCCAAAACCGGAATTGGAAGCCGATCATCTTCTTGAAGAAACACCACAGCCATCAGGAGATCACTCCATTCTACCGGGCGGCAGATCTCTGCTTGGTGACCTCCCTCCACGATGGGATGAACCTGGTGGCCAAGGAGTTTGTGGCGGCTCGGACAGATGGGAATGGCGTTTTGATCTTAAGCCGGTTCGCCGGCGCTTCCCGGGAGCTTAAGGATGCCCTTTTGGTCAATCCCTACGACATCGAGCAGGTAGCCGAGGCGATCCACTACGCCCTGACGATGGATGGGGAGGAGCAAACGGCCAGAATGTTCCGGATGCGGGAGCTCGTCCAGGAGCACAACGTCTACCGATGGGCGGCGGAACTGGTAGGTGAGTTGGCCCGGCTGCATCCTGCCATGGAGGCGATGGTTTCTCGCCCCAGATCCCCAGCGGGATGACCCCACCACCTGATTTATTTGCCTTCGGCAAACCGGCTCCGCAGGAGCCGACCCTACCAACCGGTAGGGTGAAATCAGGTGGTGGGATGAAACCCCTGTGGTCTTCATGGCCTTCCCTTCGACGACGGATTGCCTCAGCAGAGCATCTTTTCTTATTCCTCGACTACGACGGCACCTTAGCTCCCATTGCCAATCATCCCTCAAAGGCCCGCTTGCCAGCCAGGACCAGGAGGCTCCTTCAGCAGCTCGCCCGCCAACCGGGAATCTGTGTAGCCCTGGTCAGCGGCCGGCGCTTAAGTGACCTTAAAGCAATGGTGAGGCTTCCTGGCCTGCTTTACATAGGCAACCACGGCCTGGAACTTCAGGGGCCGAAGTTGCGCTATGCGCATCCGGGCGCTCAGGTCAGACGGCCGCTTCTTAAAAGAATAGCGCGGCTCCTGAAGAAAACCCTTCAACCAATTCCTGAGGCGTGGGTCGAGGATAAGGGCCTCACCTTGAGCATCCATTACCGGTCTGTCCCCTCGGGCCGAGTGCCTCTTGTCAGAAATATCCTCCATGAAGTCGTGGAACCATACCTGAGGAGGTCGCAGATTCGGATCGCAGCAGGCAAACGG
>CAYJWF010000014.1:0-41649 GCA_964373805.1 uncultured Planctomycetia bacterium | reverse complement strand
ACGCCGGCCAGATAATAGGGACCTTTCGCGTCCCAAGGCTCCTCGGCTCCAGTTAAGAACGGACTGGCTATCCAGATAAGGATCCCTGCGAGGATAGAAAAGAGAAGGGCGATTCGATCCCCTCCACTCACTGCGCCTCGCAACATCTTAAGAAAATTTTGTAACCTCAGAGCCTAACCTTTCTCCTAGCCATATGCCGGGGGCGGGATTCGAACCCGCACGCCCTTACGGGCAACGGATTTTAAGTCCGTATTGTCTACCGTTCCAACACCCCGGCTTCAAAGCCAGGCGCGGGTCGGAATTGAACCGACGCATAACGGTTTTGCAGACCGTTGCCTTACCACTTGGCTACCGCGCCAACAGGTCCCACCCATTCGGAATGGGTTAATCCGAGACAACGAACAGCGCGCAGGAAACGTCACTTGACGCGGGTGGCCAAGAGGGCTTCGACGGTGTCGAGGATTCGAGACGCGAGCCGAGATTTGGAGAGGCGCCGGAACGTCTTCACTTGGCCTGCCCTATCCAGGATTGCCCCATCGACGGGGTCGGATCCAAAAGGCCTGCGCCCTTGGGTTCCCAGAGGAAGCCGGGTCGCCACCATGGCGTCCAAGTCCTTGGTCTTCAGTTTCCTGCGGGCGTTCAACAAAATATTCTCGGTCTCCAAGGCGAACCCGACGATCACCTGGCCTTCTCGACGCTGGCTGGAGGCGTTGGCCACGATGTCCGGGTTCTCCACGAGTTCCAGCTGCCAAAGCCGCAAAGAGCCGGCCGCTCCGGAACGTTTGATCTTCTGGGCCGCTACCCGAATCGGCCGAAAATCGGCCACGGCCGCTCCCATAATCAAGGCATCCACCCTGGGGAACGCCCGGCTCACCGCCTGCTCCAGCTGATGAGCGGTCTCCACGTCCACGCGGACCACCCCGACCGGCTTGGGCAACTCGGTAGGGCCGCTGATCAAGATCACCCGGTGCCCACGCGCCTTGGCCATCTTCGCCAACGTGTACCCCAGCGTTCCGGTGGAATAGTTGGAGATGAACCGAACCGGGTCGATCGGTTCCCGGGTGGGTCCCGCCGTGATCAAAAGTCGATACTTCCGTTTTCTTGGCGCCATCTTATCGCGTCTTTATTTAAGCCGCTTTCGCACGGCCGAGACAATCTCTTGAACCTCGGCGATGTGGCCCATGCCCACTTGGCGACAGGCCAGCTCCCCGCGAATGGGCCCGACGAATTCGTATCCCCACTTTTTAAGACGGGAGATGTTCTCCTGGGTGACGGCGTGCTCGTACATCCCCTTGTTCATCGCCGGGACCAAAAGGATGGGGGCCTTCGTCGCGAACACGACGCTTGTCACCAGGTCATCGCAGATCCCGTGGGCGATCTTTCCGATCACATTCATGGTGGCCGGGCAGACGAGGACAAGATCGGCCTTCGAGGAGAGGGCGGTGTGCAGGAGATCCCACTCCTCCGGCAACTCGAAGAGGTCGGAATAAACCCGATTCCCAGAAAGGGTCTGAAAGGTCAGCGGGCTCACGAATCGAGTGGCCTGCGCCGTCATCACCACGTGGAGGTTGACCCCAGCCTCTTTACGCAAGGTGCTCACTACGTCGCAGGTCTTGTAACTGGCGATCGACCCGGTGACCCCAATGACGAGCTCTTTCATCCAGATCCCCCTACTTCGTGGCCTTCTTCACCCGGAGAGTTACTTTCCCCTCGGCGATCTCGCGAAGGGCCGCCTCCGCCGGCTTCGTCTTGGGACCCACCTCCACCAGCTTGGGCGCTCCTTCGTTAAGTTCCAAGGCCCGCTTGGCCGCCAGGATCACCAACTTGTACATAGAGCCTGTTTTCTCAAACAGCTTTTCAATAGGCACCAGCATCCTCCTCGAAACCCCTCCCTTTAACCTTTCACGACCCGACACCGCTCACCTTTCAGGATCGTGTGGACGGTGTCAATGGTTTCTTTCAGGCGATCGTTGACCACGGCGTAGTCGTAACGTCGCACCCGAGCCAATTCCGCCCGAGCCCGCTTCAACCGGGCCTGAATCTGAGCTCGGGTCTCGGTCCCGCGACGCTCCAGTCTTTCCCGCAAGGCCTTAAACGTTGGCGGAAGCAGAAAGATCGTGGTCGTGGGCAACCCACACCGTCGAACCTGCTGGGCCCCTTGAACGTCGATCTCCAAAACGACGTCCCGACCGGCCTTCAAGGTTCGCTCGACCGCTCGACGCGGCGTCCCATACCAGTGGCCTAAGATTTGAGCCGATTCCAGAAAGAACCCGTTCTTTCGAACCTGCTCGAATCGACGGCGGCTCACGAACCGGTAATCTCGGCCGTGTCGCTCTCCGGCTCGGGGCGGTCGGGTCGTCATGGAGATGGAGCGAACCACTCTTCCCGGCTCCCGCTTGAGCAAAGCCTTGACCACCGTCGTCTTGCCGCTGCCGGAGGGGGCCGAGATGACCAAGAGGCGGCCGGTTCTCCTCAGCGGGGTCATTCGATATTCGCCGCCTGCTCGCGAACCTTCTCGATTGCCCCCTTCATCGCGACGACCCATTCCGTCACTTGGGAATCCTGCACCTTGGCCCCCAGCGTGTTCACCTCCCGATGGAGCTCCTGGGCCAAGAAGTCCACCGTGCGGCCGGGATTCTCCGCCGGCTTTTTAAGCAACCGGCGCAGCGCCATAAGATGCGAATCGAGGCGAGTCAGCTCTTCGGTGACGTCGCTCGCCTGAACGATGGCCGCGGCCTCCGCCAAGAGGCTCTTCGTATCCAGCCACTCCCGTTGAGGGACCGATTCCCGATGCGTCGCCTGGAGGGCCAGCCGTCGGACACGAACCGCCCACCTTCTCTCCAGCGCCTTCTCCGCCACCGGTAATCGTCGACGGATTCTTCGGGCTAAGTTTTCCAACGCCACGACCAACTGGGCTAAAGCCTTCTCTAAACGTTGACCCTCTCTTTGCCTCATCCTGACGAGCTTCTGAAGGGCCTCCTGTAGGCCGACCTTCAGAAGAGGCCCCCAGCGGACGGGAGAATCTTCTCTCTCGGCCGTCGTGATCACCTGAGGCAGGCTCAACACCATCGGAAGGGTGATTTCCCCAGGGACACGAAGCCGGCGCTGAAGCGATCGGATCTGGGCCAGATACCGGCGAGCCACCTCAGGGTTAAAGACAAAAGGGGGATTGACCGAGTCGGTCTTTACGATCGCCGAGACCCGTACCCTTCCCCGTCGGATCGACCGGCCCAACAACGATCGGACCGGCTCCTCCAAATCCTGAAACCCATTGGGAAGTCGACACTCCATCTCGAGAAACCGATGATTCAGGGTCTGAATCTCCACGATGGCGCGTCCGTTCGGCGGCAAGGCGACTTCCGCCCGGCCGAAACCGGTCATACTGGTGAGGCCCATTAGACCTCTGCTACCCAACTTAAGCCTTCCAGAAGACCTGACCACGTTACACCGTATGCTGCCTGCATATCTTACCCCCAGGGGTCAACGATGATACATCCTAACAGAGATCGGTATAATGGGGTCTAACGGGCTGAGCATGCCGTCGGAGATTTTATGGCGTTGGTGATGCGTGGATCCAGCGCGGAGAACCGTTCCAAATAGGCGATCCGTTCTTCGGTCAGTTGTTTGGCCAGCGATTCGATTTGGGTTTGGGAATAAAATCGGGTCAGGCGAAACCGGTCGATCTCCACCCCTTCCACTCGGCGGGGAGCCCACGTTCCAAAGAGGGGATCCTCCTCCCACTCGATGGCGCCTCGAACGATCCCGCGAATGATGGCGGCCATCTCAGGAATTTCCACGCGGGTCACCTTCTGGCGGACCACCCTGTTCCCGTTGGCATCCCGCTCCACCACCTCCCCCACGCCCCCGGTGTTCAAGAGGCAACAGGAGACCTTCCTGCCGTATCCTTGGAGAAACTCGAAGAAGCGGTTTCCTTCCGCCGAGTCGTCCCCGACGATGAAGGGATTCGTTCCCACCTCTCGGACCGACTCCCCAGCGCGCGCGGGATCCCCGCCGGAGGACTCGATCGACTCCCCCAACATGAAGGCCGCCGCCGCCTGTTCCACGGAAAGCCGGGAGGCGATCGGCACCACGGTGTTTCGCCGGGTGATGAAGGCGACGATCAATTCGTCCACCTCGGAAAGGGGTGGTAAGTTCGGTGTGGAGGCCTGGGTTGCCCCAAAATCTTTCCATTGCACGACCCCGCGTCCGTTGGAGGTCAAGGTTTCGTCGTTAAAGTCGACTTGTCCCCGGTAATCCACCATCACGTTCTCCAATACCGCGTCCGGTTGGGTCGCGGTGTGGTAGAGCAGCGGCTGGGTCTCGGGATTGATCCCGTCGGTCTTCAAGTAGAAGCCCCGCTCGGTCCCAAGGGCGGAACCGTCCGGTCGCAGGAAGAGCAGGTCGTCCTGAACGATGCCGATCCCCTCCCCTTCCTGGTTGAGGTTATGGTGGTGACAGGTGTGGGTGGTCTTGCCGGTGGCGGTGAGCCCAAAGATCAACATGGCGTAGCGTTTCAGCTTTCCCGTCCGAGCGTCCTTCGCCGTGATCAGCTTCGCTCCGGCATGGACGCCCAGCATCCCCAGCTTCTTGGCGTTCCACATGGCCATCCGAAGATGCCCTTTCTTCGACTCTCCCAGATAGTCCGAGCCCAATACCAGGGTGACGTTCTCCTCTGGGAAAACCAGGATCTGCCGGTCCTTCTCCTGCCACTCCGGGATGTAAACGAGATGCTGCTGAACCTTCGGGGCCTCAGACCTCGGCGCAAACAGCAGGCACCACCACATGTAAGCGATCCGGATCATCTCCGGGCGGGCCACCGAGACGTACGTCCGGCAAGCCGGCGCAAAGAAGGCATTGTCCCCGATGGTTCGCTCCACACAGACGAAGGGGGCTTTTCCCAAGTACCGGCGCACCGAGGCCAGCGTCTCCGGAAGCCTTCGCGCGAGCTCCTGCTGTTTCGGCGTCAGGCTCCCACGTTGAACGTGCGGCGGCCCCACGTAGAGGGTCGCCCCCGCGGAACGGTTCTTCACCATCGTGTGGAAGGCGTAATTCCCAAACGTGGTCCGGGTCCCGTACTTCTCGGCCTCGGCTCGAAGCTCGGCATCCGATGGGTGTCGGACGTTCGGTTGCGAAAACAGTTTCTCTGCTTCGGAAAGTACCGATGGAATCGCCATTCTTAAGCCCACTCCTTCACTTGGGTCATCTGTTCTACCCTTTTCGTCGGATAGAGATCCACGATGACCTCCTCCGGTTTAAACCAAAGCTTGATCTCTCGCTCGGCCTCTGGCTCGCTGGCCGAGGCGTGGACCACGTTTTCATACAGGCCGCTGGAACGGATCCGTCCGTAGGATCCCCGGATGCTCACCGGATTGGCCTCCTCTGGGTTCGTCCCCCCGGCAATCTCCCGCACCTTCTGAATGGCCTCCTCCCCCCAGTAAATCAGGGCCAGCACCTTCCGACGATCGTGCAGCTCTCCCTGGAGATACTGAATGAGCTCCGGAAAAAACGGCTTCTCCCGCAACTCAAAGTAATGCGCCTCGGCCAATTCTCGAGAGACCCGGGTGATCTTGGCGGCGACAATCTCCAGTTTTGTTTCCGATAGACGGCTGAGCACATTTCCCGTCAACGATCGAACCAACCCATCCGGTTTGATTAAGACCAGGGTTTGCTGAACCATGTAAACTGTCTATTATAGGGGATAGAGATTTTAAGTCAACCTCGCCCCTACTTCACTCCCTCAGCATTCGCGCCACCAGCCGATCCAAATCTTTGAGCGAATAATAGGCCATCCGAATCCACCCGCGCGATCGACCGTGTTGAATCTGAACGTTGGTGCCCAAGGTTTTCTGGAGCCGCTGTTCCACCGCGGCCAGATGGGGATCGGAAGCGGTTCGAATCCGTGGGGTGCGGGAGGGATTTGTCAGCATCTTGACGATCTGCTCCACCCGACGGACCGAGAGGCCCTCTGCTACGATCTTTTTAGCCAGCTGTACTTGGCTGCGCTCTGATTCCAAGGCCAACAGGGCTCGGGCATGCCCGGATTCCAAGGTTCCGTGCCGAAGCTCCTCCTGTACGAAAGAGGCCAGTTTGAGAAGCCGCAGGGTGTTGGCCACTGTGGAACGTTCCTTCCCGACGGCCAATGAAATCTGTTCCTGAGAAAGGCCGAACTGTTCGCTCAATCGTCGGTAAGCCAAGGCCTCCTCCACAGGATTTAGTTCCTGACGCTGAATGTTCTCGATCAAGGAAAGCTCCAACGCCTGTCGCTCCTGGACATCCTTGACAATAACAGGAGCTTCTGATTCCCCTAACAGACGGAGGGCCCGGAGTCTCCTTTCACCGGCGATAAGCTCATATTGTGGGTTATCTACTCCATTTCCATCTATTTTTCTGACTAAGAGTGGGTATATCAAACCACTTTCTCGTATAGAATCGGCTAATTTCTGGATCTTTAACTCATCCAGATCCTGTCTGGGCTGGAATCGACTGGGGCGGATTGATTGGAGCGGGAGCTGGATTACCTTCCCCTGCTTCGACTCCGGCTTCCCGTCGGGAAGGGTCAGGTTCCCCTCTGGTATCAGGGCCCGAATCCCTCGGCCTAATCCTCTGGGTTGATTCATTGAGCTTCTCCTTTAGCTGTTGCGCTAACTGTTGGTACGCCCGGGCTCCGATCGAATCGGGATCGTACAAGCCGATCGGTAACCCACGGCTTGGAGCTTCGCTTAACCGCACCGATCGCGGGATGACGATTTCGTACACCTTGGGGCCAAAAAAACGCCGAACCTCCTGGATGACGTCGCTGGTCAACTTGGTCCTGAAGTCGGCCATGGTGAGAAGTACCCCTTCAACGGTGAGAGCAGGGTTCAGATGGTTCTGGACCAACCGGACCGTCTCCAGGAGCTGGCTTAAGCCCTCTAAGGCGTAATACTCGCACTGCAATGGGATCAACACGGCATCCGCTGCCGTCAAGGCGTTCACCGTCAAAAGTCCGAGCGATGGTGGACAATCGATCAGGATGAGGTCGTAGGCCTCTTTGATCGGAACCACAGCCGCCCTAAGCCGTTCCTCCCGCTGGGCCAAGCCGACCAGCTCCACCTCGGCTCCTGAAAGGGAAACGTGGGAAGGGACCAGCGACAGATTAGGCACCGGCGTTTTTAAGACCACCGAACGGAGCGGAATCCCCTCCAGAACCGCCTCATAGATCGATCGGGTAACTTGCCTCTTATCTACCCCTAATCCACCGGTGGCATTGGCCTGGGGGTCGAGATCGATCAGCAAAATTTTCAGTCCGGAAATGGCCAGGGCGGAACTGAGGTTAATGGCGGTGGTCGTCTTCCCAACGCCCCCTTTTTGGTTACAGACCGATATGAGCCTACCCATGTTTCACGTGAAACATCTCAACTTGGCCCAATCTCCTGGGTCCTATCGGGAGGGGGCCTCGAGGCGCTGGGTCATTCTGTAGGCTTGACCTCTTCGGACCGCTTGCGGTCCGGTTTGATGGTGAGGCGTACCTTAGTCGGCTTGGCTCCTCGCATCCCGAAAAGCCCCTTGTTTTCCTCCGAGAGGATCCGGATATTCACGCAGTCGCGAGGAACTCCTAACAGACCCAGGCCTCTACCAATCGCTTCCTGAACCGATCTTCCCTCTACGGTCACCGACCGAGGAGGGCTATCCGACATCGAAATCCCGATGCGCCCGAACGATGAGAAATTGCTGGGTAACCGTCAGCGCTGTATTAACGATCCAGTATAACACAAGCCCAGCAGGGAGTTGATAAAACATGACGCCGAAGATGAGCGGCATCCATTGAAAGATCTTCTGCTGGGCCCTCTGTTCCTCGGTTAAAGCGACTCGAGAGGCGGCGGTCAGCTTTGACTGAACCAGCATCGCCGCTACCATCAAAATCGGCAGGAGGTTAAAACTGGGGCCCAAAATAGGCATCGGCGCCGGAAATCGAATGAGGGCATCCGGAGCAGAAAGGTCTCTCATCCAGAGAAATCGGGACCCCCGCAGCTCGTAAGATCGGGAAAGAACCTGAAACAGCGCGACGAAGATCGGTATCTGGAAAAGATACGGCAGGCATCCGGCTAATGGGTTGATCCGATGTTTCCGGAAAAGCTCCGCTTGTTCCTTCATCATCCGCTTGGGATTCTTCGCGTGCTCCCGCTTAATCCGATCCATCTGCGGCTGCAACTTCGGCATGACCACCATCATTCGGGCTCCGGCCCAGGTCACCGGCAAAAAAGGCAGCCATACCGCTACACTGAGGAAGACAATGGCTAGCCCGTAACTGTGGAAAAGGCTGTGGCTAAAGTTGAGAAGTCGGATAAGGAATTTGGCGAGGCCGGAAAAGGCGCCGAAGGAGATCTTGTCTCCCATTCCAGCCGCCTGCAATGTTCTTAAAGCCATTGGGCCGGCGTAGATTTGGAACTCCCATTCCCGGTTCCCACCGGGCGGAACAGCGACTTTTGGAAGCTCAAGCCACCCCACGATTCTCTCTTCGAGCAGATGTTCCACGTGAAACATTCCCACCGGCGCCAGTGGTTGAACGACGATGGCGTGCGATTTTCCTTGCGCCGTTATCCAGGTCGGGGAGCCTTCAAACCGGAGCTGCTGACCGGCTTTAAGCCTTAGGTTGTGAGACTTATCCTCAATTGATACTATGCCTTCTGCATATCGAATCTCCTCCGGTGTCTTGGCCGCTAAGGGTCGATACGCGACCACTCTGAGCCTGACCGACTGTTCTTCGGAGGAACGATTACGGATCCCCCATAGACATTTCATCAAGAAGTCGTGGCCCGGTTCCGGCGGGTACAGTCGCCTCTCAACGGTTATCCCGTGAGGTCCGAGAGGGGCTTCGCTCAACAGGGCCCCCTCCTGAAGGCGGGTCGTAAAGGGGATGGGCCCCGGGGCCCCTTCGAGCGACTCGGCCTCCATAATTCCAACCTTAGATTCCGCTAATAACTGGACCCCGTCCACTCGGAGAATCTTGACGCCCCCTTTTCGCGCCCCTACTCCGAGGGAGAATGGCCCTAGGGTGAATTCGACTGGGGCATCCTCCGCGGCATCGCGATCGGAGGCTCTGAAGGCCTCCTCAGCAACAGGACTGGACGGCGCGAGGTCTGTCTGTCTCCCAGGAGCTCTTGTGGCGGAGAGACCCGGCTCTGGTCTTACCGGCCACTCGGGTCCAGGGATTTGAGGGGCCGGCAGGAGCCAGCTCCAAGCCAGCAAGACCCCTAGGGTCAGGCCAAAAGCGAGGAATAATCTCTGTTCTGGTCGCACGTTGTTGTGTCTTAGCTAACCGGGTCCCACCCACCCGGGTGCCCGGGATGGCACCGAAAGAGTCGGCCCACCGCTTTCCAGATCCCTCGACACGCCCCAAACCGGCCAATGGCCTGGGCCGCGTACTCGGAGCAGCTGGGGATGAACCGACAGCTGGAAGGAGTCCACCCGCTTAATCGGAACCACCGATAGAGCCGGATCCCTTCAAGCAGAGTTCTCGCCGCTGGGCCAGCTCGATGAGACTCCGCTCCAGGAACCCAAAGGATGGATGGGGAGGCACCCGGCGAATCGTCGCCAACAGGTCCATGCTCGAGGGAAATTTCTCCTGATTCTCCCGAAAGGATTCTCGCAGCCATCGCTTCCATCGGTTTCTTAACACCGCGGCAGGAGCGGCTTCCCGTCGGACCGTGCCGCCGAATCGTTTAACCTTAAGCCCGTTGGGCTTGGCCGTCAAAGCCAGCCACTCGTTGCGGACGGTGACCCCTTCCTGAAACAGTTGCCGAAAAGCCGTCCGTCCGGAGATCCGTTGGGTCCGACGGAATCTCGCCAACTGGTTCACCCCGCCCCTGCTTCTGGCCGATCCACAAGGGTGGATCGGCAGTGGGCTATACTCCACTGGTCTACCCAGTGCTGAGGCATTGGGTAGACTCCAGAAGCAGGGGCGGGGTCACGGAATCAGGCGGTTCCGGCCTTTCTGTCGTCGGCGCTTCAACACCCTCCGGCCCCCCCGATGGGACATGCGTCGACGGAAGCCGTGCCGGCGTTTCCGCTTTAGGATCGAAATGGGTTTTAACGTCTTCTTCATAAGGCCAACCTAAACGAACCGGATTGTATCAGCCGAGAAGGCCTCTTGTCAAACCGACTGGGCTTATGTTATTGTCATACGGTTATTAGAAAAGGATTCCTCCATTTCCTTGATCGACCGTTTGGATCCCCATCTCTGGCAGCAGGCCTTGAGCCAGATTCAGCGGGAGCTGCCAAGCCAAGCCTTTGAAACTTGGTTTCAGCCGACCCGTGCGGTGGATTCCACCTCGAACTCTCTGACGATCGAGGTGCCCAACGCCTTCTTCCGGGACTGGTTGGCCAGCCACTATTCCGAGCTGATCGACCGGGTCCTCGAGGGGTTTGTTTCTTCGAAGGTCCGCGTGGAGTACGCGATCCCCTCAGGAAAGCGGGAGGTTCCCGGGAACCTTTCTGAACCAACCGCCGCGCCAGCCGGTCCCGAAACCGGCCGGGCCGGGCCGATCGCCTCCTCTACGTTTCTGGATGCGCCAGCAAACAGACCAGAAAAGTCCCAGGCCTCAGCGAGGGATTCCTCTCCTTGGCCTCCTTCGCGGCCCCAAGGTCATCCCGATGTCCTCCTCAACCCTCGCTACACCTTTGACCAGTTCGTCATCGGACCTTCCAACCGCTTTGCTCACGCCGCCGCCTGGGCGGTCTGCGAGTCGCCGGCGCGGGCTTACAATCCACTGTTCATTTACGGCGGTGTCGGCCTAGGCAAAACCCACCTGATGCAAGCCATCGGCCACCACCTCCTGGAGCGGTTCCCCGAATCCAAAGGACTTTATCTCTCCAGCGAACGGTTCACGAACCAGTTGATCACGGCCATTCAAAACCGCACCATGGCCTCTTTTCGGGAACGGTTTCGGTCGGCCGATTTCCTCCTGATCGATGACATCCACTTCATCGGCGGCAAGGAGTCGACCCAGGAGGTTTTCTTTCACACCTTTAACGCCCTTTACGACGCCCACAGGCAGATCATGATCTCAAGCGACCGGCCTCCCAAAGAGCTTAAGGGGGTGGAGGAGCGGCTCATCTCGCGATTCGAGTGGGGGTTGGTGACCGACGTTCAACCCCCTGATCTGGAGACCCGCGTCGCTATTCTACGCAAGAAGGCCGAGGGCCAAGGGCAACGGGTTCCGGACGAGGTGACCCTCTTTATCGCGGAGCGGATCTCGTCCAACATTCGAGAGTTGGAAGGGGCGCTCAACCGCGTCATTGCCCATGCGGTACTGGTCGGCCGAGAGATCAGCCCTTCGATGGCCCAGGAGGTCTTGAAGGACATGGTGACGGAGACGGCCCGCAGGGTGACTCTCGATAAAATCCAGCAGGTGGTGGCAACCCACTTTCGTTTGTCGGTGGCAGACTTAAGAGGGAAACGCCGTAGCCGTGAAATCTCTCTCCCACGTCATATCGCTATGGCTTTGGCTCGCGAACTCACCGAGTCCACCCTTCCTGCTATTGGAGAGGCCTTTGGAGGGAGGGACCATGCAACCGTTCTATACGCCTGTCAGAAGATTGCTGAGGCGAAACAGGGGAATGAGGGGGTGCGAACGTTGCTCCAAAGTCTGGTGGCTAGCCTTAAGCAAAACCTGTGAATAAATTGTGGATAAATTGTGGATAACCCGTAGGTGTCAGAAAGGGTGTTTGGTTTGTTGAGAACTTTTTAGCTTCTCTGTAGCGTAACTTGCATATCTATCGCTAATGAGATACAGTGGTTAGATAGGTTACTCACATTTCGACAACCGTTATTACGTTGGTTATTGTTTTCTTAAATACCCACACAATAAAAACCGAGGGGCTATGAGGGTTCGTCTTTCTAGGGAGAGTTTCTTAAAAGGGATTCAAACCGTTTATCCTATTACGCCCTCCCGAGCAACTCTCCCAATCCTCTCCCACATGCTCTTAGAAGCGCGCAAAGACAGCCTCTACTTTGCCGGAACCGATTTAGAACTTGGAATCTCCTGCTCTGTTTCCGCGCAAACCCAAGAGGACGGGTCACTCACCATTCCGGCGAAACGGTTAAATGATTTGGCCAAGGAACTGCCCCCCAATACCGAGATCATTCTTACTGCAAAAAAGAACCAACAGGTGAGCATTGAGTGCTCCGGCGGAGTTTTTAAGATCATGGGGCTTCCCAAAGAGGAGTTCCCGCGCCTACCCAACATGGAAGATCAGGACGTGTTAACCATTGATCAGGGCGTACTCCAGGCGATGCTGGGCTTAACCGCCTTCGCGGTTTCCCGGGATGAGTCCCGATACGTATTAACCGGAATTTTGTGGATTTCCAAGGGAGGGTGGCTGCGTCTGGTAGCCACCGATGGCCGGCGCCTGGCTCAAATCGAAAGGCAAGCCGCCACCCCCACCCAATCACCTCACCAGGTGATTGTACCCTTTAAAGCGATCTCGGAGCTTCACCGCCTTTTGGGAGAAGCCCAGGCGGTAAAGATCTCTTTTAAAGAAAACCAGATTGCCTTCGACTTGGGTTCCACACAGATCATCTCCCGCTTAATTGAAGGGCGGTTCCCGAACTACGAACAGGTTATCCCGGCGGAATCGCCGAACCGATTGACGGTAACGCGAGAAGAGTTTTTGCTGGCCACCCGACGGATCGGTCTGTGGACCACCCCAGATTCCCCTTCCATCCGTCTGGATTTAAAACCCGACCACCTCATCCTCTCCAAGCAGACTCCCGAGGTGGGAGAAGCCCACGAGCGGATTTCGGCCCAATACAGCGGCCCGGAATTTTCCGTCGGCTTTAATCCCAACTACCTGGTCGATGTACTCAAGGCGCTCTCAGCAGGCCAAGTAGAAGTCGAACTTCCCGGCCCGGATCGTCCAGGGGTGATCCGGACGAAAGACCACTACCTCTACATCGTCCTGCCCATGCAGTTGGCCTCGTAAGAGATGCCCAGAACGCGCCCCACTCAGTCGCTGGCGGACGTTCTGCCGCAGGTGATGAGTAAGATGCAAGGGGAAGGGCGTCCTTCCCTGGAGACGATCCGCAAGGAATGGAGACGCCTAGCGGGCTTAAAAGCGTCCCATCACAGTTGGCCCAAGAGACTGGCCCGTGGGCAGCTTTTAATTGAAGTGGAGAATTCCGGTTGGATGTACACGTTAAGTTTGATGAGGCAAAAATTGCTGGACGGATTGACGGAATCGTTGGGTCCCCACCAGATGAAGGAACTGCGATTTCGCATCGGGGACCCTGAGAGCCGGCTCTAAAGATGTCTAGGATCAAAGAGAAGGCCACCAACCCTAAGGCCCGCCCGCTCGGCCCGTCCGATCGATCGAGGGGATCCGGCGAATACGACGCGACGACCATTCAGGTTCTGGAAGGGGTGGAGGCGGTCCGTCGCCGGCCGGCCATGTACGTTGGGGACACCGGTCCCCGCGGCTTGCACCACCTGGTCTACGAGGTAGTGGACAACTCCATCGACGAAGCGATGGCCGGCTTCTGCGACGCCATCGAGGTGACCATCCATCCAGACAACACGGTCACCGTCACCGACAATGGGCGCGGGATTCCGGTCGATATCCACAAGACCGAGAAGAAACCTGCGGTAGAGGTGGTGCTGACCACGCTCCATGCCGGCGGCAAGTTCGACCATCGGGTCTACAAGGTAGCCGGCGGTCTACACGGGGTCGGGGTGAGCGTCGTCAATGCCCTCGCGGAATGGCTCGAGGTCGAGGTCCGTCGAGATGGGAAGATCCACCATCAGCGGTACGAACGGGGAAGGACGAAAACCAAGCTCGCCGTCATCGGCAAGGCGACCACCAGCGGAACCCGAGTGACCTTCAAGCCGGACCGGGAGATCTTCGGGACAAAGATCGAGTTCTCCAACGAGACCCTGACCAATCGCCTCCGCGAGATGGCCTTCTTGAACAAGGGACTCAAGATCACCTTGATCGATGAGCGGACCGATAAGACCCAAACCTATCGGTACGAGGGAGGGATCGTCTCCTTTGTGGAGTATCTCAACAAGGGCAAGATCCCCCTGCACAAGCAGGTGGTGAGCTTCTCCAGGGAGAAGGAAGGGGTGATGGTAGAAGCGGCTCTGCAGTACAACGACGGCTTCACCGAGACGATCTTCGCTTTTGCCAACAACATCAACACCATCGAGGGGGGAACCCATTTAAGCGGGTTCAAATCGGCCTTGACGCGGGTGCTGAACAACTACTGCAGGGCCAAAGGCCAACTGAAGGAGGCCGATGCCCCTTTAAGCGGAGAGGATGTTCGGGAAGGCTTAACCGGAGTGATCAGCGTGCGGCTGCCCAACCCGCAGTTTGAGGGGCAGACCAAGACCAAGTTGGGCAACTCCGAGGTGGAGGGATTGACCGCCAGCGTGATCAACGATGCCTTGACCGCCTTCTTCGAGGAGAATCCATCCGTGGGCAACAAGATCGCCGAGAAGGCGCTCCTGGCGGCTCGAGCGCGAGAGGCGGCTCGCAAGGCCCGGGAACTCACCCGCCGAAAGGGGCTCCTCGAGATGGACAGCCTGCCGGGGAAGTTGGCCGACTGCTCGGAGCGGGATCCGAACCTCTGCGAGATCTACATCGTGGAAGGCGATTCCGCCGGCGGCTCGGCGCGGCAGGGACGGGATCGGCGGTTTCAGGCGATCCTGCCGATCAAAGGCAAGATCATCAACGTCGAGAAGGCCCGGCTGGAAAAGGTGCTGACCAACGAAGAGGTCCGCACGATCATCACCGCCCTAGGAACCGGGGTAGGAGAAGAGTTCTCCGCGGATAAGCTCCGCTACAGCAAGATCGTTATGCTCTGCGATGCCGATACAGATGGAAGTCATATACGGACCCTGTTGCTCACCTTGTTCTACCGGCAGCTCACGGAGCTGATCAAGAAGGGGCACGTCTACATTGCTCAACCTCCGTTGTACAAGATCAAGCGGGGCAAGCGGGAGGAGTACCTCTACGCGGAGGGGGCCTTAAACGAGCTTCTGTTCGACCTGGGGTTGGAAGGGGCGACCCTCGCCAACCTTAAGGAAAAGAAGGAATACACAGTTGCTCAGGCGAATGAGCTTTTGAAACTTCTAACTGAGGTCGAGAGGGTCGCTAAGGCCTTAAAGAAAAGGGGAGTAAACTTTAATAAATATGCGGAATTAAGGCATACGAAGACCAAAAAATACCCTATTTTCAGGGTAAAAGTGGAGGACATAGACCACTTTGTGTACTCTGACGAAGAAGCGGCCAAGCTTTCCAAGGGGGAGAAAGAAGCGGACATCCTGGAGATCTACGAAGCGAGCGAGCTGGATGAACTTTCCGGAAAGCTAGAGAAACTTGGGGTTGATCTCAAAGATTTCGAGGCCCTTGCCGTTGAGGAGGAGTTGCCAGGCGGCCGTCGCGCTGCTAAATCCGCCAAAAATGTTGGTGGATCCGCCGTTCTGGGTGGCGGAAAAGAGACCCCTTCTTCCCCGCGGTCCGCCCTGTTTAAATTGGTTAATGAAAAGGAGGAAATCCCCGTAGCTTCCCTGACCGAACTTCTCCAGGCGATCCGAAATTTCGGGCGGCGAGGCTTGCAGGTCCAGCGGTATAAGGGTTTGGGAGAGATGAACCCGACCCAGCTTTGGGAGACGACCATGGATCCAGAGCGCCGAACCTTCCAGCAGGTCACCTTGGAAGATGCTGTGGAGGCTGAGGCCATGTTTACGACACTTATGGGGGATGAAGTGGAGCCGAGGCGCGTTTTTATCGAGGAACATGCCCATGAAGTTCGGTTCCTGGATGTTTAACCGGAGAGTCGATGTACGCCCGTAACGAAAAGATTGTGCCGATCGCGATCGAGCAGGAGATGAAAGACTCCTACATCTCCTACGCGATGTCGGTCATCGTGGGACGGGCCTTGCCGGATGCCCGGGACGGCTTAAAACCAGTCCAACGACGGATCCTCTACACGATGCGAGAGCTGGGCCTCGATGCGGGCAAACCGTACAAGAAATCGGCCCGTATCGTGGGGGATACCCTGGGGCGCTTCCACCCGCACGGGGACATGGCGGTGTACGATGCCTTGGTTCGAATGGCCCAGGATTTTTCGGTGCGATATCCCCTCATCGACGGCCAGGGAAATTTTGGCTGTTTTACCGGAGATACAAAGATCAAGCTTTTGGATGGCCGCGACCGCTCGTTCGAGGAACTGGCTCAAGAGTTCGGTTCGAACAAGCCTTTTTACGTCTACTCTGTTGATGGAGAGGGGCAGATTACCGTTGGGATAGCCCGGAATCCAAGGGTAACACGCCGACAAGCAACGTTGATCGAATTGACCCTTGACTCAGGAGAGAAAATCCACTGTACCCCGGACCACCGATTTATGCTGCGCGACAGCTCCTATAAACAGGCCAAAGACCTAACCGATCAGGACAGCCTAATGCCCGGGTATTTCAAGACTGCCCCGGTCAAGGAGGAGCTAAACGACTATTTGGCGGTACAGCAACCTTCCGCGGGCCAGTACGAGTTCGTCCACCGGATGGTAGACCGATGGATGGAGGCAAAAGGACTGGCCCGGAGGATGCGGGGCCCATTCGTCCGGCATCATAAGAACTTTGACCGATTTGACAACCGACCCGAGAATCTGGAGCGGATGAAGTTTTTAGAGCATCTCCATGTTCATGCAGGGCGGATTGGCGAGCTATGGAATCAGGAAACGTTCCGAGTGTTGCAGCGAGAAGGGATACAGCGCTACTATCGGGAGAATCCTGAGGCACTGGAGAAACGACGCCAGAGGATTGTCCTCCAGAATCGCTCGGAAGCGTTCCGGAAGAAAAACGGGCAAAGGATAGCCCAGCGCTTGCGGATGCGCTTTGCTAAAGACCCAGAATTAGGGCGCCAAATCAGTCGCCGGATACGATTGCTGTGGGAGAGTTCCGATTATCGGGCGAAGATGAATAAAGCCCTGCGTGGAATTGAAAAACGCCCGCTGACTCCGCAACAAGCAGAGCGCGTCCGGCAGATCATCTCTGAGAAGAGCCGGGCGATGTGGAATTCCTCGAAAAGAGAAGCGATTATACAAGCCACCCGAGCGACCTTAAGCAGGCCAGAGATCCGCCGGAAAATCTCCGAGAACTCAAGGCGCCTTTGGACAAACCCGGCTTATCGTGCAAAGTATGGCGAGGATCACTTTGCCCGAATGGCGAATGCGCTGTGGAGACAACCGGGAACTAAGGAGATTCACCGAAGAGAGTTCGCGTTGCGACGGCAGGATGAAACATTTAGACAGAGCCAACGCGTCGCCGTTCGGACGAGCAATCTCAAAAGAATGGCTGCAGATCCGCAGATGATGCACAAGCTGGCTAACCAGGCCGCGGAAACGTTGCGAGAACGATGGAAGTCGGAGGAATACCGACACCGCGTAATCCGTTCAAGGATCCTCCGATACGGGAAAGGTCTCTTGAGCCAATTCCCGCGGGAGACAATCACTCCGGAGATATACGACCGTCATCGGCGCAACCATTTCCCAGGGACAAAGCGTTTAGCTCAATACTTCGCCAATCTCGATGAGATGCTGGACCAAGCAGCCACGTACAATCATCGGGTTGTCGCAAAGGGACCTCTCGACGAGCAGCAGGATGTTTGGGACATTACAGTGGAGGAGCACCACAATTTCCTCCTTTCCGCCGGCGTGTTCGTCCACAATTCTGTTGACGGAGATTCAGCGGCGCACATGCGCTATACGGAGGCGCGGATGGAGGCGGTGGCGGAGCCGATGCTGGCCGATATCGATAAGGAGACGGTCGACCTCGTTCCCAACTTTGATGAATCGATGACCGAACCGCGGGTTCTGCCGGCGGCACTTCCCAATCTCCTGGTGAACGGCTCCAGCGGCATCGCCGTGGGGATGGCCACCAACATCCCGCCCCACAACCTGGGTGAGGTCGTGGAGGGAATCATCGCGGTGATCGACAACCCCGAGATCGAGGTCAAGGAACTGATCAAGCAGATCAAAGGTCCCGACTTCCCGACGGGGGGCCTGATCACCGGCAGGCAGGGGATCGTAGATGCCTACACGACCGGGCGAGGGCTGATCCGGTGCCGTGCCCGCGCCCACATCGAGTCGGGCAAGGGGGGCAAGGAGTCGATCATCGTGACCGAGATCCCGTTCCAGGTGAACAAGACGACCCTGTTGGAATCGATCGCCGGCCTGGTTCGCGACAAGAAGCTGGAAGGGGTCGCCGACTTGAGGGACGAGTCGGACAGAGAGGGCCTCAGGATCGTCGTGGATTTAAAGCGGGACGCCAACGGCCAGGTGGTGCTCAACCAACTGTTTAGACACACCCAGTTGGAGACTACCTTCGGGGTCATTCTTCTGGCGCTCATCGACAATCGCCCTAGGATCTGCACCCTGAAGAATCTGATCGAGGTTTACATCGGCCACCGCAGGGAGGTGATCCTCCGTCGGACCCGGTTTGAGTTGAGGAAGGCTCGGGAGCGGGCCCACATCCTGGAGGGGTTAAAGGTCGCCATCGCCAACCTCGATGCGGTGATTAAACTCATCCGGCGGTCCAAGAGCGAGGAAGAGGCGAAGGCCGCCCTCATCCAGGAGTTCAAACTCACCGTGTCCCAAGCGCAGGCGATCCTGGACATGCCGCTGAAGCGGCTGACCGCCCTGGAACGCTCGAAGCTCGAGGAAGAGTATCTGACCCTGATCAAACGGATCGGCGAGCTAGAGGTGATCCTCGCTTCCGAGGCCAAGGTGCTGGCCTTGATTAAGGAGGAGCTCAGGGACATCGCCAAGCGGTTTGCCGATGAACGGCGAACCCAGATTGTGGCGCAGGTTGAGGAGCTGGACGTCGAGGACCTGATCGCCGAGGAGGATGTGGTGATCACCATCTCCCACACCGGCTACATCAAGCGCCTGCCGGTGGCGGCCTATCGGAGTCAACGGCGGGGCGGCAAAGGGGTGACCGGCGCGGACCTGAAAGAAGAGGATTTTATCGAGCATCTCTTTGTCGCCTCCACCCACGATTATCTGCTCTGCTTCACCGATAAGGGGCGCGTTTATTGGCTCAAGGTCTACGACCTGCCGCAGACCAGTCGTCAGGCCAAGGGCAAGGCGATCGTCAACCTGTTGGAGATCCAGCCGGATGAGAAGATGGCCGCCTTTGTGCCGGTTCGAGAGTTCAAGGAGGACCAGTTCCTCATCATGCTGACCGCTTTGGGATTGATCAAGAAGACGAGCTTGTCGGCCTACAGCAATCCCCGGCGAGGCGGGATCATCGGGATCGGCCTGGAGTCCGGCGACCGCTTGATTCGCGTGGCCTTAACCGATGGCCACCAGGAGATCCTATTGGCCACCTCCCAGGGCAAGGCGATCCGTTTCCCGGAGGCGCAGGTCCGAGACATGGGGCGGGGCGCCAAAGGGGTTAAGGCGGTCACCTTAGGCAAGAAGGATCAGGTGATCGGCATGGCCCTCTGCCGCAAAGGGACCACCGTCTTGACCGTCACCGCCAACGGCTTTGGAAAACGAAGCCCGGTGGAGGTCTACCGAACGCAATCCCGTGGCGGCAAGGGGATCATTAATCTCCGCGTGACCAAAAAGAACGGAGAGGCCTTGAACCTTCTCACCGTCGGCGATAAAGACGAAGTGATGCTGATCACCCAACAGGGGCAATTGGTCCGCTCGCCCGTCAAGGAGATTCGGACCACCGGTCGGGCCGCGCAAGGGGTTCGGTTGATTCGGCTGGATTCCAAAGACTTCCTGGCCTCCGTCGCCTGCGTGGTTCCCGACGAAAACGGCGAGCCCCCCCCTGAGCCCAAGTCCCCGTCGTCTAGCCCGGTCTAGGACAGGGGCCTTTCGAGCCTCTAACACGGGTTCAAATCCCGTCGGGGACGTTTCTCCGCAAGGAAGGCTCAAGACCCTTCTTGCATGTAATCAACCACGATGCCGATGATCTTTTGGAGGGTGTTGTTGCACGACTTAAAATGGACTTGATCCAACACCTCACCGCCATAATTCCTGATCAGATCGCTGATCAGGGCATGAATGAAGGATTGCGTCGCCGAATCAACGTCTTCAAAGTCCAGGACGACCTCCTCATGGCGATTCAAAGCAGGAATGATCTGCTCCCTCCTGATGGTCCTCGCCGTGTCCTTGTCTTCCGCAAACGAGCCCGTGCTATCAAACAGTCGAATCTGAATCATACGAAGCGAGGCTTCTTATATCTGGCCCGTCTCCTTTCTTTAATGGCTACTCGGTAAGTATCCCGGATGAGATCCAAGAGCATCGAAAACGCCCGGGTCTCATCCAGGGAGATGTCTATCCCTACGATGGTTCCCCTCCAAAGGGGAAAATCCTCGCCCTTTGAGTGCCTGTCCTCAAAGGGGTCGGCATGCAGCTTGATTCTAGCAGGAGATCTTTTCAGCAATTTGTACACGGCGTTACCGCTGTAAAGAACGAAGAAATCGCGGTTCACTTGGGCTATGGATTTGATGAAAAACAAACCGGCCCCCGCGTTAAGTTCAGTCCCCCCCTCTCTTCTCGTTGTCCCGGTGATCCCGGGCATCAACGCTAATCGGATGGCATCCAGGTGACTTCCGACAGAATGAGAATACCGGATGGTTTCTTTAATGCCTACGCCTGTATCCGCAATGCCTATCCTGATAGAATTGCTCTTCTTATAGTATTGCGCAGAGAGAACAGCGCCATGTTCAGACCTAGCATGCTCAAAAACGTTTCGGACCAGCTCACTCACGATGTAGCGAATCGGCTCAGCCTGTTCGGGATCCAGATGAAGCAGCGGGATCGTATCTGTAATAAAGGCCCTCAGCTCTCCGGAATCCTTGATTTGCGTCAAGGGGATGAAACGCCCTGCGGGCTCGTGCTCCGTGATTTTTATGCCGGAGGGTATCCGCAAGAACCTGAACAGCCCCATTCGCTCCAGGTAATGGCTTGAAGTTGCCTCAAGTTTTTCACATTCGATGCGAGAAGGACTCACCGTTAATCCAAGCGCAGCAACCATGGAGAGCGACATGGGGTGGATAGAAATCCATTTTTTGTTGGCTGTAATTTCCAGCGATTCTGGGTCTGAACCGTTAAATCCCCTCAAGAACGGGTCTATGTTCCCTAAAAAGGCAGAATTTGGAAGATGTATTCTCACGCAACATAGTTTACCGGGATTCCCGGTAATTGTCAATAATACCGGGAATCCCGGTTTTATTGAACTATCATCAGGTCGGCAGAGGAAACAAGCAACGGTTGCCCGGCGGTACAGCCGGTTGGGACAAGCAGGATTGATAGAGGCGTTAAGCTTCTCATCCGCATGGGCTCCTGGAACAGGTACCTGTCGTGTACACACCTTCGTTAGAATGGCCCCTTGACGGCCGAGCCGAATTAGTATATATTTGGAATATACATCATGGATGAGTTGCCAGACCCGGTTAGCCTGGAGGGCTTCGAGTGGGACCAGGGAAATGCTCAGAAGAATTGGCGCAGGCACCGTGTGGCCTTTGCCGAGTGTGAGGAGATCTTTTTACATGGGCCCATTATTCTACCGAACCCGGAACACTCGGCCACCGAGCCAAGACATTACGCATTCGGTCGCACAGCGCAGGGGCGGCTTTTGACCGTTGTCTTTACTGTGCGAAGGAATAAGGTCCGGGTGATTTCAGCCCGCGATATGAGCCGGAAGGAGCGCAGGTTCTATGCGGAAGAGACACCAAAGAATCCCTAAGTTTAGAAACGAAGATGAAGAGCGGGAATTTTGGGCTACGCACGATGTGACAGACTTCGTAGATCCAAAAACTGCCCGCCGGGTTCACTTTCCCAACCTTAAACCCACGCTGAAAACCATCTCCATTCGGCTTCCGGAGTATCTGATCTGGGAGCTCAAAGAGCTGGCCAACGGAAGGGACATCCCCTACCAGGCGCTTCTTAAAAATCTGTTGGCGGAACGGGTCGACGAAGAGTTAAGAAGGCATCGCCGGGCCGCTTAAGTTGCGTAGTAAAAGTAACACATAGTTTGAAATCACCCTTGAAGTCCAGAGGCGTCCATAGCAAACTTGAAACGGCCATGGGATACCGACGAAAGTTCCCTTCTTATTTTCTTCGGTTTCTGGCCAGTTTGTTAATGGCTGGTCAACTCACCTGGGGCCTGCCTGCCCTGAGCGGAGTCGAAGGGTCTCAGATTTCTGCAGACACCCTTCGCCAATCCGTGGAAGGAGTCCAGTCCGGCTTAGAGGAGAAACTCAACGTCCATCTGGCTAGACAGAGGAGGATCGAAGCGCACCTTAACCGTTTGCCCGCCTTGAGTGGCTTAACTCCAGAGACAAAACAGCAACTGGCCGAGGCGATCGTCGGCCATCGGCCTTTCGGAGGATACCGGAGTAAAGAGGACTTCGTGAGACGCCTAAGCGGAAGGGTAACCGACGTGGAGAAGAGACACCTGGAAGCGGTTACCGATTCCCTGCGTCTAGGGATGTCTCGCCGGACCGCGTTGCTTACGATCGGCTCTGGACTCGTCGCAGCCTCTGGACTCGCAGGGCTAGCCGTATGGCTCCTTCAAGACGAAGGCGAGCCTCCAAGGCAAAAACCGTTAGAGACGGTTTCGACCGGAGGACCACCCTTCGGTCGAATAGTCTGGGTCATGGGATGGCACAACCTGCCTAAGGATCTCGATGAGGTGAGCCATCAGCTGGCACTTTCCAAGGGGGGCGCTAAGGCGATCTTTATAGGAGAGAAGAGTCCGCAGTCCCTGATGCACTTGGAAAAGGCTGATCCGGAATTGGCTAAGGAAATTACGTGGAGAACGTTGGAGGGAGTGGAGCGGAACGAGAACCCCTCTTTAAAGGCCCGATTGAGGGAAGCTTGGAAGTCTTACAGCGACTCCAACGAGGAGGTTCTCAGAGAGCTGCGAGCGCAGCCGAAACTTTTAAGTCTTCCCAGGATTCGTCAGTCGCTAGGCGCCCACTTGCCCATCATCGAATATTTGGTTGAAAACAAGGGAATTGAGGTTTACTGGGAAGAGCCGACCGAGGAGTTGTTTCTGGAGCTACTTCGGAGAGACTTGGCCCACCGAGACTTCCTGGATGCCCTCATCAAGAGAGGAGACCGGGAGGCAGCTTTCCGAGCCTTTGCCCGATTCTACCGCTATGCTGGACGCTTGCGTAATAAGCGGGATCGCCAGTTTGCCCCCCTGGTACGGTCGATCCTGGAACGTCGCCCGGGGACCATCGTGGTGGTCTCCCGAGGCTCCTCCCATGCCCAGGTCATTGAATGGGTGGGCGACTATCAACAACTTCGGTTTGAGAAGAAGGAGATCGGGACCGAGACCGGTTTTCCAGAACTATACCACACCCCCTTGGCTCCTTACCAAAGCAGGCTCCTGGAAGATGAGAGCCTCTCTATCCCACCCGAGGATGAGATCCGACAGAGCATACTGAAGGAGTTCGTTCTAGCTGGCTTGATGGACGTGCTCACGGTGCTCGGCGAGAGCAGGAAAAGTCAAGATCTCCAGGAGATGGCCAAAGCTGTTGTGCAAACCCTTCCGGACAGCGAGCTGGAAGAGCTAATCTTAGCCCTACAAGGACATCATCGGTTCTTGGATCAACGGAAGGAACTTCCTTGGCAAGATTGGTTCACCAGCATCCGCGCGTATTTAACCGCATGGCTCCTGGTTAAAGGCCGATTGGCCCCTTACGTTGAGGAGGAACTTTTAAGACGTCTTAGCGAAATGGGCTTTACGCCTGAGCGGTTGGAAGAAGATTCCCGCTGGGAAACCCCGCGGCAGAGTGACCCAGCTACCCGCCGGTCAGGCCTGGAAGAAATGAAACTGCCGAATGTCAACTCGGCAGGTGAAAAGAAACTGGTGGGCTATTTGGAGAGGCTCGAGCTTAAGCTGCCAGAAGGGATTTCTACCCCCAACCCATCCACTCGACGCTGGATGGCGAAGGCAATTCTTCAGGAGTTACACAGAACGAAACGGCCATTTAAGGATGCGGAGGATTTCCGCGAGCGGATGCACGGCAAGCTCGAAGGCGTCAGGAATCCGGTGTGGGGTGCGGTATCGGAGAGGTTGCGGTACGGGGTCTCCCGACGGGTGTTCCTGAAATGGGGTGTAGCGGCAGCGGGTGGAGCAGCCGCCGCAGCAGGGGGGGCAAAGCTGTTCTACGAGTGGGTGACCAAACCACCTGGTCAAATGATCCTGGTTCTGGGTCCTCACGGCGAAGATGTGGATCTTGAGCCGGTTCTAGAAGAGCTGAGACTGGCCGAAGGCAGCTCCAAGGTCGTCCTTGTGGATGAATTGGCCCCACCTTTTCTCAATCAGTTATGGGCTGCTTACCCAGAAGTGGCCCAGCAGATTACCAAGAATAAGCTTGATCAACTGATCGGTTTACTCCAGACTCAAGGGGAAGAGGCCGTTGGGAAAGATCCGCTTGGAGCCGAGTTAAAGAGGATTGCTATCCATAACCAACAAACCCAAGAGCCACTATTTGCCCGATTGCGCGCTAACCCTGCACCCTTGGATGATCTCGACAAACAGAAGGAATGGCTGGGTTTGTCAAACATAAGACTATACCGGTACCTGGTCCAACATCCGGAAATCGAGATCGTCTTGGAGCAGGCTCCTCTGATCAGTTGCTTGTACAGCCTCCGACGCGATCTGGCGGAAGAAGAAGCTGCTTTGGCCTTCTACCGAGACAAGAATGAAGAAGGCTTTTTTCGTGCCGTGGCCGAGCGCGTTCGTTTCTATGAGAAGGGAATCGACTCCCGTGATCGGGTTTTGGGGATGGATCTTCTTCCAGGAGTCTTGTCGAAATATCCTGGAGCGAAGGTCATCGTCCGATTGGGGTCTGCCCATCTTAGGCATCAGGATCTGGCGGGGCTTTTGAAAAGAACCGGCTTTCAGATGACTCTCCGAAGGAATCCACTCCGATATTGGCCGGATCGAATTTTAGATCCGTATCGAGAGGCCTTGATGAGTGATCCTGCAACGATTCTGCCGGGAGCTATTCAACCGGTTTTTCGAAGGTACTTTACCTACCTTTCACTTTACTATGCCCTTCGAACAGGGAATCTCTCAGCTGAGGAGTCGGATCGATGGGCTAAGGAGGTGGTCATCGACTCTCTTTCCGAGCAGGATTTCGAGGAGTTGAGCGGTATTCTTCGAGACAGATTCCCACTTTTTCAGAGATTGGCCAAGGAGAAGGGGATCCCTTTGGACAGCGCACTGGGTTTCTACGCAGTCACCTGGTTAAAGCAACGGGGAAAGATAAAGCCCGAGATCCAGGCGAAACTCCCAGAGAATATCCAAAACGCAACGTTGGATCAGCTCGAGAGAGAGCTCCAGACTGAATCCGCCCCGGAGAAAAGAAGAGAATCCGGCCTGGAGGAACGGCAGGGGCAGCTGGCGCAGGTGCGGGAGCGGTGGGCGGGGTTGCGGTCGGGGATGGAGGAGGTGCCGTTTGTGGTGTTTGGGCGGAGTTTAGCCGAGGCGGTGCCCGAGGTTCAGATCTTGGCGGGGTTGGAGGAACGGTTTCTCGCCGACTGGGAACCGAAGGAGACGGTGATGGAACTGATGGAGCGGGATGCTTACAGCGTTCGGTATTTTGGGGGATTAGAGGAGGCCCAACGGTTTGAGCCGGTGGCCCATCGAGCGTTGATCGAGACGACCATTCACAATGCGGGGAAGGAACCACTGCTCCTGTTCCTGGAGAGACTGTTAGGGATTCCACCGCAGGCGGTGACCGGCGGCCTAGAGGAGCTGCTTAGCGATTTAAAGACCCTTGCCGACGCATAAAGGCCTTTGGAATTAACCCTGGGGAACCCCCAAGGCGTTGACTTTTTGGGTCTTATTATGTAGACTTTATGTAGGAAAGGAGGGTACCCATGAAATTCGTTCCTGTGCGGGAGTTTCGCCTTCATCCTGGCTCTGTGTGGCGCAGGCTAAAAGAGGAACGGGAGCTCGTGTTAACGACCAAGGGTAAACCCATCGGGTTGCTGACCCCCCTGGATGAAGCGACGTTTGAACAGACCCTTCGTGTCTGGCGACAGGCCCGAGGGATGTGGGCCATAGCGCAGCTCCAGCGAGAGGCGAAGAAGCGAGGCTTAGACCGGATGAGCCTCGCTGAGATTAACGCAGAGATTCAGAAGGTTCGAGCCGAGAGGCGCAAAGAGATTTCCTCCTGATGCGGATCGTTCTGGACACCAACGTGGTGGTGTCGGCCATGCTCACCCCAGGAGGTCCATCCCACCAAGTGATCCAGATGGTTTTCCGAGGCGACCTTCAGCCCTGTGTCGATGGCCGGATGTTGGCGGAATATCGGGAGGTGCTCACCCGAGGGAAGTTTCGACTTTCTGTTCAGGTGGTGGAAGAGTTTCTGACGGCGCTTTTGATGGATGCCCAGGAGGTCCTTCCCGCGCCAGTCTCTGGTAGATTCCCGGATGAGTCGGATCGGGCATTTGTGGAGGTAGGGATCTCTGGCCAGGCAGATGCACTGGTGACTTGGAATCTGCGGCATTTTCGTGTGGCGGAGTCGTTGGGGATCCGGGTGAAAACCCCAAGGGACTTCCTCGCCTGGTTGAGACGTTAAAGAGAGACTCCCTTTGGAGGAGAAGCGATTTATCGAGGAATATACCGACCAACGGCTTCGGGAATTTAATGGCGCCTTGTACGTAGTGGGCACGCCGATTGGGAACTTAGGCGACATGACCTTTCGGGCGGTGGAGACGCTGAAAAAGGTGTCGGTGATTGCGGCCGAGGATACCCGCCGAACAAGGATTCTCTGTCAACGGTACGGGATTGAAACCCCTCTGGTGAGCTTGCATGAACACAACGAGAAGGCGAGGACGCCGGAGTTGGTCCAACGGTTGCAATCGGGGGAATCGGCGGCGTTGGTGACCGATGCCGGGATGCCGGTGGTGTCCGATCCGGGGGCGTGGCTGGTGAGCCAAGCGCACGAGGCAGGGATTCCGATAACCGTAGTGCCGGGCCCCAGCGCGGTCCCGGCGGCGTTGGCGGTCTCGGGATTTCGGGGGGAACGGTTCCGGTTCGAGGGATTTCCACCGCGTAAGCCTAAGGCGTTGGAGGAGTGGCTTCGTCAAATGGGAAGCGAGTCGGTGCCGGTCGTTTGTTTCGAGTCCCCCTTTCGGCTGAAGAAGACCCTTCAGGCGATCCAGAAGGTGCTGGGAGAAATCCCGATCGTCGTGGCGCGGGAGTTGACCAAACTCCACGAGGAGGTGACTCGCGGCTCGACAGGCGAGTTACTCAAGCGGTATACTGAAACGCCCCCAAAAGGAGAATGCACGATCCTCTTTTATCCAAAATGAGCATGGTAGCGATTCATCCAACGGCGGTCGTCGATCCGGAAGCGGAGATTGCCCCGGATGTGGAGATCGGTCCCTACACGGTGATTGAGGGACCGGTCCGGATTGGGCGCGGGACTAAAATCTGGCCTCACGCGTACCTCGTGGCCCCCTTGGAGATTGGGGAGGAGGCCCAAATCCACGTGGGAGCGGTGTTGGGGCATCTTCACCAGGCGATCCGAGAGCCGCAGGCCGGAGGAGTCCGGATTGGAGATCGGACCGTGATCCGGGAGTACGCCACCGTCCATCGAGCGTCTCAGGAAGGAGCGTGGACCGCGATCGGATCCGACACCCTTTTGATGGGATTTTCCCACGTGGCCCACGATTGCGCGGTAGGCAACCGCGTGGTCATTGCCAACGGGACGTTGATTGCCGGACACGTGACGATCGAGGATCGGGCGATCCTCTCGGGACACGTGGCGGTGCACCAGTTCGTCCGAATCGGGACCCTGGCGATGATTGGGGGACTGGCGCGGGTCAACAAGGATGTGCCTCCTTACTTCTTGGTCAAGGGGGATTCGGAGGTCTGGGCGATTAACGCGGTCGGCTTAAAACGGGCCGGATTTTCGGAAGAGGTCCGCTCGAAGATCCGGGAGGCGTATCGGCTCTTCTACCGGGCGGGCCTGAACACCACCCAGGCCCTGAAGGCGATCCAGGCGATGAAGGAGGCCCCATCGGAGGTCCAACATCTGGTTCGGTTTGTTCAGGAAAGCCGCCGCGGGATCTGCCGGCATCACCTGCGGGTCCCCGAGGAAGCGGATTTTGTTGACACCGATGAGGAAAATGTGGTGTAATGGTACCTGGTACCCTCTGAAGGAGAGGTTTTAGAAGGCAGAAGGTACCTGGTACCTGGTACCGTCCGAAGGGTAGTCCTTTTAAACTGGTCCGGTGAGGCCAGTAAAGGAGGTGAGGTGGTGGCGGTTTTGTATCGAGAGGGCAAGCTTATTCGCGTCGGGAGAGACGTGGATAAGCTGTTTTTTTTCCCATGAATGCCCCTATCCTGGATGCGCAGGGGATCCGACGCTCTTTAACCCGGATGTCCCACGAGATATTGGAACGGCACCGAGGGCTGGAAAAGGTCGCCCTGGTGGGGATCCGTTCCAGAGGGGAGGTCCTGGCTCAGCGGTTAAGTAAATTCTTAAACGAGATCGAAGCGAGTCCCGTGCCGGTGGGATCTTTGGACATCACCCTCTACCGAGACGACTTGAGTCTCATCGCCTCGAACCCCGTGGTCCATGCCACCGAAATCCCGTTCGATGTCAACGATCTCCAAGTGATCATCGTGGACGACGTCCTGTTCACGGGGCGAACGGTTCGGGCAGCGATGGATGCCCTGGCCGACTTGGGCAGGCCCTCCGTGGTGGAGCTGGCGGTTCTCGTGGATCGGGGACATCGGGAGCTGCCGATTCGGGCCGACTACGTGGGGAAAAACATCCCGACCTCCCGAAAGCAGGTGGTCCAGGTGCGGCTCACCGAGGTGGATGGGATCGATGAGGTGGTGGGGTGACCGGGTGGACCCCGTTAGACCTCTGGCCCTCAACGTGGAGATGACAAACGAACGTTGTGCGGAAAAAGATTCCATGGTTAAAAAGCCAGCTGTTGTTGGAGGTCTAACGGGGTGGACTCGGAAGGACCTCTTAGGGCTGGAGGATCTCACCAAAGAGGAGATCCTGTTCCTCCTGGAGCAGGCGAAGGCGTTCCAAGAGGTGTCGTTGCGTCCCATCAAGAAGGTCCCGGCCCTTCGAGGGCGGACGGTCGCCCTCTGTTTTCTGGAACCTTCCACTCGGACCCGCACGTCGTTTGAACTGGCGGCGAAAAGACTCTCGGCCGACATCCTCCAGATTCAACCAGCCTCCTCCAGCTTGGTGAAGGGAGAGACGATCTTGGATACCGCGCGCAACATCGAGGCGATGCGGGTCGACATCGTGGTGATCCGCCACAACACGAGCGGCATCCCGGCGATGGTGGCCCGCGGGATCCGCCCCAGCCCCCCACGTTTTGTTTCGTTGGCGAAGCAAAACGAAACTTGGGGGGCCAGCGTGGTCAACGCCGGCGACGGCTCGCACGAACATCCCACCCAAGGATTGGTGGACCTGTTCACGATTCGAGAGAAGAGGGGCCGGATCGAGGGGTTGAATGTGTTGATCGTGGGGGACATCCTCCACTCCCGAGTGGCCCGATCCAACTTATGGGGGTTGACAAAACTTGGGGCGCAAGTCACCGTCTGCGGGCCGCCGACGCTGATTCCCCTTGAGATCGAGACGTTCGGGGCGAAGGTGTCGTTCCATCTCGAGGAGGTGTTGCCTCAGGCCGACGTGCTGATTGCTCTTCGGCTCCAGATGGAACGTCAGCAAGAGAAATACATTCCTTCCTGCCGGGAATACACGAGGCTTTACGGGATCGATCGAGAGAAACTTAAAATGGCCAAGAGCGACCTTCTGATCATGCATCCAGGGCCGGTTAACCGGGGAGTGGAACTGTCCCCGGAGGTGGCCGATGGCCCACAGTCGGTGATCTTGGAACAGGTCACCAACGGGATCGCGGTCCGGATGGCGGTCCTCTACGCGGTGGCCGGGGCCAAAGAAAAGAAAACCCTAGAGGGGCGAGACCCCAAGGGGCCTGACCCCGTCCGATTGACCGATGAGCGCCTATCTCATTAAAGGGGGACAGCTGATCGATCCGGCCAACGGCCTGGACGAGCGCCTGGATCTTCTCATCGAGGGAGGAAAGATCGCTTCCGTCGGCAAGAACCTGAAGATGAACGGGGCTTTAACGATGGATGCAAAGGGGAAGGTGGTTGCCCCAGGCTTTATCGATCTGCACGTCCACCTGCGATCCCCAGGCCAGGAACACAAAGAGACGATCGAGACCGGCTCCCGCGCCGCCCTCAAGGGGGGCTTCACCACCGTCTGCACCATGGCCAACACCGATCCGGTGGTTGATTCCGAAACAGTGGTGGAGTATCTGAAGACCCAGAACGGGAAGGTGGGGCTGGTGAACCTCCTCCCCTATGGGGCGGTGACCGTCGGGTTAAAAGGAGAGGCCTTAACCGAGATGGGGGAACTTGCCAAGGCCGGAGTGGTGGGATTTTCCGATGATGGGATGCCGATTGTAAACGCCGGGGTCATGCGCCGCGCCCTGGAATACGCCCGCTTGACCGACCGGCCCATCGTGGCCCACTGCGAAGACCACACCTTAAGCGGCCACGGGGTCATGCACGAGGGACGGACCTCCACCCGATTGGGTTTAGACGGAATCCCGGCCGAGGCGGAGACGGTGATGATCGCTCGGGATATTTTATTGGCTCAGGTCGCGAAGGGGCGCCTTCACGTGGCCCATGTGAGCACCGCCGCCGGGGTGGAGTTGATCCGCCGGGCTAAGGGAGAAGGGGTTTCGGTAACCGCGGAGGTCACTCCGCATCATCTGACTTTAACCGAAGAGGCGCTCCATACCTACGAGGCCCGATTCAAGATGAACCCCCCGTTGCGGTCCCAGAAAGATTTGGAGGCCCTTCGGGAAGGTTTGCGGGATGGGACGCTGGATGCCATCGCCACCGACCATGCCCCCCATTCTCAAGCGGAGAAAGAGGTCGATTTGACGCAGGCCCCTTTCGGCGTGGTGGGTTTGGAAACCGCGTTAGGGGTGCTTCTCACCGAACTGGTTCACCGGGGGAGTCTCAAGCTTGCCATGGTCGTGGCGGCGCTCACCTGGCGGCCCGCAAAGATCTTAGGGTTTGACCGGGGCCGCCTTTCCAAGGGAGCGGTGGCCGATGTGACCATCTTCGACCCTCACCTCGATTGGGCCGTGGAGGCGAACTCCTTTGCTTCCAAGGGGGTCAACTCCCCTTTCCTCGGCTGGCGGTTGAAAGGAAAGGTCACCGATGTGTTCGTCCAGGGCAAGCCGGTACTGAAGGATCAGCGGTTCGTTTAAGGTACCAATAAGGTACCAGGTACCCTCTGAAGGAGAGTATTCAAGAAGCAGAAGGTACCAATAAGGTACCAGGTACCCTCTGAAGGAGAGTATTCAAGAAGCAGAAGGTACCTGGTACCTTTTAAAGGAGGAGGGGACGATGCGATCACCGTGGATTACGTTGGGGCTGTTGCTCGGAATGGTGATGCTCGCTACCGGGGCTTCGATGGATGGCGTTCGGGAGGCGCGCGATTGGCAATACGCCGCCGATGTAGCGGCGGCCATGGGTCAGCCGATGGTGGCTTACCGGTTTTATGAGAAAAGCGCCCGCGTTTTCGCGGGGACTCCCCACGGGGAGTGGGCGGCCCAACAGGCGATGAAGATGAAAGAGATCTTGGAACAACCGGCGGTGTCGCCTGGAGAGGACGAGCCCTGGACCGTGGAGTTCCTCGATCATTTCTCATGGCCGCAGCCGATCGAGTAGTCGCCGACTTTCACCTCCACTCCCGTTACAGCCGAGCCACGAGCAGCGCGCTCGACCTGGACCTCTTAAGCCGCTGGGCCCAATACAAGGGGATCACGGTGCTGGGGACCGGCGATTGCACCCATCCCCTGTGGCTTTCCGAGTTGAAGCAGAAGTTGAAGCCGACACCCGCAGGTCTCTACCAGTACCAAGGGGTCCATTTCCTGCTGACCGCGGAGGTGAACACCCATTTTGTATCGGGCGGAAAATCGAAACGGATCCACCTTCTCCTGTTCGTCCCATCACTCGAAGCGGCCGAATCGGTGAATCGGGCCTTAGGTCGGTACGGCGATCTCACCTCCGATGGTCGACCTACCCTAAACCTTTCGGCCAGGGATTTGGTGAAGTTGGTTCTGGATGTTTCGCCGGAGATCCTCATCGTCCCTGCACACGTCTGGACGCCGTGGTTCTCTCTCTTTGGCGCCAACTCCGGATTCGATTCGGTGGAGGAATGTTTCGGCGGCGAGGCCAAGGAGATTTATTGCCTCGAGACCGGGTTGTCCAGCGATCCGGCGATGAATTGGCGGCTGAGCGGGCTGGATCGATACACCCTCATTTCAAATTCCGATTCCCACTCGGCCGGCCGAATAGGGCGAGAGGCGAACGTCTTCTCCTGCGCGTTGAGCTACCAGGAGATCGTCAAGATCTTAAAGACCAAGGACCTGGAGAAATTCCTCTACACCGTTGAGTTCTTCCCAGAGGAGGGCAAGTACCATTTTGACGGCCACCGCCTCTGCAAGGCTCGGGTCTCTCCGCAGGAATCGGCCAAGCTTGAGAACCGCTGTCCGGTGTGCGGACGCCGCGTCACGATCGGGGTGATGCACCGGGTGGAAGATCTTGCCGATCGGCGAGCGGGATTCCAACCACAAAACGGAATCCCGTTTAAACGGATGGTCCCCCTGGATCAGATCGTCGCTGAGGCGCGCGGGGTCGGGGTGGGATCCAAGGCGGTGGGTGAGGAGTACCTGGATCTCGTGAAGCGGGTTGGTACGGAGTTTGAGATTCTCCTCGAGATGCCGGAAGAGGAACTGCGCAAACAGGTGCAACCCAAGGTGGTCGATGGGATTTTGCGGGTTCGCCGCGAAGAGATCGAGATTCTCCCTGGTTATGACGGCGAGTACGGCGAAATCAAGATCTTCCGGGAGGGGCAAGAACCGGTCGGCGAGAAACAGCTGACGCTCTTTTGAAGATGCGAGCTATTCTGGCGTTAGAGGATGGGACGGTTTTTGAGGGGGAATCGTTTGGCGCCCCCGGAGAGGCGGCTGGCGAGGTGATCTTCAACACCGCGATGACCGGTTACCAGGAGATCTTGACCGACCCATCCTACCGGGGCCAGATCGTGGTGATGACCTATCCCTTGATCGGCAACTACGGCGTCAACCGAACCGATGGAGAGTCGGAGAAACCGCAGGTGGAAGGATTCGTGGTTCGGAGTTTAAGCTCCATCGCTTCCAACTGGAGAAAGGAAGGGACCCTAGAAGGGTGGCTGAAGGCTGGGGCCAAGGTGGCCCTTCAAGGGGTGGACACGCGGGCCCTGACGACTCTCTTGCGGGACAAAGGGGCGTTGAAAGGAGTCCTCTCCACCGTGGATCTCGACACCAAGCGGGTTGTGGAAAAGGCCCGCAACTGGCCGGGCCTCATCGGACGGGACCTGGTTAAGGAGGTGACCTGCCGAGAGGCCCACCCTTGGCCGGAGAACCCCGTCGGGGAAAAACGATTTCGGGTGGCGGCGGTCGACTGCGGGATGAAGGCTCATATCCCGCGTATGTTGGCGCAGGTCGGTTGCCAGGTCACCATCGTCCCGGCCACCGTGACTGCGAAAGAAATCTTGAGCTTAAAACCGGATGGGTTGTTCCTCTCCAACGGACCCGGGGATCCGGAGGGGCTGCCGTATCTCGTCTCGACGGTGAGGGAATGTTTAGGGAAGATCCCGATCTTTGGAATCTGTTTGGGGCATCAGATTCTGGGGCTCGCCTTAGGCGGCAAGACGTACAAACTCAAGTTCGGCCATCACGGGGCGAATCACCCGGTGCTGGACTTGGAAACCTCTCGGGTGGAGATCACCTCTCAGAACCACGGGTTCTCCGTGGATCCGGCCTCGATCCCGGGCGGTGAGGTTCAGATGACGCACCTCAATTTAAACGATAAGACCTGCGAGGGGATGCGCCATAAGAGATGGGCCGCCTTCTCGGTGCAGTACCACCCCGAGGCCTCGCCAGGGCCCCACGATGCCCGGCACCTGTTTCAGCGATTCGTGCGGATGATGGAGGGGTCTGACCCCTTTAGAAGTTGATGAGACGAGCCTTCATCGCTGGTGGATTTCTGATTCTGGCGGCTGGATCGGTTCTCCTGATGCGATCTTTTCTGCAAGCCCCTGAGAAACGGATGGGGCGAGACCCCTTGAGGGTTCCGATTCGGCTCTCCTTTGAGACGCCGAGCCCTCCACAGTTGAAGGAATCGGTTCTGGTCACTTTGGTGGTTCAGGCCGACCCGAAGAGATGGCCGGCCCATGTTTCCGGCCCCGCCGGCAAGGGACGTCTGGAGGCGCTGCTTCGGTTGCCGGTCGGCGTGCTACTGGAAGGACCGGGTTGGCGAGTCTATCCGTCCCCAGAAAACGAAAAGGGGGACCCGAGCGGGCCGTGGAGCCTGTTTATTCAGGAGGAATTGTTCGCGATCCCGGCCAGGGTCACGGAAAATCAAGTATTAGCCCGAGTACCGGTTTTTCTAGCCGTAGTGGAGGAGGGAGCCAACTGGGTGATCACCGCGCGGGTGCGGTTGAGCCGGGGAACTGAGACCTGGGAGACGTTTGGCACCTTATTGGCTACTGTTCAAGGAGACGTGGCCGAATTTCACACCGTTCCCCGAAAAACAGATGCCTAAACGAACCGATCTCAAAAAGATCCTGATCATCGGATCCGGGCCGATCATCATCTCGCAGGCCTGTGAGTTCGACTACTCAGGAACCCAGGCCTGCAAGGCCTTAAAGGAGGAGGGGTACTCCGTCGTTCTGGTCAACTCCAATCCAGCCACCATCATGACCGATCCGGAATTCGCCGATCGGACCTACATCGAACCGATTACACTGGAGGCCCTCGAGAAGATCATCGCGCGGGAGCGGCCCGACGCGATCCTGCCGACTTTAGGGGGCCAGACCGGCCTTAACGTGACGATCCAGCTGTACCAATCCGGCGTCTTGGAACGGTACGGTGTCGAGATGATTGGGGCCAAGGCTGAGGCGATCCAGAAAGCGGAGGATCGAGGCCTTTTCAAGCAGGCGATGCTCAAAGCCGGGTTGGATCTTCCCTTCAGCGGGGTGGCCCATACCCTCATGGAGGCGAAAAGCGTGGCCGATCGGATCGGATTCCCTGTTGTGATCCGGCCGGCCTTTACCTTAGGGGGGACCGGAGGAGGGATCGCCTACAACTGGGAGGAATTCAACCGGATCGCCGAGGCCGGCTTGTCCTTGAGCATGGCCTCCGAGATTTTGATCGAGGAGTCGCTGGAGGGCTGGAAGGAGTTCGAGCTGGAGGTGATGCGGGACAAGAACGACAACGTCGTAATCGTCTGCTCGATCGAGAACTTTGACCCGATGGGAATCCATACCGGCGATTCGATCACCGTGGCCCCGGTCCAGACCTTAACCGACAAAGAGCTGCAGGCGATGCGGAACGACGCCCTAACCGTGATCCGGGCGATCGGGGTAGAGACCGGCGGCTCCAACATCCAATTTGCCGTCGACCCTAAGACCGGCCGGCGGGTGGTGATCGAAATGAATCCGCGCGTCTCCCGTTCCTCGGCGCTCGCCTCCAAGGCAACCGGATTCCCCATCGCGAAGATCGCCGCCAAGCTGGCCGTGGGATACACGTTGGATGAGCTTCCCAACGACATCACGAAAAAAACGCCGGCCTGCTTCGAGCCAACCTTGGATTACTGCATCGTGAAGATTCCCCGCTGGGCCTTTGAGAAGTTCCCGGCCGCCGATCCGACGCTGACCGTTCAGATGAAGTCGATCGGGGAGGTGATGGCCATCGGGAGAACGTTCCAGGAGGCCCTGCAGAAGGGCTTGCGTTCCCTCGAGATCGGTCGGTTTGGGTTGGGAGCCGACGGAAAGGATCGAGCCTGGTCCCCCGAGGAGCTGAGAGAAAAACTCAGGGTTCCCAATGCCGAAAGGATCTTCGCGATTCGTCAGGCGATCTTGGCGGGGATGTCGAACGATGAGCTGAACAACTTGACGAAAATTGACCCGTGGTTCCTTCAGGAGATTCGGCAGATCGTGGAGCTGGAGAAAGAACTGGTGGGACAGAGAACAGAGGACAGAGAACAGTCCGAGCTTCTGTTCAAGGCCAAGCAGTACGGGTTTAGCGACCGGCAACTCGGATTCCTTTGGGGTAAGTCGGAGATGGAGATCCGGCGGCTTCGGCTGTCGCAGGGGATCCGGCCGGTTTTCTATCTGGTGGATACCTGCGCGGCGGAGTTTGAGGCCTATACCCCCTATTATTACTCGACGTACGAAAGAACAGCGTATAGCGTAGAGCGTACAGCGGATAGGGAAGGCCTAAACGCTAAACGCCATACGCTAAACGCTGGACCGGAGAAAAAGATCATGATCTTGGGAGGGGGCCCCAACCGGATTGGTCAAGGGATTGAGTTTGACTACTGCTCCGTTCACGCGGTCTTTGCGTTAAAGGAGGCGGGGTTTAAGACCATCATGGTCAACTCCAATCCGGAGACGGTCTCCACCGATTACGATACCGCCGACCTGCTCTACTTCGAGCCGCTCACGCTGGAGGACGTCCTCAACATTGTGGAGGAGGAGCGCCCGGACGGCGTCATCGTCCAGTTAGGGGGCCAGACCCCGCTCAATCTGGCCTTGGCGTTGGGCCAAGCGGGAGTCCCGATCATCGGGACGTCACCGGAGGCGATCGACCGGGCCGAGGATCGGAAGAAATTCAGCGAGCTGATCGACCGGCTGGAGCTACGGCAGCCTCCCAACGGAACCGCCTTCGAAGCGGAGGAGGCCTTGAGGATTGCTCAGCGCCTCACCTTCCCAGTGGTGGTGCGGCCTTCCTATGTGCTGGGAGGCCGGGCCATGGAGATCGTCTACGATGAGGAGGATCTGCGCAAGTACATGGAAACGGCAGTCCAGGTTTCGCCGGAGCATCCGGTGTTGGTGGACAAGTTCCTCGAGGATGCCTTTGAGGTGGATGTCGATTTAATCGCCGATGGACACGACGCCGTGATCGGAGGGATCTTAGAGCACGTGGAGGAGGCCGGCGTCCATTCCGGGGATGCCGCCATGGTCTTGCCGCCCCACACCTTACCGGATGCCGTGGTCCAGGAGATCCGAAAGGCCAGCCACCGCCTGGCCCTGGAGCTGAAGGTTGTCGGTCTCATGAACCTCCAGTTCGCCGTGAAGGACTCTCAAGTTTACGTCTTGGAGGTGAATCCCCGGGCGTCCCGGACGGTCCCCTTCGTCTCCAAAGCGATTGGCGTTCCGCTGGCCAAGCTCGCCGCCAAGGTGATGGCCGGGCTTTCCTTGAAAGAGTTGGGTTTCACGGAGGAGGTAAAACTCCCCTTCACGGCGGTCAAGGAATCGGTCTTCCCGTTCAGCCGATTCTTTGGCGTGGACATCATCTTAGGCCCCGAGATGAAATCGACCGGAGAGGTCATGGGAATCGACACCACCTTTGGGCTGGCCTACGCCAAGTCGCAGATGGCCGCCTACCAACACGTTCCTCTCGGAGGGACCGTCTTCGTCAGCGTCAAGGATCAGGACAAGCCGTTCATCGTGGAAGTCGCCAAGCGATTGGTGGAGATGGGATTTCGATTGGTCTCTACCCGGGGGACCGCCGAATTCCTGCGGGAGGCGGGGATTCCGGTGAGCGAAGTCAAGAAGATCTACGAGGGACGGCCCCATGTGCTGGACTTCTTAAGGGACGCTAAGGTGGACTTGATCATCAATACCCCGGCCGGCAAGGCGACCAAGGAGGATGAGACCAAGATCCGTTCCCTGGCCGTGGCCCGGGGGATTCCTTGCGTCACCACGATTCCTGGGGCACAGGCATTGGTGACTGGGATCCGTTCACTGTTGTCGCAGGGATTCAGTGTCTGTTCTCTGCAGGAGTGGCACGCAAAAATACAGTCAACCGTGAGCAGTGAACAGTGAACAAATGAAAGCAGGGAATCACGCGCTGCCAGCGGGTATGGTGCAGGTGAACGGGAGGGTGCTTCGTCATCAACCGGTGGCCCGCGACCATTTCCTGCTTAGGCTTCGGACGCCTCTGGTGGCTCGGCGGGCGAAGCCCGGACAATTTGTGCATCTTACGTGTCTTCCGACGAGTCGAAGGTCTCTCCTCGGCCGTTCCGGTCCGTTGTTGAGGCGTCCATTGAGTCTGTTGGATGCCGACCCTTTAACCGGCACGATCGATCTGATCTACAAAGTGGTGGGACTCGGCACCGCCGCTTTAGCCCAAGTTCCGGTCGGGGCTTCTCTGGACCTCTTAGGCCCCTTGGGTCATCCCTTCGAGATCCCGTCCGGTTTGAAGACCGCGTATCTGGTAGGCGGCGGAGTGGGGATCCCGCCGCTTTACCTGCTGGCCAAGTGGCTGGTGAGACAGAAAACAGAGGTAGTGGCATTTCTGGGGGCAAGAACCAAAGAATGGGTGATCTGCGCACCCGAGTTCCGCGCTCTCAAGATCCCGGTTCGTATCGCCACCGATGATGGAACCGCCGGCATCCGTGGGAGCGTCGTCGATCTTCTCAAAAAGTTTTTGCTCAAGACAGACTACTCCCGACGCACAACCATTCTTTACATCTGCGGGCCTACTCCCATGATGGCGGTCGCGGCGGCTCTCGCCCTCCGATTAGAGATCCCTGCTCAGGTTTCTCTAGAGGAACGGATGGGCTGCGCCATGGGCTGCTGCTTGGGCTGCGTCGTCGAAATCGCCACCGAGCCGCCTGACAGCCACGCCCGTTTCCAGCGGGTCTGCACCGAGGGCCCGGTCTTTCCGGCGGAGGCAATTTTATGGAGGTAAGCCGGAAAGACCGGGGGGAGGCCGAGCCCTATGATTCAGGCAATGCGACCTTGTGGGGGCATTGCGTTCCTTCGAGGCCGGGTGGCCGACCGAGCATCCTGTCCGCCAACGAACTTTGGCGGACGAGCGAGGCGCCCGTCTTCCCCGCAGAGGCGATCGCCTGGAAAAGCTAGTCTACAGAGAATTCTTGCAGAATAGAAATTAATCTCTATAATACAACTATGGTCAGGCGCCTCGTTAGAAAGCTCGTCCAGAAGAAGCTTACCTTAAGTCCGGCCGTCGCCCTGCTGGGCCCCCGGCAGGCTGGCAAAACGACTCTTGCAAAGGCATTTTCAAAAGCCTACTTTGATCTCGAGCAATCTGAGGATAGACTGAAGCTGGATCTTGCCTGGAACGATCTTATCGCTACAAAAGAACTCGTTGTTTTGGATGAAGTTCAAGCTTGGCCGGAAATCCTGCCGAGGATCCGAGGCGCCATTGACGCGCACCCCAGGCGGCCGGGCCGCTTCCTCTTGACAGGATCCGTGGCGCCCAGCCTCATGCAGGGTGTTTCGGAGTCTTTGGCCGGTAGGCTCAGCCTCTGCGAGCTGGCGCCCTTCTCCTTAAAAGAAATCCCTAAAGAATCTATGGAAAACAAACTTTGGCTAATGGGCGGCTTCCCAAACGGAGGGATCTTAGACGCACGTCGCTTTCCATCTTGGCAGAAAGACTACCTTACCCTGTTGGCTCAACGAGACCTGCCGATTTGGGGATTGCCCGCGAAGCCGCAAGTCACCCAGCGGTTTTTTAAGATGTTAGCCGTCCATCATGGCCAGGTTTGGAATGCCTCTGAGATTGGCAAAAGTCTTGGGCTTAGCTACCACACGGTGAGCTCCTACCTGGATTACTTGCAAAACGCTTATCTGATCTCTTCCCTGCCACCCTATTTTAAAAATCTACGGAAGCGCATCACAAAAAGACCTAAAATCTACTGGCAGGACAGCGGACTCCTGCACAGCCTCATGAATGTCGCCACCCCAGAGGCCTTGCTTTCTCAACCCTGGGTCGGCGCAAGCTGGGAAGGCTGGGTCATGCATCAAATCCTATTTACTCTGAAAGCGCAGGGGGAATCGTTCGAGGCTTATCATCTTCGAACAAGCGATGGCTGCGAATTGGACCTCATCCTCTTGTTCCCAAAAGGTTGTTGGGCCTTTGAGATCAAACTCTCTACATCGCCTGATCAAAGGGATCTTGAGCGATTGAATATCGCTGCCGACTTAATCCAGGCGGATAAGCGGCTCCTGGTTTCCAAAACCAAGCAAACGATTCAAAACAAATCAAGCATCTCGACCCACCTTGCCGGCTGTATTGAATTGCTCTCCCCATGACCCGAAAAGTGGCTACCCCGCCAGGACAGTTTCAATCTGTAACACAAACCCTTTTGCTTCCTCCAGGATCCACGCTGCGTCCTCGTTGGAGAGCTCCTCGATTTCGTACTGGACGGTGACTCGATTCCGGCGGGCTTCCTCGAGGCTTTCGGCGTAGCGTTTCTTGAGCTGCTGGGCCCTCTTGAGGAACTTGACGTACTCCTGTGGAACGTGGCCCCGGTCGATGTAGAACCGACGGAAAGCGGCGACGGCGCAGCCGTGAGATCTGGCTGCCAAGCCGATGTGATAAAGTGCGGCCAGCACCGCGTGGTACATGGCGTAGTAGCCGCAGACCACGGTCCAATCGAAGTGGTCGTGCTCGTACATGAGCTGCATGGCGCTCAGGTTTTTGTGTGCCTTGTCCAGATGCTCCCGGGCAAGCCGAGTGCTTTGTTCTACTTGCCGCAGCTCCGGCCGGCCCCGTTTAGGATGAAAACATTCCTCCAGAAATCGATCTACTCTTTCAGCCATGGGTCAGGAATCCTCTCTTTACGATCTGCCAGAAAAGGAACTCATTATAAAGCACGACGCGGTCGCCCCATACTTCTTGATGAAAGGCGCGGCGTTCTCGAAAGCCGATGATGGAATCCTGAATGGAGGTGTACACAGGGGTCAACTCCAGGACGGACTGCACCGCTGCTTTTGCTTTGGTGAAAGCTTTGGTGACCGGATCGCCAGGCGTGGAGGCCACAGCGAGCAGATCGATGTCGCTTTTTGGGGTCCAGGTTTCCCGCGCGACGGAGCCAAAGAGCATCACCAGTTGGATCTGCCCAAGGCTTTCCTCCACCAGGGTGTCTGTTGCTTTCATGAGCAGTCGGGCGATGGATTTGTTTCGGGAGAAGAACTCTTCGCGTTTGGCAACCTCAAAGATCTCGAAGATTTTAAGCAGGCGGGCCGACTCCCAGTTGGGGCGGAGGAAGGACATCTTGGAGACTTCGCGGCACACGAGGAGGCCATCCTTCACGAATTCCCCCAGGTGTTTATGGGCGTTGGGCGCTGGGACCTTAGCCCGGCGGGCCATCTCCCGTTGATGGAACTCGGCCCAGGGGTCTTTGAAGAAGACCTTGAGCAATCTCTCTTTTCCAGCAGGCAGAGACATGGTCTGTTATATTTATTGTAACGATTGTTACACAAAGTATAACATCTTTGGGTAGTCGGTTGTCAAGGCCGATTTCTTTGGATAGGATAGCTTCCTTATCGGGTTGTCGAGATTGCAGCTGGGATTTGGTGGGCCAGCCTGGCCGCCTCCTCCGTTAAGCACCAGGTTCGGAATTCGGCTAAGAAGGTTGCCCAGGAACCCTGATCTTGAGTTCGGACGTTGTCCCGTCGGGGACGCCGGCATTCCATATCTCAGCTGTATCTGTTCAGTTGTTTGAGACGATGACAGGACGCAAGTCGCCTTGGCGGTGG
>CAYJWF010000013.1:39595-42167 GCA_964373805.1 uncultured Planctomycetia bacterium | reverse complement strand
AAAGTGGGGTCAGGGCTCAACATTCAACAGATAGGACTAATCGGGTCGACCTGGCACCTTTCTAGTATCAGCACTGACCATTTAACAGGTGGTGGGATCGGGGCAACTCGCATGGGTCACAAGCAAAATTATGTTTTTGACTTGAATAAATAGATTATTGCATGTAAACTATTTTAAGGGAGGTGAAGACCCATGGAATCTACGATTACCGAGCGGGGACAGACAGCCATTCCCGCTGCTTTGCGCAAGAGATACGGCTTAAAGGCTCACATGAAGCTGGTATGGGTGGATACAGGAGGGGGCATCCGCGTAGTACCGGTCTTAAAAGATCCAGTCAAAGAGTTCCGGGGAATGTTCAAGGGCCTGGGGCTGACGGAGAGCTTGCTCAAGGATCGGAGGGAGGAATCGAGGCGTGAGCAGCGAACCAGCCGATAGTGGTAAGCCTCGTTATCTTCTTGATACGTCGGCGCTGTTGGCCTTCTCGGGTGACGAGCCTGGGGCGGACACGGTTGGGACATTGTTGATGAAAGGACGCCGAGGTGAGGCCCATTTGTACATCTCCTTCATCAGTGCGATGGAGGCCGGCTACAAGGCTTACCAGGTACGGGGCGAAGACGGCATGGCAGACCTTTTGGCTTCACTACAACAGCTCCCGATTACCCGAGTGGACGTCAGCGATGAGCTGATCGCACTCGCTGCTCGAATCAAGGGGATGTATCGCCTTTCAGTAGCCGATGCATGGATTCTGGCGACGGCAAAGCGACTCAACGCCACTCTGGTTCACAAGGACCCGGAGTTCGAACAGGCGGCGGTGGAAACTCCGCTTCAAGGCCTCCCCTACCGGTAACCCAAAGGGGCCGGGTCGATTAGGGGGGTCAGGGCTCAACATTCAACACGGGTGGGAGGTCGGCATCGGTTCCATCCGTGCCGCCTTCGGAGAGCGCCTAGATCCTATATTGTATAAAGTTGACATATAAGTCAATTCCCCGGTTCAATAACGAAGTGCAACACTTGAAGGTCCTGAGGTCTTCCGCGCAATGGGGGCCGGTATAAACCGACCCTTCTTCCTCATTCCTCAGATGTAAAACGAAAATTTGATACGTATTGATAAGTTGCGTTTTCGTATTGTATACTTGTATAGGAGGAGGTGAAACTTATGGCGGTTACTGTTTCCAGCAAAGGGCAAATGGTTATTCCGGCATCGGTGCGCAAGCGGTACCACATCGGCCCAGGAAGCCAGGTGCAGGTCCTCGACACAGGTCAGGAAATCGTGTTGGTTCCTGTCCCCAAAAAGGATGCCTTTCGAGCTTCCAGGGGAATGTTAAAGGGCTACAGCGTCCAGGAATTCCTACGTTGGCGACGCCGGCAACGGCAACTGGAACATGCCCACCTCCGTTAATCCGGAGGTTACCTACCTTCTAGACACCTCAGCCATACTCGCCTATCTTCTGAATGAGCCTGAAGCAACACGTGTGGCTCACCTTCACAAACAGGCTGCCCTACCGTTCGTTGCATTTGCAGAACTCTACGCAGTGCTGTGGCTTAAGTTCGGCCAGGCGAAGGCAGACGAGGCCGTTGCCGCCATTCAAGCATGGCAGCTCCCGTGGCTCTGGCCGACTGAGGAGGTCGTGTTATTGGCAGGTCGGTGGCAGGCCCTATACCGGCTGGGTCTAGCAGATGGCTTTATCGCCGCACTGGCTTGTTTCTATCAGGTGACGCTGGTTACAAAAGACTCCGACTTTCATGTCCTCCACAGAGACCTTCGGCTTCTTACCTTGCCTTAGCCTCTTACGAAACTTGACGAAGCCTCACTTACGATGTATCAGGTATACATGGAAGAAGGGCAGATGCTTCGGCTGAGCCTGGAAGCGCAAAGAGAACGACTGGCAATCTCAGAACTAATCCGAAGGGCCGTCGAACGATTCTTAAGGGCAAAAGAATCTCGAACGGATTGGGATCGCGATCCTTTAACCAAAGCGATTGGAAAGATCCGGCTTTCTGTAAGCGACGCCTCGGTTGGACACGATGCGTACCTGTACGGCCGAAGGAAAGGGCGCTAACCGGCGTGGAAAAGGTTTTGGATGAGACCGTCACCACCATTCGGTTCAGAGGCAACCATAAGCAGTCGGTCCTCGCTGGAGAAGCCCTCTTCCAGAGCGAAATCGTCAAATTAATTCATGTCTTTCCAGAGTACCTGAAAGAAAGCTGGCAGCTTTATCAAAAATACGCCGACAAAGAGTTCAGCTTCACCGATGCCACGACGTTGGCTGTCATGAAAGATCTGGGCACCCCTAGGATTTTCGCCTTCGATCGGGAGTTTCAGCAGGCAGGGCTCCAACTCATCGGGCCTTAAAGGGGCTGTAGCTCAGTTGGGAGAGCGCCTGAATCGCACTCAGGAGGTCAGGGGTTCAACTCCCCTCAGCTCCAATAACTTCAGTGGGGAGTTGAAGAGAGCCGCGACAGAGTTTTTTATCAAGGTCGGTGCGACGAGTAGAAGCACCGACGTTCCTTAGGAGCGGCGAATGGCCGACCCGGAGTCCCGCTCCGCGGGACGGAGGGCGCCAACTCCCCT
>CAYJWF010000013.1:27246-39495 GCA_964373805.1 uncultured Planctomycetia bacterium | reverse complement strand
GCCGACCCGGAGTCCCGCTCCGCGGGACGGAGGGCGCCAACTCCCCTCAGCTCCACTTGACAAGCGAAACGCGGCACGATACACTTGCCTCGTTTGGTGTTCGGTTATTTTCACGAAAGGAGGGAAACGTTTCATGCCGCAAGGTACCGTGAAGTGGTTCAGCAATCAGAAGGGCTACGGATTCATCACCCAGGACGACGGCAAGGACGTCTTCGTCCATTACTCAGCCGTCCAAGGAGATGGTTTCAAAACCTTGGAGGAAGGTCAGCGGGTCGAGTTTGAAATCACCCAGGGACCCAAAGGGGAACAAGCCACCAACGTCACCAGGGTCGGCTAAGCGACAAGTAGAGATTGCAACGTTTTCACCATTCCTACAGGGCGGTAGGAGAGTTTAGCGCGGCGTAGGCTCTCGAGACCACTGTCCCCCATGGCGTTGATCAAGGGAAAGGGTTCCATCTCCCGACAGAATTCCTGAAATAAAACTTGGGGCCCGCCAGGAAGCGAGCGGTCAACGATCTCTAGATAGATACAGAACACCCGATCCGACACCGGGGCGCCAAAGGTGTAGCCTCGAATGTTCCCAGCTACTTCTAATACCCGACCGGTCAGCTTAAGCTCCTGGCAGCTCATCATGAGCCTGCGATGGAAAAATAGGCCATCCCGAATCAGGGCCTTCGGAAAAGAATCGCTGGTGCTCTGTTGCCGCTCAATCCCCCAAGCGGTGTAAAGTTGAAGGCAGGGGATGAGATCCCCTGGCTGGAATGGGCGAATCCGGTAGCTAAAGTTCCTTCGAAATTTGTTCGTCGCCCAGCGTTGGGAACGGTAACGCTCGCCCCGTAAATGGACGAGATCCTCTCGGCAGTAAAGATACTCCGGTTCCCCTGGCTCTAACCGAAATCCATTACCCTGGAAACGCTGGGTATCCTGAGGTTCGATCCCCTCGATTCGAGACACCTCGGATCCTTGGTTAACCTTAGTGAGAATCTCCCACGCAGCACGATCGACCTTTCGAGATGCCACCTTTCCCAACGGTGGAATCGGCATAAAGAGCCCGCCGGCCTGTTCGGCAAAGAGGCAGAAGGAATCGTCCAACCTCGCCCACCAATATCGGATGAGATCCGACCAGCCGAAGATTCCGGCCAACGTATAATTGGAATGGGTGCGGGCCTCCCAAGTCAACGTTTCTTTAAGGATTGGGAGGTTACCCCAAGTGAACGGTTTCAGGGCCGGGTGGGGCGGGGAAGGGGGCGGTTGAACCGTTGCCGTGATGGAGCCTAAGGCCGCGACGTTGACGAACTCAGGCCAGGCAGATCCCATGATCTTTGGATTGGTCTTCAAGTAGGCCAAACCGATGGGGCTCTCGAGATAACCGGCCAACTCGATCGAATAGGCCGCCACGGCAGGGTCCTTCCCATGTTCCTCCAGGTAGGGACACTTGGTGTCCATCGCTAAGACCACCTTGGTCCCGGAAGGATCCCTTGTCAGAACAAACGGATAGAGCCGACAATCCAAAGGACGGCTCTCGTAAATAGAGCAGGTGTTCAACTCCGGTTTAAACGCCGGACACCGATAGCCCTCTCCACAGGAATGGAGCTTGGGAAGCAGGGTGGGGGAGCTGTCGGTTTTCTTAAACCAAGAGGGCTCTCCGCCGGCTGCATAGGCCCATTTCGCCTCGGACGGCGACCAGGTCGGAGCCTGAACCTTTTCCGTGTCGGAGTCCGGAAACCGACAGCAGATGCGGCATTTCAGGCACCACTCCTGGGGAACGATTTGGGGGACCCCTTGAATAAATTTAAGAGTCTCTTGAAGATTGACTTCCATTTTGTTATAGTGTAGCACGTTATGAGCGTACCGCGAAAGTTACGGGCTCGCCGTCGTCGCAAGCGATTCTCCGGAAAAGCCCATCGGGCCAAGCGAGGAGGAAAATAGAGGTGCCAGTAGCGGTCGCAGAACGTCGTCTACGAACCCGCTTCCGAGTGCGGGTTCCCTTTGTTCTTAAAGGGAACGGTCAAGAGGTGCGGGGCACCACCCGCAACATAAGCCTTTTGGGAATTTCGGCCTACACGCAAGGGCCCCTGCCCGTGGTACAGCCGGTCCAGTGCCTCTTGGAACTGCCCCAGGAACCTCAACCGTTGACGGTCAACGGCACGGTGATCCGTTGCGAACAACTGCCGGAGGCACATCCGGATGGCCCCTATGAGATGGGCGTCTTCTTCAAAGCGTTCCAGAAAAAAGGGGAGGCGGCCCTCTTGAAGTACCTCGAGCAGATGGCTCAGGAAGAGCAGTCGGCCATCAAAGAAGGTTACCGGGTTCTCCAACAAAGGATCACCGCCCGCCGTCGCCGTAAACAGTTGGAGGAACTCCACAGGAAGCGGCGCCGAGTGGAGAGGCTCCGACGCCGGCGCCTCCGTTTAGCTCGCTTAGAGCGGCTCAAAGCCCAACGTCTTGCCCGGCGCGCCAAACGAAAGGCCGCCACCGCTGCCCGCCGACGATCTCACAAGAAACGAGTCGCCCGAAAGTCTTCCTAAAATCGGTGTAGCCATGGCCAGGCGCTATACCCTTCGCCGGCCAGTCGCCGAAATCCCACAGATTGCTTACGAAAAGGAGCTGAATCCGGAACAGCTCCGAGTGGTGACCGGCGGCGATGGGCCAACCTTGGTCCTGGCCGGGCCTGGAAGCGGAAAAACACGAACCCTCACCTATCGGGTAGCCTATCTCATCGAACAAGGAATCCCCCCAGCGCATATTCTGTTGGTGACCTTTACCGTCAAGGCCGCTCGGGAGATGCTGGATCGGGTGGAACGGATCCTCAAAGCCAAGCCGGAAGGCCTCTGGGGAGGGACCTTTCACCACATCGGAAACCTGATCCTAAGACGGCACGCCGATCGGATCAAACGAACCCCTTCCTTTGGGATCCTAGACGAAGAAGATGCCAAGGACCTGATCACCACTTGTGTGAGTGATTTAAAGATCTCCTCGACAAAATCCCGGCTGCCGCAGGCCAATGTTCTGGAGACGATCTTTAGTCTTACCGCCAATACCTGCCGGCCGTTGGAGGAGATCCTGCTCGACTCTTATCCCCAATTTTCGGAATACCTCTCGTTCATCGAGCGGGTGGCCCACACCTATCGGGAACGGAAGTTGAAGGCCAATCTCATCGATTACGACGACCTTTTGACCGGATGGCTCACCCTGATGAGAGAGCACGAAGAGATCCGTCAGCGCTACGGGGAGCAGTTTCGGTACCTCTTGGTCGACGAATACCAGGACACCAATCGGCTGCAGTTTGAAATCGTCCAGCAGATGGCCTCGGTCCACCGGAACATCCTCGCGGTGGGAGACGACGCCCAGGCGATTTACGGCTTCCGGGGAGCGGAGGTCAAGAACCTCTTGGAATTCCCTGAGGTCTTCCCAGGGACCACGATCCATCGCCTCGAAACGAATTACCGGTCGACGCCAGAGATCCTCCGGCTGGCCAACGCCTCGATTCGGTTCAACACCCGCCAGTTTCCCAAGGAGCTCAAGAGCGTCCAGGACCCGGGGTCCCTTCCGGCGGTGGTTCCTCTGGCCGATGCCAAACAACAGGCCGCGTTTCTCGCCCAACGGGTCCTCGAACTGCGAGAAGAGGGAACCCCACTCACCGAAGTCGCCGTTTTGTTTCGCGCCCGGTTCCAGGCGGCTGAGCTGGAGCTGGAGTTGGCCAAGCGGAACATCCCTTATGTCGTGCGAGGCGGGGTCCGTTTCTTCGAGCAGGCCCACATCAAGGACGCCCTGGCCTACCTCCGAATCGTGGTGAATGCCAACGATGAGCTGGCCTGGGAACGGGTTCTCCGTCTCCAGGAGGGAATTGGAACCGCCTATGCCCGCCGAATCTGGGAAACGTTGGCCGCTACTCCTAAACCTCTTCAGACGCTCCTTCAAGAGCAGGGCAGGGAGGGCTTGTCTTCTCGGGCCGCCGCCGGTTTAAAGCGCCTCAAACGGATCTTAACCGACCTCACCAACCCATCGGCAACCAACCGGCCGGCAGAGATGCTTCTCATCATCCTTAAAGGAGGATACGAAGCGCATCTGAAGACCCATTTTGAGGACTCCAAAGACCGCCGAGAAGATTTGGAGCAGCTCGCAAATCTGGCCGCCAATTACCAGTCCACGGAAAAGTTTCTGGAAGATCTCACGCTAAGGGAACCATTCAAGGGGGAATCGATCCGCGGATGGGAGGATCCGGACGAGGTCCTGGTCCTTTCCACGATCCACCAGGCCAAGGGGCTCGAGTGGACGGTGGTCTTCTTGATCGGTCTCGTTCAAGGGCAATTCCCGCATCCCAAATCGGTGGAAAATCCGATGGAACTCGAGGAGGAGCGACGCCTCTTCTACGTGGCCACGACCCGCACCAAACGGGAGCTGTACCTGACCTATCCGCTCACCCGCACCAGCTACCAGCGAGGAGAAATCCTCATGCGTCCCTCCATCTTTCTACAGGAACTCCCGGAAGATCTCTGCGAGATCTGGCGGGTCAGCGAAAAAGGGGCCTATTCGCTGGAACCGGCCAGCCGGCTGGAAGAGCTTCCGGAACCTTGACTTCACCGGAGGACTTGAAAGAAGCGATTAAAAAAGAGGCCCTGCGGCTTGGATTCCGAGCTGTAGGAATCGCGCCTCCCTTGGGCTTACAAGCTCGTGAAGCCGATCTTACCCAGTGGCTCTCAAACGGATTCGCCGGCCAGCTCGGCTACATGGAACAGTTCTTCAAACGGAAGGCCCGGTTCCTCGCCGATTTTGATGACATGAGAAGTGTCGTCGTTTTGGCGGCGCCTTACGGAAACGGTTCCGTTCCTCCCAACCACCTGCCAGGAACCGGCCGGATCGCCCGATACGCTTGGGGACGCGACTACCATCGGGTCCTCCAAAAACGGCTGAAATCCCTGGAAGGATTCATCCGAAGTCAGGTGAAGGATCCGCTCCGAATTGTCCGAACCGTTGACACCGGCCCTGTTCTGGAACGGGCCTTGGCCGAGGCGGCTGGAATCGGATTCTTTGGGAAAAATACCTGCCTCATCTTGCCGAAAGGAGGTTCGTTTATTTTCCTCGCGGCCCTCCTGACCAACCTGGAGCTTCCCCCGAACCAGCCAATCCGGTGGGACTGCGGTGCCTGTACGTTGTGCCTCGAGGCCTGCCCAACGCAGGCCTTTGTGAAGCCCTATGAGCTGGATGCCCGCCGCTGCATCTCGTATCTCACGATTGAGCTAAAAGGGGCGCTAGACCCTAAGTTACGCCCGCTGGTCAAAGATTGGATCTTTGGCTGCGATATCTGCCAAGAGGTCTGCCCCTACAATGCCCAGTCATTGCGAGTCTCCTGGCCAGAATTTAGGCCTGAAGCCGGGGCAGGGGGCTTTATTTCGCTGCAAGAGCTTCTTGCCTGCCGAACCGAGGAGGCGTTCCTTCAGCGGTTCGCCGGAACTCCCCTCACGCGGGCCAAACGGGAGGGGCTCCTTCGTAACGCCGCGGTGGCTGCCGGGAACCTCAGGGATTCGCACCTATCACCAATCCTCCAGGAAACCGTTCACAACGATCCCTCACCGATAGTCCGCGAGCAGGCCGCATGGGCTTTGGACCAAATCAGAAATAAGGTAAGACCTGGCACCCTTTAAACCCACTGGATCTGGCCCCATCAGGCGCAGCAGCAATGTCCGATAATGGATCTTATGTTAACTTAACAGGAAATGAAATCCTTTCTATCCTTTGTAACTTATGAGTGTTATAGATAAAGCTCAAAACGTGTTGAAAACATCCGCGACCTATCGCGTAAACTTAGCTCTCATCTTTCACGGAGGGAACGTCAGAGGAAAACGGCTTAAAAAGTGGGCACAAACATTGCCTTCCGTTTTCCGCTAGAGTTAACCGTGCAGCAAAAACGTCCGCAGGAAGGCGCCCAATGCCAGGCCGATTAAAATCCCACAGATCATGGCCCGACTGGGCTTCTTGGAAAACCAGGAATCCATAGCGGGACTATGGTATCGTGGCCAGATCGATGAAGTCAATAAAAAAGACAGCCCTCCCAACTGTTCTCGCTGGGAGGGCTGCTGTGGTGTGCTTATGCTTAGCGCAGTAGAGTGAGAACCTTAGTCGCTACGAGCGCTACGACGACCCCGAAACCGATCTGTAGGAGTATCCCCAGATAGCTGTGATACATCCCACCGATGACGGTTCCAATCAGGATCCCAGTAAGCAGGTCAAGATATTCTTTCTTCATCCCGATTCACCCCCCTTCGCTTCTTTTAAAGGAGCTCTCTCGTGTGCCGGTCAAAAAGCTCCTTAACGCCTGAAAACCCCCATTCCACGGAATTCATCGTCGAATGGGGGTTTCCTCTGTTCCACTCTAAAGTATACCTGCCGTCGAGTCGGAATTCAAGGCTCTATAAGCTAATGATCATATTTACACTGGGTTACGGAAACAAATTTTTATAAAATGGCCAAGGAAAATGCCCTTGAAGAAAACTTTGGCTGTAACCTACTGATAAATAATGAGATATGTATTAAGTTTAACTATTTTAAAACAAATAGGTTACGGAGACGGCCCCTCTAGCCGCAAGAGCCCAATTCTGCGAAGAGGACACCGATGACATTGGGGCTGCTTCTTCCAACAGAGCTGTTTTCCCACAGCAACCAGGAGAGCATGATACTCATTAAAGAGAGAAACCTTTGCCGGCAGATGCTTCATAAAGAGATCTTGGATCTCCTCATAGGAGGCTTTCCAGGAGATGAGGCTGTGGCGGGCTAGAATCCGCCGGGTGTAAGCGTCCACCACGAAAATCGGCTTGCCTACCGCGTAAAGGAGAATGCTGTCGGCGGTCTCCGGACCGACTCCTTTTAAACCGAGCAACTCGCCCCGAAGTGAATCCAGGGAAACGCGCTTCATCCGGTCGACCTTTCCCTGATACCGGTCCAGGAGATATTGAACAAAACCTTTGAGTCGGTGGGCCTTCTGATTGAAGTAGCCTGAAGACCTGATCCGTTGGGCCAAGCGTGGATGCGGCAGATGAGCCAGCCGAACGGGATCCAAGAGCTTCTCCTCTTTAAGGCGAGCAATGGCACGGGCCGCGTTCGTCCAAGCGGTGTTCTGCGTCAAGAGGGCTCCCACCGATACCTCAAAAGGGGTCTTCGCAGGCCACCAATGCTGAGGACCAAAGCTTCCAAGAAGCTTTCTATAAATAGCTTCCAGGGTTCGTTGGATATTTCGAGGAGGTTTCATCTTGGAAGATGAGCGGCCGTCAACTCATCCCAATACGGACCGGAAGAAAGTTCAACCGCTAAGGGGACCCGTAGCCGAATCACCTGCTCCATCACCTGCTGAATCCGAACGGCCCAATCTTCCCATCGCTCCTGAACGATCTCCAAGAGGATGCCGTCCGGCAATATCTGCACAAAACTACCAGACCCTGGAGCTTCTTCCAGAAGCTGCCGCACCCTGACCACGGACAGCTTCACCAGATCAGCGACAGAACCTTTCAGGATCGTCTCCAGGGCCTCCCGCTCAGCGGCCTGACGAAGAACGGGGTTAGGACTGTTTAACGCCGGAAGCGGGCGAATCCGCTTGAGAAGAGTCACCACCCTTCCCTCCCGCTTCGCTTGGACGATCCAGCGTTTAAAAAGCTGCTGGACCGAAGGGAAGGCTCGGACTTGACGATCCTCGAGAGGGGTCCCTCCCTGGCCGAAGCGCTTGATCAGCTCCGGGTCGCGAGACCCATGGGCCATCAATCGAGATTCCAGTTGAAGATAGCGCGCAGCCAACAAAACATGCCCGGTAGGGGCTCTGACCAAGGAGCGAAGGCGCTCATCGAAATCGGGGGAACCGGATGACCTAAAAAAGGAGCTGCCTCTTAATTCCCCGCTGCCGGTCCCTGCCGGATGAGCGCTAAGATGCCATCGTCCGGTCGAGGGATCCAGACGAGTCGTCAACGCTAAGAGGCGCTGCCGAACCAACCGAACCCAGCTCTGATATTCGAGGAGCTTGGGGACGATCGGATGTCGAGAAATCATCGCTCGAAGGCTATCGGCACTGAGCGATAACTGCCGCCCTCGGGTCTTGTGGGTGAAGGGGAGCTTTAATCGATCCAGAAGAATCCGACGCAGATTCTGAGGAGAATTGAGATCAAATCGTTCCCCGGCTAAAGAAAAGATCTCCTCGGCCAACGCCGAGGCACGTTCCTGGCCAAAGCTCAAAAGGTTCTCCAGCCTCTCCTGATCGATCAAAACCCCCTGCCCCTCCATCTGAGCCAGATACAACCCATACGGCATCTCCACTTCTCGGAACAGCCAGGCGAAACCCAAACGGTCCAGTTCCGAGGAAAGTCTCTCATGGAGCTGAAAGGTTAAATCGGCATCCTCGCAGGCATACTCGGTGACCCTCGGAATATCGACCTCTGCCATCGTCTTGGCTTGCCCTAACAGTTCTTGGAATGGAATCATCTTGTAGCCAAAATAGGCGAGGCTCAAGGCATCCAAGGAATGGCTTTTCCGATCGGGGTTCAGAAGATAGGAAGCCACGAGGGTATCGAATAGAGGCCCCTTCACCTCAAATCCGGCCCGCTGAAGAAAGGCGAGATCGAATTTAAGATTTTGGCCGATCTTCAGTTTGGCAGGGTCTAAAAAAATCGGGCCCAGCACCTCTCCAACGAAGGAAAGGGGCAACTGTTCCGGCGCGCTGGGATACCGGTGCCCCAAGGGAAGGTAAAAAGCCTCATCCTTTTCTATAGCGATGGAGATCCCTACCAACTCGTCCTGCATCGTGTTCAAGCCGGTCGTCTCTGTGTCCAGAGCGAAACGGTCGGCTTTCCCAAGTCGGTCCCGAAGGGCGAGCAGCTGATCGCGCCTTAGCACCGTCTCATAGCGGACGGGCCTGGGATGGCTGTGCGGCAGAAGCTCCGGGATGAGATCGATCATCCCTGCCCTGCCAAACAGCTCCGTGAGTCGCTGAGGATCTGGTGGTGAAAAACGACAGACCTCTAAGGTGAGATCGGAAAAGGGGGCCGGATCGATCTTAAGATGCCGCTCACCACCCCGGATACGCTCGCGCGAGGCCTCCAATCGTTTCTTAAGAGACCCGGTGAGACCCTCTAAAGAAGATAAAATCCCCTCCAGCGATCCGTATCGTTTTAAGAGGCCCGATGCGGTCTTGGGACCAATCCCTTTTACCCCAGGGATTCCTTCTGCCGGGTCCCCGGTAAGAATCAACCAATCGGGAACCTGCGATGGGGGAACTCCAAAGACGGTTTCCACGCGAGCCGGATCAAAGCGAAGACCCTCTCGTGCGGGATTCATGAGGGTCACCGAGGAATCGACCCATCGAAGAAGGCTCCGGCGCGTGCTCACCAAAAGGGTGTTAAGCCGCGCGGCTTGAGAACGATCCAATAGGGAACGGACCAGTCCCGGCACCGAACCGGTGGGCCGATGGAGAACCGGAACCCCCAAGGCGGAAAGGTACGTTTGGAGGGTCGGCAGGTTCTTAAGGAAATTGCCAGGGCCTGGCGAATCTTCCAACAGAACGGCGAGATAACCCGGCTTCTCCGATCGCAGGAGCCTCAAAACGAACCCTAAGAAACGATGGGGTGGTTCCTGAAGTCGTCCTTTGACTCCCAGCAGGGGAGAAACGGCAAACGTAGCCCACCAGATGCAGGCGTTGCCATCGATGAGGAGGAGTCCACGGCTCACCCCGTGAGATAACCTTCCCCAGGTTGCCCTAGATTCCAAAACAGGCCTTGGATCTTAGCCTTGAATCCATAGAACGAAAGTAAGATGTATCTCACGGGGTCACTGCCGCTTTCTAGAAACCCAGTTCAACAGTTCGTTTAAATTTAACGTGTTTAAGATCTCCTTGGGCTCGCTCCAAGCCCGCCGAGCCTGAGCCAACCCCAACTTGATGCTCTCCAACTGATCCAAGGTGTGGGTATCGGTGGAAATGACAAGCTTCACCCCCGCTTCCAAAGCCTTCTTGGCGTTTAAGTCGTTTAAGTCCAACCGCTGGGTATAGCAGTTCAACTCCAAAGCGGTCTGGGTTCGATGCGCCACTCGACAGATTTCTTCCAGGTCCACCTGGTAAGGCTCCCGCTCTCCCAGGAGGCGACCGGTGGGATGAGCGAGAATCGTGATGTAGCGATTGTTCAAAGCCTTGAGGATCCGACGGGTCATCACCTCTTTCGGCTGCTTAAAGGCGGAGTGGACCGCCGCAATCCCTAAGTCCAGCTTGGAGAGAATCCGATCCGGATAATCCAGTCGGCCGTCCGGCAGAATGTCCACCTCCGATCCCATGAGGACTCGAAACGGGGACAACCGGCGGTTCAGTTGCCGGACCTCTTCCATCTCTTCAAAGAGCTCCGATTCGGTCAGCCCCCCCGCCACGCGGAGGGACTTCGAGTGATCGGAAAGTAAGATGTACCGATACCCTTTCCGCTTGGCGGCCAGGGCCACCTCCTCAATCGAATGGGATCCATCGCTCCAATCGGAATGGATGTGGAAATCCCCTTTCAGGTCTTTGAGCTCGACGAGTCGAGGCAGGCGACCCGCCGCGGCCGCTTCTATTTCTCCTAAATCCTCTCTTAACTCCGGAGGAATCCAGGCCAACCCTAAGGCCCGATAGACCTCCTCTTCTTCTTTTCCGGCTACCTTGCGCCCCGTTTTCTCTCGGAAAACGCCGTATTCGTTGACCGTCAACCCTAAGCGATTCGCTAAAGAGCGAATCCGGATGTTGTGCGCCTTAGAGCCGGTAAAATAGACGAGAGCCGCTCCAAAGGATTCCGGCTCCACCACCCGCAAATCGACTTGAACACCCTGCCGGGTTCGGATGCTCGACTTGGTCTCGCCGTGGGCTTGAACTTGGGCCACCCAGGGGAGCTTCACAAAACGATCCATCACCTCCCCCGGATGGGTGGAGGTGATCAAAAGGTCAAGATCGCGAACCGTGTCTTTTCGGCGGCGCAGGCTTCCCGCCACCTCGATCCGCTGGATCTCGGGGACCCCTTTCAAAGATTTCAAGATCTCTCGGGCCAGATTCAAGGCCGTTCCCAGCGTCATCCGTTCCTGACCGGACTTCAGAAGCTGAATCCCTCGGAGGATGTTTTCCTCCTTCTTCTCCCGCAGGCCCGGCAGGACCTTAAGCTTCCCAGCTCGAACCAGCTCCTCGAGCTCTCGGATCGACTTGACCTTAAACCGGCCGTAGACCAGCTTGGCGGTCTTCGGCCCAATCCCAGGTACCGACATCAGGGTGACCAAACCCTCCGGAACCTGGGATTTGAGTTTCTCCAAGAAGAGCAGGCGGCCAGTCGAGAGAATCTCCTCAATCTTCGCGGCCAGGTCCTTGCCGATCCCGGGGATCTCTTCAAGGGAACCGGAGGCGGCCATCTCCGCCAGATCACCGGTTAAGTTTCTTAAGTTGAGGGCGGCCCTCTCGTAGGCTCGAATTCGGAAAGGATTCTCCCCCTTCAACTCCAGAAGATCGGCAATCTGCTCGAAGAGATCGGCGACTTCCAACTTCTTCATCTTACGCTTTTATCCAGAGATGTCCCGCCGAAGGCGGGGCTTCATGGAAGCCTTCCCTTGGGGTGGATTAACCGCCAAGCCTTCTGCATAAGTTGCCGCTCACTCGAATAGGAAAGCCGATCGACGGCCTCCTGAATGGGAAACCAGCGAACCGCATCCACCTCAAAATCGTGGTCTTTCGTGCTTCCGCCGGTATGTTGCATCAGAAAGAACCAGACCCTCTTATCGTAGAGGGTTTTTTCTTCCTTTACGTTTCTGGCTGCGCTAGCGGCCAATCGAGGAGAGTTCCGCATCAGCGGGGCTTCTTTTAAGGAGTAGCGGTAGTGGATCTCGCCGATCTTCTGAAGCAGCTTCCCGGTTAACCCAGTCTCTTCCTGGACCTCTCGCAAGGCCGTTTCCTCAGGCTTCTCCCCAGCCTCCACCAGACCTTTCGGTAAACACCAGATCTTCCCTCCCATCCGAGAGATGAGAGCCACCCGAATCGGACCCCGATCCTTTCGAAAGAGGATACCCCCACAGGAGAACTGCCTTTTATAATTCACTCCACGCGCAAAACCACAGGGTCACCGATTTTAAGACGGAGCCTCCGCTCAGCCGATCCACGGTTAACGGCGATCTCGAGAAGATCGTGACTGCCGATAACCGCTAAAGGGGTGCCTTTCGGCACAGCGCTATAGGAACGTTGGACCCCTCGAAGCCGGCCCTGCCGGCCTCGAAGCC
>CAYJWF010000013.1:24276-27146 GCA_964373805.1 uncultured Planctomycetia bacterium | reverse complement strand
GCCGGCCTCGAAGCCTAGCGCCGCCAACATCGATTCGTACGCGGCCCTTCTTCTTGAAACGGTCCACCCAGGGAGCCGAAAGGTTGGTGACCGCGTTCCCAAACCGATCCAGCGTGATAATCCTTCCCTCTATCTTTTTGCCATCTCCTGGAGTGGGCTCCAAAGAAGGCAGACGTTTAAATTCGTCTGTACGGGGTCCCAGGCGACTGGGAGAAAGACCTCGGGAAAGATAACCAGCGGCTGGGGCAAAGAGGTCCCTTCCATGAAAGGTATGGCTCACCGTTTTCAAAGCGTAGCGCCGGTTGGTGACGGTGTAAAGGCACGGCCTTTTCTCCTCGCGTACCACGTGGCTTAAAAGCCCATTATCCGGAGCTAGGAAGAGATGCCCTTCAAAGTTCAAGCAGAGGATCTTACGGGAGGACCCTACTCCTGGGTCGACCACCACCACGTGGATGGTTCCCTTCGGAAAGTATTTCCAACTCCAGGCCAACAGCCAACCGGCCTTCTCCACGTCTCCAAGCGGAACTTGATGGCAGATGTCCACGACCATGGCGCGGGGGTTAATCGATAAGATGACCCCTTTCACCACCCCGACGTACTCGTCCTCAAGCCCAAAGTCGGTTAAGAGAGTAATCAAGGGGAACCGCATCGATGGCGCTAAGAGAGAACGCGCGGTAACGGCGTATAGGAAAGGTCCAGCGCCTGGGAGAGGGATCGATACGTGACTTTTCCCCGCATCACGTTGACCCCTCGCGCTAAGGTGGGATGCCCCTTCAAGGCCCGGATCAGTCCTCGGTTGGCGATTTCAAGAGCAAAGGGAAGGGTGGCGTTGGTCAACCCGTAGGTGGAGGTAATCGGAACCGCTCCGGGGATGTTGGTAACGCAGTAATGGACCACCGACTCCTCCACAAAGATCGGAGAGGCGTGGGTCGTCGGGCGAGAGGTCTCGGAACAACCGCCCTGGTCGATGGCGACGTCCACGATGACCGAGCCCGGCTTCATCTTCTTCAACATCCCTCGCGGAATCAGGATGGGGGATCGCGCCCCCCGAACCAGGGCTGCGGCAATCACCAAATCGGCCCGTTGAATCCTTTCCGCTACGTTGTGGTCGTTGGACATCAAAAACGAAACGTTCTTGGGGCTCGTGTCCTCCAGGTACCGCAGCCGATTCAAGTCGATGTCCAAGACGGTCACCTCGGCCCCTAAGCCGGCCGCTACCTTCGCCGCGTTGGCCCCCACCACTCCGCCGCCTAAGACCACGACACTGGCCCGTGCCACCCCGGGGATTCCTCCCAAGAGGATCCCTTTGCCTTTCATCGGCTTCTCCAGATACTTGGCCCCCTCCTGGACCGCCATCCGGCCGGCCACCTCGCTCATGGGGATCAAGATGGGAAGCTGTCCGTGGGCATCCTCGACCGTTTCATAGGCGATGCAGGTCACCTTCTGCTTCAACATGGCTAACGCCAGCTTCTTGTTGGCCGCGAAATGGAAGAAGGTAAAGAGGATCTGGCCGGATCGAAGGAAAGGGTACTCCTCAGGCAACGGCTCTTTCACCTTCAGGATGAATTGCGCCCGATGGTAGACCTCTCGGGCCGACTCGACGATTTCGGCGCCGGCCAAGGCGTACTCCCGATCCGAGAGGTTGGAGGCCTTCCCTGCCCCGGTTTGGACCAGGACCGTATGCCCACCCTTTCGCAGGGCCGCAGCCCCGGCAGGCACCAGGGCGACTCGGTACTCGTCTTCCTTGATTTCTTTAGGAACGCCGACGACCATAGCGGTATGGTACCTCAAGTCTTAAGAAGATGGTAGCCCCGGATGACGCTCTCACACACCCTCTGAATCAGATTCTTGAAATCTCCTAAATCCCCTTTCCCCAGGGCAAAATAGTAGGCGTACCGATCCTCTATCCGAACGATCGCAGGAGGATAGCCCCGGCTTAAGAGCTGGGTCAACATCAGAAGCCTACCTACCCGCCCATTTCCATCGAAGAAGGGATGGATCGCTTCGAACTCATAGTGATCGCGGGCAATCTTGGCTAGGGTGTTTTTCCTGTACTGGTTGACTTCCTGAACCAACGCCCTCATCTTAACAGGGACTAGCTGGGCGGATGGGAGGGGCTTCTTTGTATTGGTCAGGTTGACAAAGCCGGTTCGATACCGTCCGGGGAGCTTGTCGTGGAAGTTGTACATCACGATCGAATGCAGCTTAAGGATATAGCCCTCTGTGATCCGGAATCCACTGCCAATCTCAGACAAAACCTCCAAGAGGGCGTTACGGTGGTTTACCACCTCAAAGATTTCAAAGGGCTCCTTGCCTGGCACCTGCTTTCCCTCGATGGCCCCTTGGGTCTCCTTCTTCGTCATGCGGCTGCCTTCGATGGCATTGGAATGATAGGTCATCTCCAGAAAGAAACGGTTTCGGATGGCCTCATTCTCTCGGAGAATCCGGATGGGGTTTCCGAGGTCCTTCTTAAGTCTTTCAACGATCGGTGTCAGGTCGACGTGTTGCTTAAACAGATCATCAATGCGATGAGAAGCAAACGGATGCGGATCAACCCCCTTCTCAAGCCAGCGGTAAACCGTCCGGTAACTGACCTCGATCAAACGGGCCAGTTCACTCCGGGTAAGCCCCGCTTCCCGAATCAAGGTCCGCAATTTCTCTCCATCGGAGATGGGAGATCCCCTCGTTTCCATGGCGGGAGGCGAATATGACATATGTCCTATAAATACTCCTATAATGAGTATACCATATGTCCTAATAAAAGGGGGGGGCGGCGCGGCCGCGGGGGGCCCCCCCGCGGGGGGCGGCACCGAGCCAACGACCCACTCCGCGAGTTACAGCCGGGGGTACGGGCAACCCGGGGGGAGGGG
>CAYJWF010000013.1:0-24266 GCA_964373805.1 uncultured Planctomycetia bacterium | reverse complement strand
CCCTCGTTTCCTTGGCGGGAGGCTAATATCACATATGACCTATAAAAACGCCTATAATGAGTATACCACATGCCAAAAAAAACGGGGGGGGGGGGGTCCCCTCGCACCGCCGCCGATCGTAGGAGAGCATCGAGCGAAGGACGAACTCGGCGATTTCCTGCCGGTCTTCCGGCTTTAGCTCCGAGAAATAGAGGGCGGTTAAATAAGAGCAAGGCCCCTCGGGACCCATCTGAGGATCTTGCCGCACCACCACTCCCACACAGTGGATCCAACGAGAGGAAAACCCAGGGGAGACCGGTGGCAATTCGATGGCGATCTCCAGTTTGGTCATCAAGGGGATCGGCTCCAGGAATTGGCAGAGCGCTCCCCCACAGCTTAAGTTCCGGGTGTGGGCCTCGTACAGGCTGGTGCCTGCCCTGGCTCGACAGGGAATCGCTTCGCTCGCGCGGGGATGTTTACGGCGCTCGGCGGAAGGCATCTCGGAAAAACTCCATCACCCGCTCCACGTACAGGGAACGACCCAGATAGAAGGAGGCGATGTGCTCGGCCTGAGGAACCAACCATAATCTTTTAGGGTCCTTCGCGGCTCGATACAAAGCCTCCCCCTCCTCAGGCGGAATGGTCCTATCCTGCATCCCATGGATGACGAACACCCCTCGTGGGGCGATCCTTTCGACGACCGAAACCGGGCTCAACGCCCGAAGACGAACGCCAAGACGACACGCCGTCCCCCACACCACCATCTGCCCCAAGGGGAACCGCGGTATATGATAGGACAACCATTGAATCCTGGCAATGGCCTTCGGTAAATCGGCATAGGCCGAATCCGATACCACCGCTTTTATCCTTGGAAAACGGGCCGCGGCCAACAAGGCGATGGCCCCTCCCATCGAGACCCCATAGGCCCCCACGGGGAGTCCTCTTAAGCTCGGATCCTTCTCTAGGAAAGACAACACCGCTTGAACGTCCAGGACCTCCCACCGGCCAAACGAGAAGCTCTTTCCTGCCGAGGCTCCATGCCCCCGGAAGTCGATGAGGATGAGGTGATACGCCAAAGGGGCATGAAAGGCCTCGGCCACATCGAGAAGATCGGCCTTGCTCGTTCCAAACCCATGTAAGAGCAACAAAACGCCCTCGGGGTGAGGGGCCGGGAGGAACCAGCCGGCAATGGCGACGCCATCCTCTGCGATCAGGTCCAGCGGCTCCCAGGTCAGGCCGTAATGGCCAGGGGTGATCGATGGACAATAACGGGCTTGGGCCACGACCCGGGAGGAGCCGACCACTCCCCAAAGAACAGCGAGGATAACGAGGAATAAGAGAAACTTCAACGACTACAGGCTCTCCCGAATACCTCCCAGCCAACGGGAGTAAACAAAATCCAACAGCCGGGCCAGGTCCAAAGGCTTGATGGAAAGAAGCTTCAAACCAGCCCCCCCATCGGTTGGATTCTTCTCCGACTGGGCCCAAGCGACCTCAGCGGTGGCAAAGATGGGCACGTTGTCTCCAGGAACCTTCAAGGTGAGATCCACATGTTCCCCGCGCTGAACCGAATGAGAAAAGATCATCCCCAACCCTTGCCGGGAGAAGTCGCGGACCTTGGCCTGGCCAGAGATCATGGAAGGCCCCTTGGCCCAGTAGTTGACCTCAAGCGCCGTCGAGATGCGCATAAACTTTCTACGTTCTTTGACGCCCATGGATCCCGAGCCTCCTTTTCTAAGCTAACATCTCGGCGGCTTCCACCGGCCGATGGGACACCCAATTCTTCCGATAGGCCCGCAAAAAAGCCTCCACCACCATCGGATCAAATTGACTGCCGGAACAGCTTTCAATCTCCTTCACAGCAGCCTCTTCCGAAAGCCGCCTTCGGTAGGGCCGATCGGTGGTCATGGTGTCGAAGGTGTCCACCACGGAGATGATCCTCGCAACCAAGGGAATCTCAGCTCCCGTCAACCCGTCCGGGTAACCGGTCCCATCGAAGCGTTCGTGGTGGGCGCGAATCGCCTTGGCCACCTCCTCCATCCCCTTGATCGGCTGCAGGATAATCGCGCCGATCGTGGAATGCTCCCGCATCGTCCTGATCTCTCTTGGGGTAAGAGATCCCCTTTTGCGGAGGATCTCGTCCGGCACCCCAATCTTGCCGATGTCGTGCAGGAGAGCCGCTACCTTAAGCATCTCCTTGAACCGAGGGATCGATACGACCTCCGAATGGGAACCCATCTCCTCCAAAATCATCAGGGCATACGCCGCGCAACGCTCCGTGTGTCCGTGGGTGTAAGGATCCCGAGCATCCACGGCCGCGGCCAGGGCGATGGCCGTGTGGATGAACAAACGGTGTTCCCGCTGATAGAGATCTTCGATCTCGTGCATGCGATGGAACAGTTGCTCGTAAAGCTCCGCGTTCTCCAGCGCAATGGCCCCTTCGCTGGCTAGGGTGGTCAACAGATCGAGGTCCTCTTGGGAGTAGGGATCTCCTGAAAGCTTCTCTCCTAAGATCAAGAAACCCAACAAACGAGATCGGCTGATCGCCGGCACGCACACGAAGGCGTTCAAGCGACGCATCTGGTCTTCCAGCTCTTCCAGAGAATGGGAGGAGGCTGACCAGGAGGGAGCCCCTCGGCTTCGCTCGGGACTTTTCTGGACAGGCCGCTGGCGCAGCCAAAAACTTAAGGGAAGCGGTTTCTCGTGGCGAATCCCCCGTTGGACCTCCTCCAACGTGAGGGATTCTCGCTTCTCACCCAGCCAACGAACCAGAGGACTATCGTGGTTCACGGTGAGTCCTACTCCAAGCTTCTGCCGACCGCGGCTGACCTTGACGGTATAAAAATCGCTGGAACGATACAGGATCCCCACGTGGGTGACCCGAAGACGCATTCCAATGAAATGGGCCATGAGCCTCAAGAGCCGATCGACCGACGTAATCTGGCTCATCCCCCGCGAGGCCTCTTTCAACGTCTTCTGCCACTCGTACTTTTTCTGAAAGAGAAGCCGGTCCGTCGTTCGGGTGAGCCACGCGTCCAAAGGGGGGCCCAAGGCGGTCACGATCCCTAAGGCCACCAGACACATCCAGAGAACCCGCCGGTCCAAGGCCTGAGGCCCATAGAAGAGCCACTGTCCGACGAAGACCACCACGACCACAAAGAGCCCCACCAGGATCGAATAGAGTGTCGCGTAAACCAAGGTATTCTTCACCACGATCGACACGTCCATCAATCGCCAACGGACGATGGAGTAGCTGATCAGCGCGTAGAATAGAAGCAGTCCCTGTCCCATGGGCCTCAAAGGGACGCCAAAGGCTAAGGGAAACATGGAAAAGAAGGCCAAGAGGCCGATCAGGGAAGCGACGATCACGTAGCGCAGCTGATTCCGCTTAAAACCGATCTCTCCCTGGTAAGCCTTCATGAGAACCCAGAGCGTGTAAAGGAACGAGCCGAAGAACCAGGCCGCGAAGACTCCGTAGAGGGGACCGGCCACCGGATAAAAGTGAAAGGTAAACTCCGGCTGCAGATCCCGGATCAAAAGCGGCGTCAACGCCAATACGGCCATCACGCCGGCCACGCGAAAGTTCCAGTGAAGCCAACTGGCCTCTCCCTCGCCATTCACCAGAACCCGACTCAACCGAAGGAAGAAGGCCGGCACGAAACTCAAACCCACTAAGCTCAACCGAGCCCAAAGGAAGGCCCAGCCGATCTGGGAGCTCTCCATCATCCGGCTGCTGGCCCACGCCCATAAGGAAGTGGCGAGACACAGCCGAAGCCAGACCCGATTCACCAGACCTAAACGGTTCTTCGAGTAGACAAACGCCCCTAATCCTAAGCTGGCGACCGCCGTCGCGATCAATCCCCACGATCCAAAGCCCACGGGGACCATCAGGGGACGACCTCCAGAAGACCATGGGCCATGGCGGTGCTCCGGACGACCTCGCCCAACCGATGAAGCCCTGCCTGAGTGAAACTCTCGTCGTACAGAACCCTCACCCCGTGTCCTTTCAGATTTTCCACTTGGGGCCTTCGAGACGGGATCAAAACCGATCCGGATCCGTGAAGGATCAATTCCTGAGGCCTCGACTCGGAGGCCATCGCCTTGACCGCCAACTCGGCCGACGGCCCCACCAAGGCCACATCGACGAGGAGGATGTCTGGCCGGAAGGTCCTCAACTGTTCTAAGGCTTCTTCCGTCGAGTAAGCCCCCGCCACCTCGTAGAGCCCCCCGGATCTTTCCGGGTCGGTAAAGAAAACCTCTTTGAGCTTAAAGGTGTACTCGGAAGGCTCCACCAACAGAAGCCGCGCCTTAGGCACCGGCCCTACGCCGGAAGGGGGGCCGACTTGACGAACGAAGGCCTTTAGCCCTGCCTTGCCGGCTAAGACCTCTTCGATGGTACCGGTCAAGGCCTGAATCCCAAAGGGCTTCAGCATAAATCCATCCACCCCCAGCCGCTCCACCAACTCGCGGAACTGTTCATCAAAGCCGGTGACGACAATCACCTTGGTGAGCGGACTCTGGGCGCGGAGGAACTTCAGCACCTCGACCCCATTGACCCCCGGCATCTTCATGTCGAGAAGGACAAGGTCGATCGGATGGGAACGCAAATGCCGCATCGCCTGGATGCCGTCCAGCGCGGTCAGCATCTCGTACCCCTTGGCCAGAAAAAAAGCCTGAAGGGCGTAGGTGACCTCGGGCTCGTCGTCCACGACGAGAACCCGCTTCGTTTGGCGGCCTGGATGAATCTTACCCCAAGCGCTGCCCACGATCTTCGAGTATACTACAGGGAGAGATCCCTCTCAATCCATTTCTAGGCTATCCCTTCCTCTTTGCTTTTGGCTGCGCCGGGGCGCGTGGTGGCGCTTCCGACAGCGCCAGCCCCCCAAGTTTCGATTTGTCGCGCGAGGCGAAACAAATCGTGGGGGGCCTGTCCAGAAAAGTCCCGAGCCTCAGCGAGGGATTTCTCGCGAAAAGGCCCCCCCGGTCCCAGCATCCAAGAAAGCGGTAAGCTCCTCAACCCGAAGGAGTCGTTCCGCCTTTAAGATCGGGTCCTCGGTGGGAGAACCTTGGAACTCCAAGAGAAGGCGCCGGCGTTCGTAGTAGACCTTCGTCACCTCCTCCAACAGGTCCTGCCGTAACTGGGTGGTTAACCGGGAGCGGGCATCGATGGAAATTTGATCCGGGTTCCAAATGAAATTGGCGAGATCCCAGGTGAAGTCAAACCCCAAGCGAAACGACTCATCCTCCGGACCCACCGAGAAGGTGGTTTTCCCTTGAGAGCTGGAGGAGGCGATGGTTTGACTTCGGTCTCGATCCAGATGCAAGGTGAATTTAGGCAACCACGTCCGCCAGGCAGCGGTCTTTCTCCAGCGAAGAATCTTTTCCGGGTCGACCTCGGCATACCGGATGGCCGCCTCCTGGACCTGTCGGATCGATGGCTCCGCCGACAGAGATTTGAGGCGATCCTCTAACTGTTCCGGTTCCCATCCCGTCGGCCGAAGGGGGCTCCCAACGCCTTCTTCCCCGGCGCCTACCGCCAGGGAACTCAAAAGCCCGCCCGCGAGCATCCCAAGGAGAATTCGTTTTGGAGGCATCGGTCAAATAAAGGACTCATTATAATATGCAATAATATTTCCAATTTGTCAACAACCCAATTATCCGCCCTTACCCCAAAAAAGCCTCTTAAGCCTCTTGACAGGGAGGGACTGGCGGTGGTAAATTAGCTGCCAATGGTTATTGGAAGGAAGATCCGACAGCTTCGGCAGACCAAAGGGTGGACGCTGGTGGAATTGGCCCGGCGTTCCGGGGTGGCCCTTTCCAGCTTAAGCCGAATCGAGACCGGAAAGATGACCGGCACCCTGGAGTCGCATTTGAGCATGGCACGCTCCTTAGGGGTCCGATTACCGGAGCTGTATGCCGAATTGGACTCCAACGGCGCGATCCTCGAGGTTCGGTCGGCCACGGCTCCCGCGACGAAGATCGTTCACAGCCCCGGCGCCGATGCCGCTTTCCTCACCACTGGAACTCTGAGAAAGAAGATGCTGCCGGCGTTGGTTAAAATCCGGCCGGGAAGGTTGACCCCCAAAGAACATCACCCCTTTGGGACGGAGAGATTTCTTTACCTCTTAAAAGGCCGGCTGGAAGTCACTGCTGGAGAACAGACGCTTCGCCTGAACGTGGGCGACAGCCTTTACCTTCCGGCCTCGACCCCGCACCAACTGAAGAACGTCGGAGCCTCGGTCCTTTCCGTCTTAAGCGTTACCACTCCCCCTTCCCTTTAAAACCTCTCCCTTTAAGCCTGTTCCACCACCAGAGAATAGCGGACCTTTAAATCGCCGTTTAACAACACCTCCACCGCGTACTCTCCGGCCTGGGGAAGTTCCAAGTGGTTGAAGCGGGCAATGACCGAGTGCCGCGCCTTCAACGTGGACAGCTGAAAGGGGGTCTCCTGGTCTCGGGCCAACTCCTGGCCGCTCGGATCCAAGATCCGACTGTATTGGCGAAAGGACCCCACCCCGCCGATCCAGCCGTTGACGATGAAGAGGGCCGGATGCGTGGCTGGAAATTCCCGAGCGCCGATGGTTTCAAAGAGCCCGATCAAGAGGAACTTACCGTTTTCCTCTCGACGGACGTCGTCGCAGAGGATGGAGTAAAGCAGGGCAGGCGCAATGGTGGTGGGCGTCGTCAAGCGGGAGACTTTCCTTGGATCGCCCGGTCCATCACCGCTTCGAGTCGGGCCTTCTCATCCCCCGATAATTCGGTGAACTCAATCCCCGTATCGAACCGAGGGCCCTTCTTCCGCTCCGTCCGTCGGACCACCCACACCACCGTTCCCTGAACCTTGAAAGGCGGTTTGGCGTCTTTCAAGTCGAGTTCCAGCTCGACGGACGAGAAGATCCCGACCTCCTTGTCCAATAAAACGCAGACCCCTCCCAACCCGATGTTCTCGGTGACGGAAGCGTTGGGGGAAGATCTCCCCTCCTGCCTTAAGTTCACCACACATTGACATTGCGCCCGTGGAAATCGCCGTTGATCCATCCCTTGCCACACGTGAACTTCCTCCTTCTCAAAATCGGCTCTCAACTTCTTTATAGAGGATCTTCAACCAAATTGCAAGGGCGGCGCGATCGTGGTATGTTAAGAACCGATGTACGAGCCGTTCTACGGGTTTCGTGAAAAACCGTTTCACGTCACCGCCGACCCCACCTTTTTGTTCGCCTCCCACCACCACCGAGAGGCTCTGGATCATCTTCGCTACGGCATCCGACAACGCTTGGGCTTCCTCCTCATCACCGGGGAGGTTGGAACCGGGAAAACCACCTTAGCCAAGGCGCTGGTGGAGGAACTGAAGTCCCCGGTGAAGACCGCGCTCCTCTTGAACCCCTCCTTAAATCAAACGGAACTTCTTCAGGCGATCGGCAGAGACTTTGGGTTATCCCTGAATGGAAAGATTTTGGCGCGAGGGATCACCCGAGGAGAAATCTTCAAGCGGATCGAACGGTTCCTGATCCAAGAGGCCCACCGGGGGTCTACGGCGGTTCTGATCCTCGATGAGGCGCAGGCCTTAAGTACCGGGGCGTTGGAACAGGTGCGCCTCATCTCCAATGTGGAGACCTCTAAGACCAAGCTCTTACAAATCGTTCTCGTCGGGCAACCGGAATTGACGAAGCGGCTCTCCTCGGATCGGCGTCTCAGGGCCTTGAACGAACGGATCGCCGTCCGATACGAGATTCAGCCGATCTCATCGGAAGAGGTGGCCGCCTACATCACCCATCGCCTCCGGGTCGCTGGGAGCACCAGAACCCCCGAATTTACCCCCGAGGCGATCGAGACAATCGCACGGATTTCCCAAGGGGTTCCCCGCCGGATCAACCGTTTGTGCGATCGAGCGCTTCTGGCGGGGTTCGTAGGGGAATCGTGGACCATCAACGCGTCGATGGTGGAAGCCCCGCGCTGACGCGCGGGACTTTCCGACATTGGCCGCCGGCGCAGCCAGAAACGTAGAGGAAGAAACAAATGGAGGAATAAATGAGCCTCATCTCGGAAGCTTTGGCTAAGGCCAACAGCGCTCCACCCGCTTCACCGAGTCCCCCTTCCCCGAAGAGGGGACGCTGGGCTTTGGGAATCTTTCTTTTAGCTGGTGCGGGACTCCTCTGGATCCTGGGACGACCTTTCTCTTCCCCGGAGACTCCGAAGATCCCCACCACGGCTCCAGGGGAACCGGAAACTGGAGGAAGCCCCCCTTTCAAGGCAGAGGAGCCCACTCCAGAAGAGGCGCCAGCCCCTGCCCTCGAAACGGAATCGGCGTCGACCAATCCCCTTCCCACGGCCCTCCCAGCGGTTCCTCGGGTGGGCGGCCGATGGCGGTTGGATGGGATCCTCCGGGAAGAAGGAGGGACCACCCTGGCCCTCATCAACGGCGAGGTCATGGAAGAAGGCAGTACCATCCAAGGGGCCAAGGTGATCCGAATCGCGCGCGATGGGGTGGAGCTGGAATCAGACGGCGAGATTCAAACGTTGACGCTGCGATAATTCCGCTACCGGATCCGAACGAAGGCGTCTCTAAAACGGGGATCGGCCGCCAAGCGGAGTCGTTCTGCCTCGGCCTCGAGCTTGGTGACGAACTGTCCCACGTAGAGGCGGTAGCGGGGTTGACCATTTCGGCGAGGAAACTCTGCCAAAAAAGCCGCAGCCCCAAGCTCCCGAAGGCGTTGGAGGGCTTCTTCGGCGTATCGCCGGACATCGTAGACGGCCACCTGAAGGGTATAGGCAGAGGATTCAGAGAGCGAAGGGGAAGCCTGCAGAATTTGAGTCCCGATCGGGTAACCGAGACCAACCAGCAAAATTCCAATCCCAAAGAGTAACCCGAGAGAAGCGGTTCTCCTTTTAAAGACCGTTTCGGTTCTGGGGGAAAAATCTCGATGAAGCTCCGCCGCCAGTTGATCCCGCTCTTGGCGCAGCGTCACGAGCTCTGTCCGTAATCGATTCAGCTCCTCTTGAAAGGGCTCCACGGGTTCCCACTTCTTTCTTCGGCCTAGATACTCCCCGTAAAGCCGGTCTTGGATTTCCGATTCGGTCAATACCCTGACCCCTTCCGGCAGATTCTTCACCCCATCCGTCACGTCAACCTCAACCGAAACCGAATCAAGCTGACCCCTTCCAAGTCCCAACGGCCGTCCTCCTCAAACCCAAGCGATCGGCAAAGACGGATCGCCTTCTCCATTCGGAGGGATGTCCGAATGACCACCTCTCGAAAACCGTTTAAGCGGCAGAAGCGCAGAGCCTCCTGAAGAAGATGCGTTCCCACCCCTCTTTGCCGATAGCTGGGATCCACAAAGAGGCGACGTAGGATCGCCGTCTGCCGATTCTCCGCCTTGACCCCACAGGTTCCCACGATCCGGGCACCCTCCTCAGCGACCAAAAAGGTGTTGTGGGGACCTTGGTAGGTTTCGGCAAACCGGAGGAGGTCATCCGTCACATAGGCCTTCTCATCGGAAGGAAATTCTTTGGCTAAAATCGTGGACACCAACTTCACGACTTGGGAGGCATCCTCCGGTTGCGCTGGCCGAACGGTCATCCCACCACTTGATGGAGACTTAGAGCTAGGCGTTAAGATGAAATCTTATAAACCTTGTCTTTCCGACGAACGCGCGTGGAGACCTTAACCCCTACCTGCTCACCTTTCTTAGCCTCCGGGACCGATTGATGCTCGATCTGCATGGACTCGACCGTTTGCTTCAAATCCGTCGTATGCCCACGGACCCAAATCGTATCTCCCACCTTCAAAGATCCTTGGGTTATCTCAATAATCGCGGCACTGGGAACGCCAAAGAAACTCACCACGAACCCAACCTCTTCACCGGCAGCTGCACCAGGGGATTCTGGCATGGCCTTTAAGCCCTCCTTCGAAATTACGCTATCTTACGAAAGAGGACCTCTCCTGTCAACCCAGAGGAGACAAAAGCTGATCCAAGGCCATCCTCGCCGCTTCTTGGCTCGCCGTCTTTTTGCTGGGGCCGGCTCCTTGTCCATAGCTCCTTCCCCGCCAGCCGACCGTCACATGGAAGAGACGTCGATGGCCCGGCCCCGATTCTCCGACCACCCGATACTCAGGAGTCACCTTGAAGTAGCGTAAGACGTACTCCTGCAAAAGCGATTTATAGTCGGCCGCTAATTCTCCCGCCTCCACCGCTAAAATCTGATCGCGAAAGAGCCGGTGGATCAAGCGGGCCGTCGGCGTCAATCCCCGATCCAAATAGAGGGCGCCTAAAACCGCCTCTAAGGCGGATCCGATCACGGAGGAACGCCGCCCTTCCCCCCGTATGGTTTCGGACGACCCTAAGAGAATCCACGCATCCAGATCCATTTTTTGGGCAATCTCGGCTAAGGTGGCTCGGCTGACCACTTGCGCCTTGATCTTGGCCAGATCTCCCACCTCGGAAAGGGGGTAAAGGCGAAACAGCTCCTCGGAGATCACGAGGCCCAACACCGCGTCCCCAAGGAACTCGAGCGTTTCGTTATCGCTCTTCGCGGAACCGCCCACGGCGGCCTTAAGATGCGAACGGTGGACCAAGGCTCGGTTCAACAACGCGGCACGACGGAAGCGAACCCCCAACGCCCGCTCCAGCCGATGAAGCTCCTTGAGCCGCTTAGGATCTATCTCGGAACGAAACAGGTTCACCCCGCCCCCTGTTTCTCCCATAAACGGTTAACGACCGACCGGACCGTCGCAGCGGGTATCCCCTGTCGGACCACCACCCGCCCAATTCCGGTGGGCAAAACCCAACGGTTCTTTCCCCAACTCCACTTCTTGTCGTGCTCCATGGCACTCCACATCCGCGCGCGGGAGACCCCTCGAAGGCTCTTCGGTAATCCCAAATGTTGGAGGAGACGCCCAATCCGGTCGGCCTCTCGATCCGAGAGGAGGTGGAGTTTGCGAGCGAGCTCCGTGGCCGCCCGCATCCCTACGGCTACCGCCTCCCCATGGGTGTAGGCGGAACCATAACCGCAGGCCGCTTCCACGGCATGCCCCAAGGTATGTCCGAAATTAAGGATCGTTCGAATCCCTTTTCTTTCCCCCTCATCCGCCTCGACCACCGAGGCCTTCACCCGAACCGCTCGAGCGATGATCCATCCCAAGTCGGCCGCCGAACCCCGCAAAGCGGATACGTCGGCCTTCTCCAAAAAGGCAAAAAGTGGTCTATCCCGGACGATGCCGCATTTCGCCACTTCCGCCAACCCGGAGAGAAACTGGCGATGGGGAAGCGTCTCTAAGAAGCGGATCTCCTGGAAGACCAGGTTCGGGGGATTGATGAGCCCAATCAGATTCTTTCCTTGAGGAAGATCGATGCCGGTCTTGCCTCCGATGGAGGAGTCTACCTGCGCCAACAGGGTCGTGGGAACCTGCACGTAAGGAATCCCCCGACGGTACAGCCCGGCCGCGAGTCCCCCTAAGTCCCCCACCACGCCACCGCCCACCAAAACCAGAAAGAGCCGCCGGCCAGGCCCATCCCACTCGGCCAGTCGCGAAAGAACTTGCTCCAAGGCCAAGAAACTTTTGCTGCGTTCGGTATCGGCGACGGTCATCACTCGGACGGGGAACCGTTCTTTCTTGAGGACCCGCTCCACGGCTTGGGCATGGTTCTTCAAGATCACGGGGTTGGTCAAGATCACGGGGTGGGTTCCCAACCGAAGCCGACGGATTTCGGCCCCGAGGCGGTCCAGGTGCCTCGCCCCTAAGAGAACGTCGTAGTGGCCGATCCCACAGCGAATCCGAACACGGCTCGGCATCAAACTTAGAGTCCTAATCCCTTCGAGAGAAAGAGGATCAAGGGACGCAGCATCCAATCCATTAATCCCCCGTACATCAAGAGGAGGATCACGAGGATCCCCCATCGCTCCAGAGCAAAAAGAGGCCAAGCCCAACGGAGCGGCAACAATCCGGCGAGAACTCTGGACCCATCCAACGGTGGAATGGGCAGGAGGTTGAACGCCCCCAGCACCAGGTTGATGAGCACCAAGGTGTACCCCAAGTCCAACACCAGCGCCGGCAGAAGCGGTGCCATCGCCCTCAACCCAACCGTGAGAAGAACAGCCAACAGGAAATTGGCGGCCGGTCCGGCAATCCCCACCCAGAGCATGTCCCGTTTGGGGACACGCAGGTTCAACGCGTTGATGGGGACCGGCTTCGCCCAGCCAAAAACAAAGGGAGCCCGGAACACCAATAGGAGAATCGGCAGCAGGACGGTTCCTACCGGGTCGATGTGCTTGAACGGATTGAAGGTGAGCCGACCTGCTCTTAAAGCGGTCTGGTCACCGAGACACAGGGCCGCCCAGCCATGGCTGACCTCATGGACGACCACGGCCACCATGAAAAGAGGAAACGCTAGTAAAAACCCCGCCACGAATTCCATGGAAAGCTTGGGTTAGCGGACCAAAGTACCTGGGGCCACCGGCCGTTCGGGAACCAGAAGAGTTAAACCCTCGCCGTCCTGTGCCGCCAACAGCATCCCCGAAGAGGAGATCCCACGAATCGTCGCCGGCTCGAGATTGTTCACCACGACGATCAACTTATCGACGAGCTGTTCGGGACGATAATGGTGGGCAATCCCAGCCACGATCTCCTTCTGAACTCCTCCTACATCGATGGTCAAAACCAGCAGCTTCTGGGCATCGGGATGGGCCTTGGCCGCTGCGATGCGAGCCACTTTAAGGTCCAGTTGCCTAAACTGTTCGATCGTGACCAATGGAAGGCCGAGAAGCGATCACTCCTTCTTCTTCAAAGGAGCGGTGGAGGGAGTCTTTGCGGCACTGGGGCCGGCCGCTTTAGCCGACGCTGCGGCAGCGGGTTTGGCTTGGGGAGTTCCCTTGGCCGCCGGTTTGGGGGCAGCACCACCGGTGGGTGGAGTCGCTAAGGAAGCTGCCCCAGCTCCACCCGTAGGAACCCCTGCCTCGGAAGGACCAGCCGCGGCCGCCTTCTCCTTCCTGATTTTGATCTTCAGGTGTTTGACCTTCGGCAACCCCACGAAGGAAGCCGTTTCAGGATCGAGAAGGCCCTGCTCCGTCAACTGCTTAACCCTCTCCAGGCGAGACAGAACCGAACGGTGCCGCTTCATCGTATGCGTCGCTCGAAGACTCGAATGAATCGACATGGGTTACCTTTAAGCCCTCTTCGACTCTACTCTCTTCACAAATCCATCCCGATAGGTTTTCTTCAACTTAGACAAGGAAAGGACGGCTTCCTGCCGGGAACGAAAACCGACCACGCGCAACTCGAAGTACCTGCCCTGCTTAACCACTTGCGCCTTGAACCCCTGCCGCTTTAAGCGAATGGCCTCCTTTTGGGCGGAAGACTCATCTAAAAAACTGGCCAACTGAAGGGCGTAGACCCCCCTTTCAAGAGGAACCTCTCTTCCCGGGGCCGCGGATCCACTTAAAAGCAGTTTCTTGGAAGGTTCGATGGGCCGCGCCACGGACAAAACCGGCAGAACCTCTTCAGCAACCAGCGGGGCAACCGTGGAATCCGCCGCCACGACCATCGCTGGGGTGCCCAACCGTTTCCCACGTTCCACCCCTAAGCAGAATCCGGCCAACAGAAGCAACAGGAGGCTTAAACTCCAGAAGATTAAGTCCTCATGGGCCACTCGAACCCGCAAAAACCGATGCGGGAAAAGAGGGCTTTTCAGCCTCTCCGGATGGGAGGCGGCCGGCAGTTCTTGAAACAACTCCGTTTGCATGAGACTTTATTTTACTACAAACAGTTCTTTCCCGCTAGGTTCAAGCGAGGCTGGCGGGGCATAAGTTCCGGTAATCGCAACGGCGGCACTTCCTCTGCGAGGGGGTTGGCGTAAAATCTCCGGAGCGGATCGCTGCGATGAGTTGGTGAATCTTTTCCTTGGTCTTCGACTGATCGGGGACCTCTGGTTCAAAGGTGAGTTTCTCGTTATTGCGCAGATAGTAGAAGCTCAGCCGCTGGGGGTCTAGGCCGAAGACCTCTTGGGCCGCCAATGCGTACAAACGAAGTTGCAGCTGTTCATCGGCATCGGCCTCTCCTTTGGGCTTGCCGCTCTTGTAATCGATGATCTCCACCCCACCCGATTCCAATCGATCGATCCGGTCCACCACCCCTCGAATCCAGGCGTCCCCCACCTGAAGAGAAAAGGCTTTTTCCACAAAGAGAGGGATGGGAAACTGCCCTTCGTGCTTCCGATAGAACGCGATGAGCAGCTCCTTCCCCAGCCGCTGGTACTCCCCGTCCTGATAGGGATCTCCATACCGGCCCGGCGTGTGGCGGCGGTGAAAACGATCCAACAGCTCCTGCAATGGGGAAACCTGCCCCTTCATGATCTCTTTAAAGAACTCCTCCAGCGAGACATGGAGATCAACCCCGAAAGACATCTGGGGCGTCGGCGGCACCGGAATTCGGTAGACGTAGCCGTATTGGTACCGTAAGGGGCAATACCGGTAGGTCGTTAGCTGCGTAAAACTGAACTTCTCCGGAATCGGCGGCGGAACCGATCGGCCTGGATCCTGGCGAGACCGATCGGCCCCTTTGGACCGTTCAGCCAATTCGGTCATCCGACGCAGAGCCTCGCTAAAACCGGCCTCATCCTGGGAATCCGCCCGGCGGATTTTCCGAAGGCACTGCAGAACCTCACGCTCCACGGCCCAGGAGGAGCCTCCGAGGAGGGGAGAGGGAGATGGGGGTTGGCTCACGGGAGTCTCGGGCATCTGACGCTCAATCTCCTCCGACGGGGCTTCTTTTTCCATCTCTCGGATAAAGGTGGAGGGCCGATGATGGGCTCGCTCCTGGGTTAAGAGGATGAGCCCTCGTCGGGCTCGGGTGCACGCCACGTAACAGAGCCGGCGTTCCTCCTGAAGGTGGTAATCTCCCTGGGGTAACCGCTCCTTCATCAACTCCAAGGGAAACGGAATCGGTTCCGGCCGATTGCGCGTGGGAAAGCGGCCCTGCAGGAGCCCCAACAGGATCACCCAGTCAAACTCGAGGCCCTTGGCCTGATGAATCGTCATCAATCGGACCCGATCCGCTCCCGCCTCCTCTTCCTCCTCACGAGGATCTTCCCCTATTCTCTCGTAGACCTCCAGATGCCTTAAGAATGACCGAAGCTCTTTGGCCTCCGGATGGTCTTCGGCGTATCGGTAAACGAGATGCAGGAATCGGCCGAGACTGACCCACGGATCACCCTCTCGCATAGACGGCAATTGGAAGACCGCTCGCAAGGAGGTCTCTTCTACGAGCTGGGGGATCAGATCCTTCACGGAACTCCGGAAGGCCCGCCGCTCAAAAACCTGGAACTCCTTCTTAAGCTCCAGGAGAGCCTCCTTCGTGGGCCCAGACACCGCCAGGTCGGCGGTGGATTCGATGAGCTCCCGCAAGGAAATCTCTCGCTCCTTGGCCCATCGGCTGATCGAGACGAGGTCTCGCGTCGGGATTCCCCAAATCGGATGGCTTAAGATTTGAAAGAGGCTCACGGAATCGGCGGGGTCGTTCAAAACCCGAAGGAAACTGATCAGTTCCTTGATCTCCGGCTGATCCAAGAGATGGATTCCCCCCTGAACGTAAAAGGGGATCCCCTGCTTACGCAACACTTCCACCAGTCGGTCCCGATGCGCGTGGGCTCGATACAAGACGGCGATCCGATCGAAGCGACGTTCCGGCGCTGGCTGGGCCTCGTAAAGGGCACGAATCGCATCGCACGCGACCCCGGTCTCGTGCCACTCATCGCGACACAGAGCCACGCGAACCGGCTCTCCAGGAGGATTCTCGGTCCAAAGACGCTTCTTCGGGTCGTACCGATCTGGCTCGTTGTGGCGAATGAGCCGATCGGCCACCGAAAGGATCTGCGGAGTGGAACGGTAATTTTGGGTCAAACGGACAGTCCGGACGTTAGGGAACGCCTCTTTGAGGAGCAGGAAACTGGCGAAGGAAGCCCCCCGGAAACGATAGATCGCCTGATCGTCGTCTCCCACCACGCAGAGTCGGCCCCCTTCTCCGACCATTTGCTTTAAAAGAGCGATCTGAGCGACGTTCGTGTCCTGGAACTCATCCACCAAGACGTATCGGTACTGGGCCGTAAGCTCCGCCAACAGGGCCGGTTTCTCCTCGAAGGCCTTTAAGGTCTCACCGATGAGGTCGCCAAAATCCAGCGCACCCGATGCCCGGAGCCGCTCCTGGTAGATCCGATACGCCCGCTCCACCTCTTGGCACCTGGCCCGCTCTTTAAAGTCGGAGATTCCCCGAACGAAAGCGGCGAAATCGTCGCAACCCACCAACTCGTCTTTCGCTCGGCCAATGAAGCGCAAGAAGCCTTCCATGCCATCGGTCGGATCGCCTAAATTAACGTGAACCGTTGGTTTAAGCTCCGGCAGAAGCTCTCGAAAGAGTTCCCAAGACTCCACCCGATCCAGGAGACGAAATCGCGTGGGGTGACCCAACTCGAAGGCATGATCCTGTAGAAAGCGATGGCAGAAGCCGTGAAAGGTAAAGGCCCCCAGCTCCTCGGCCGTGGTTCCTAAAAGGGCCTCCACCCGCTCCCGCATCTCGTGGGCGGCCTTCCGGGAAAAGGTCAGCGCCAACAGGTTGGCCGGCGTTAAATCGGGCCGCGTGGCTAGAAGGAACGCGATCCGGTGGGCGATGACTCTGGTTTTACCGGTCCCGGCTCCGGCAATGACGAGGAGCGGACCGTCGTCTCCCTTTAAGACCGCTTCTTGCTGCTCGAGGTTCAACGCCTCCAGAAATTTAGCTGGAGGAGGCGGCAGCGGGCTTGTCGACGATTTTAAGGGTAAGGGGAAATTCAAAATCGATGGAGGAGGTTGGCTCATCTGCCGGATTAAAATCACTCTTTAATCCCCCGACGATCACCCGAACCGAGGTGGCGTTCGGATGGGGCCGGGGAAAAGCCACGTAGCCGTCGTAGGCAATTCCTGGATGGACGTAACCGGCGCCCAATCGGACCTGTTTGATCAAGTAATGCTGCTTGCGGCCCCCCGTCCCAGCGCCTAGGCTTCCGGCGACTTTCAAGGGGACCCCATACGGACCGGGTGCCAGATCGCCGGTCGTCTTGGCAAAGGACCAGAGATTGGCCTTGGCTTCGTAAATCGCCGAGATGTTGTCCGGGGAAAGCTCTGCGTACTGGATGTTGATGTTGTCGATCATGACAAAGTCATCTGGGTTTACCCGGATCTTCTTACCGCTGTGGTTGGCGATCTTCACGTAGAAGATCAGGGTGCCCGGGGGATAGGGGCTCTTTCCCGCCAGATTCCCAAAGACCTCTTTATTCTCGAAGAATTTGTCCAAATCCTCCGGGGCGGCGTATCGAATGGTGACATCGACGCCGGCCTTCGAGGTGGAGCTGGTGACCGGATCCAGGAAGAGTGTCACCGGAGGCCCCTCCGGTCGACGCAGCTCAATCTGACCCTTCGGCCGCTCGAGCATCACCAACCTCCCGCCGCAGCTGGCGGTGGTCAACGAAAAGAAAACTAAGAAAAAAACCAACGCCCCACGAGATAAGAACTTGCGAAACATTCGGATCCTCCTTGTCAAGGTCACTGCTCGATTTGAGATCCCCACGAAAACGAGAAGAAGTTGGAAGCAAAAGAAACGCTAGGATGCGCCAACGCTCCCTCCAGGGATCCTTGGAAAGGTTCCCACGGCAGTTCTGATCCCTCTAAGGAAGGCTTCATCAAACGGGCCTCCTCCAGTAACCTCCGAGGCAAGGCACCGTTTAAATGCACCTGGGCCTGTTGCCGATCGTTCAACCAGCCCTCCCCTTTTAATCGCAGGTACGGCCCCCACAGAGAAAGCCGCTCCAAGATCAGCCGATGAACCTGCGCCCTTAAAATAAAATTCCCTTCTAACGCCACCGGTCCGGTCGAAAGTCGTTCTCGGGCCGTCGGCTCATGGATCCCCCAGGAGCCGGGGTCCATTCGAAGCTCCTTCAAATACACACGGGTCGTTACCACTCCTTCCCACAAGGATCGAAGCTCCGGTTGAATGGAAACCTGGAGGATGTGGAGTCGACCTCCCTGCGGCGTCTGAAGTTTAAGATCGGTGAGCACACATTCCCCAAGAGGAACCCATCGGGCCTGACCCACCGAGAGATGCCATCCGTCTCTCTTCAGTTGCCCAACGGCCCTTCGACAGAAGTCGCTCGCCGTCCAAAGCCGTACCCCTAAGAATCCCATTCCCACCAGACCCAGGAGTCCAGCGAGAGCGGCCGCCCGCAGGAGTCGCCGCATGGGACTTTAAGCGTCCCCCAACGCCTTTCGAACCTCCGCCACCCGTCGAGCATCGGTCGTTAAGGTGTAGCCGATCACCGCGGAGGCCTCATGGATCTCCAACCACTTTCGAGCCACCAAATCCTTCAACGCCTCTTCCATCGGCTGGGATTCCAGCCCCAGCCAGGTATGGATCCCACGAGGCGTCTCAACCGCCTGCGGGTTACGATAGAAAAACTGCAGCACTCGTCTTTGGATGGGGTTTAAAGGGATGAAATCCTCCACCTTTAAGAACCTCCGTCCTGGCTCCGACGAACGGCTTTAGAATGCACCAAGCCTTCCAATTCACCGGATCGGGCCACCTTTAAGAAGGCCTGAACGACCTTGGGATCAAACTGGGTCCCCGCGTGCGACTCAATCTCATGGGTCGCTTTCGCGATCGACATCGCCTGGCGATAGGGACGCTCGCAAACCATCGCCTCAAAGGCATTGGCCACCGCCAGGATTCTAGCCCCCAGGGGGATGCCTTCTTTCTTCAATCCCTTGGGGTAACCGGTTCCATCGTAGCGCTCGTGGTGGTGCAGGATGATCGGTATGGCTGGTTCCAGGATCTCGAGGGGCTGAAGGAGTCGAGCCCCCTGAATCGGATGTTCTTTGACCTTGGCAAACTCCGCCGGCTCCAGTTTACTGGGTTTACGTAAAATCTCCTCCGGGAGTCCCACCCGCCCGGCGTCGTGAAGGAGAGCCGCGTACTGGAGAGATTTCTGTTGGGAAGAGGGGAGTTTCAATCTGTAAGCTATGGCGATCGCCACATCGGCCATGATCCTTCGGCCGGAGGAGGGGTGGAAGGAATAGGGGTCCATGCCGTCCAAGATGCCTGAAAGGCTCTTGATGGTTCCCCACGCCACCCGCTCTTGGGTCTCGTACATCTGGGCGTTGCGGATGGCGACCACGGCCTGTTCGGAGAGGGTCGTTAAGATCTCATGATCCAAGGTTCCGAAGGCGTTGGCCTTGGGCTTCCTTTTGACCACGATCACCCCGAGGCAGTCCTCCTCCACCAAGGGAACGATCATGAGCCTCGGCGTTAAGGTGGCCTTGCACGTTTTAGCGGTCCGGCCCACGAGGCCCACCCCGATCCGACAAGGAGGCAGAACTCGCCGGCGAGAGGAGGGACCTGGGGATGGCTCGTCCCGATGCACCGCCGCTCGGGGACTAAGCTGCGGTTTTTCCTTGTCTTTGAGCCAGATGGCGCAGAACTGGGCGCGAAGCACCTGACAGCAAAGACGAGCCACCCTGGGCAACAACTCCTCCAGATTCAGGGTGGAGCTGATCAAGCGGTGGATGGTGTGGATCGTTGAAAGGGCCACACAGCGAGGCTGGATCGTCTCGGAAAGGGTTTTGAGCTCCTGGGCCCGTTCCGTCTCTTGGCAGATGCTCTCAACCGTTAAAGAAGCCAATTCCAAATCCACGTGGGGGACGGATCGTTCGCTGTGACAGAGGGCCAAGTATCCATGGATTTCGCCTGCTTTGAGGACAGGCAGACACACCGCGTACCGTTGGATGGGACACAGAAACTGTAAAGGCGCTCGAGTTTTCCGAGCGGCTCCCAAGGCCTTGAGGAACCGCCGCTGACAGAGCCTGCGGTTCATCGGAGATTTCCGGACAAATCGACACGTCCGGCAGGCAACGGAGTAATCCAGTGAAGCCGGCGCCGCGTTCGGGATCTCCCACCAGATCGGCTGAGCGACAGGCGCCGTGAGCGTCTGTCGAAGCCTTTTCAGGATCGGATGCTGCCCAAACTCCCTTACCCAGATCGCCATAAGATTCTCTTCTTAAGAAGCCTCCTCTTCCACCTCTCTTATTATACCCGTTCTCTAGAGCCGCTCGAAGGGATGGAACTGTTTCTGGTACTCCTCAAGGGCATACCGGTCGGTCATCCCAGCGATGTAGTCGCAAATCACCCGAGGCCGAGGCTCGTTTTTAAGGCGCTCACGCGTCGTTGGGGGAAGCTGCTCCGGCCGACGCAGGTAAACCTCAAAAAGGGCCGTTAAGAAACGCCGGGCCTTCTCCGCCATCCGGACCACCTTATGGTGGTGGTACATCTCGCGGTTCAAGAACGCCTTTAAAGGGGCCCTTAAAGCGCTCAAGGTGGGGCTAAAGGAGATCACCGGGTGAGGCTGCCGTTGGGCGTCGAGAGGAGATCGTATCTTTTTAAGACGGATCTGCCGGACCGATTCTTCCATGAGATCGGTCACCTGCAGATCGATGAGACGCCGAATGATTTCGAACTTTCGAATCTCCGCAGACACCCTCGGAAACTTTTTCCGCACCTCGGAACTCACCTGCCGCCACAGGGGAACTCGTCGAAGGTTCTCCTCTTTGAGGAGGCCCGAGGTGATCCCATCGTCCAAATCGTGGTGGTCGTAGGCAATCTCGTCGCCCAAGTCCACCACCTGAGCCTCTACACTCAGGCTGGGGAGCATCGGCTTGCCCTCGCCGACCAACGGGACCCGATGCTTATTGAGACCCTGCCGGACCTCCCAGGTCAGGTTCAAACCGGGAAAAGTAGGATACTTCTGCTCCAGTTGGTCCACAATCCGCAAAGCCTGCAGGTTATGGTCAAATCCCCCGTGAAGCTCCATCAACTCCTTTAACGCGTCCTCTCCCGAATGTCCAAAGGGCCCGTGCCCCAAGTCGTGCGCCAAGGCGATCGCCTCCACCAAATCCCCATTTAAACGCAAGGCACGAGCGACCGTTGCCGCAATCTGGGCCACCTCCAAGGTGTGCGTGAGGCGCGTTCGGTAATAATCTCCCTCGTGGAAGACGAAAACCTGGGTCTTGTATTCGAGTCGACGGAAGGCGGTGGAATGAATGATGCGATCCCGATCCCGCTGAAAGCTTAAGCGGTAGGGATGCTCCGGCTCCCGGTAAAGACGGCCGCGCGATGCCGAGGACCGGATGGCGTAAGGGGCCAACGTTTGCTCCTCTTGGGATTCCAGCTGCTTTCGGGTCAAGAAGAACGGGGTCACCCCGCCGCCCTTCCTTTGGCTCGCCGAAGAGCCTGGTAAGCGCCCTCCAACGATTGGGAAATGACCTTCGTGTCGGCCAGGACCGGCATAAAGTTGGTATCGCCCACCCAGCGCGGAACGATGTGCAGATGCAGGTGGCCCAACACCCCCGCCCCGGCCGCTCGTCCTAAATTAAGGCCTAAATTGTACCCATCGGGATGCAAGGCCCGATCCAGACGGCGAAGGGCTTCGTTGGTGAGCTTGAGCAGTTCCAGCCACTCCTCTTCTTTAAGGAATTTTAAGTGGCCCACGTGTCGATAGGGAACAGCCATGAGATGCCCGTTCGTGTACGGAAATCGATTGAGCAGGAGATACCCAAAACGGCCCCGCGCCACGATCTGGTTCTTCAATCCGACGAGCCTCCCTTCCTTACGACAAAAGAGGCATCGACGATCCCTCTTCTTCCCATGGGAAGCGATGTAGGCTAACCGCCACGGAGCCCAAAGCCGCTTCTGGGTCACCCTACTCCTTGAAGCGCAGAGTCCCCGGAAGGGTAAGAAACCTCCCTCGGTTCAGGCGGAGATTCCTCGATGACGCTCTTAAGATCGCAAGGGAAAGGAATTCGGACCAAACCGTATCGGTCCAAAAGATCGTTTAAGATCTTAAGATCCCCCAGGTGAATCCCAGAAGCCTTCAGCACCAGACGGGCGTTGGCCTCCACCGGATAGGGGCCCAGGAGGAACTTTCGATGAGCCTTGAAGGGATGCCAGTCAAGCTCCTGAACCAGTCCCCGGGCCGACATCTCCTCCAGGGGACCGGCCCAGGGGATGACCAGCCAGCTCTTCCCCGCCCCTTTCAAGCCCCCTTGGGGGTTCGATCCCATTCGATGGGCCATCAGAACCCGACGACCCGACGGACTCAAGACCAGCTCCATCCGATGAAAGGAAGGTAAAACCATCCTCCTGCCCTCGATCCAAACCGTTTCCCCATTCCATGCTTTAAGGAGGCTGCGGACCGATTCCTCGATCGGTTGACGGATCGCCTCTTGAATTCGAGCCATCCAGGTCCAAGCGGCATCCCGAAAGCGAGCTCGAACCTGAGTCGCATCGGAAAGATCTACTCCCTGGAGAGCCGGATAAACGGACACCATCCACAGTTGAAACAGCGGGTCCAAGATTCGATAAAAGACCCCCTCTTTCGTCACGAACCGTTCCCGTTCCAGGGTTCGAAGGGCCCGAACGACTTGAGCCTTCGAGCGATCGACCGATTCCACCATCTGGGGAAGACGACGCATCCCCCCTGCGATCGAGAAGAGGATTTTCATCCCTAAGCAATGGTCTTTTTCCCTCGCCAGGGTTTTCAGCCTTCCCTCAAAACGGTTCCGTAAGCTCCCATGAGGTTCCAAAAGCAGCGACTCCAGAAGATCCAAAAGGGACCTGGGATTCTCCATGCCGCTTGAGACTCCCCGATCGATCCATCCTTGAAGGAGCAGATCCAGAGAAGCCGGATCTCCCTGGGTGAGATCCATCAAGACCGACTCCATAAATCGATCCGACTCCGAGGGCGCAAGAACCGCTCGAATCGCCTTGAGAGACGCCTCCGGGCCCAAAGGTCCCATCTCGAGGATCTCAAATTGCCCAAAGAGAAGACTCAATCCTTCCCGAAGAATGGAGCGGGCCGTGGAGGACTGGGAAGAGGCCACGAGATACAGGGTGGTATTCTGAACCATGATCTTCCGACCCAGCCTTCCGAAAGGATCCTTGACCGGGAGGGAGTTCAAACCCTGGAATTCGTCTAGGATCACCAGGCACGGAAGGCCGGTCTCCTGATGAAGACGACTGGGCGTATCCCAAAGGGAATCGAAAATCTCCTCAGCCCTTCCCGTGCGCGCCTTTTCGATCAGCCGTTTGATCAGGCCAATCGTTTCCGGCGCGAAGGAGGATCCGAGGACCAGGAGCTGAGAGAATTGCAAGGGGAGTTCCTTGACGCCTTTGGCCCGAAGGAGTCCGTAGAGAAGGGATTGCGCAAACCGACTCGCCCATTCCGAAAAATCTTCCTCCTCTTTTATCTCCAAATAGAGGACCACGAGAGAAGCCGAATGGATAAAGCGCTCGTGAATAAGACGCTTCAACAAGGTGGTCTTGCCGATCCCCGCCGGTCCCAACAAGCCTAAATTCTGACGATAGCCGGCCAGTAGGCCCCTCATCCGTTTCAAAAGCCCGGTTAAGATCGGTTCCCGATCAAACCAAGGGGGGGAACAAAGGGGCGGGATCACGGCAAGTAATGGAAAGGGTTTTGCGGCCTCTGACGACGCCGAATCTCAAAATGGAGAGCGGACACCGAGGTTCGCCCTGTAACTCCCACGCGACCAACGATCTGCCGCTGGGAGACCCGCTCCCCCTTCTCCACCAGGATCTGGCTCAAATGCGCATACACCGTGGCGAATTCGTCTCCATGATCCAGGATGACCGTCTTTCCAAAACCGGGAAGCCCTTCATGAACGAAAGAGACCTCGCCGCTGCGAGCCGCGACGACACCGGTCCCGGCCGGGGCCTGGAGATCGATCCCTTTGTTGCGCGCCGCTTCCTGTTTCATCCCAAAAGCCGAAATCACCCTGCCCTGCACCGGCCAAACAAACGGCTCCTTCCCCTCGGCCGGAGCAGGTGAAACGGGGCGCTCTCCCCGAGGGGGAATGACCAATCGCTGGCCCACTTCGATCTTGGAGCTGTCCGCGATTCGATTCGCGCGAGCCAATTCCTCCACCAGGACACCGTAGCGATCGGCGATCCGCCAGAGCGTCTCCCCTCGAGCCACGGTATGGTAAAGGCCTCCTGTCCCTGCGATCTGCCCCGTTGCAGGCGGCTCCACATACTGTATACACCCAGAAAGTAAAACTGCGAACAGACAGTGTAAAGCGGGTGGGGGGAATCGAACCCCCGTAACGAGCTTGGGAAGCTCGTGTTCTACCACTGAACTACACCCGCACACACAAGAACGCTTCTCAAAAGGACACTTCTCTGCTGGGCCGGTACAAATGAACTG
>CAYJWF010000012.1:0-42453 GCA_964373805.1 uncultured Planctomycetia bacterium | reverse complement strand
CTGCGGCCCCCTCCTTAGGAGTGAGGTGCTCTATCCATCTGAGCTACAGGCGCAAACGAGTTTGGCGAGTACAAACAGTGTATCAGCCATCACCCAAGATTTTAGGAGTAGACCGTTGACTCAGAAATTCTCAACCTCGCCAAACTCGTTTCTAGGGAGAGAACCACTGCCTGGTTCTCTCCCTAGTATCCCTCTCTCCGGCAAAGGCGATCGGTCTCGTTGTTGGGGGGAATTTCCCATTCCCCCCAACACGCCCCCTTTTCCAGAGGAAGGGAACTGCTATCATTCTACCATGTGGGTGAGTCGTGATTGATCTGCACACGCATACCTTCTTGAGCGATGGGGAGCTCATCCCTTCCGAGTTGGTCCGCCGAGCCGAGGTCAAGGGCTACCGGGCGCTTGGCATCACCGACCATGTGGACGCCTCGAACGTGGAGGTTTTGGTTCCCCAACTCGTTCAGGTCTGCGAACGCTTAAGCGAACAGACCAAGGTGGTGGTGGTTCCGGGTGTGGAGGTGACCCACGTGCCCCTCAAGGATCTGGAAGCGGTCGTGGCTTCCGCTCGGGCGGCCGGCGCTCAGTTGGTGGTGGTTCACGGAGAGACGCTGGTGGAACCGGTCGCTCCGGGAACGAACCGGAGGGCCTTGGAGTTGGACATCGATATCTTGGCCCATCCCGGGTTGATCACGAGGCAAGAGGCGGCCCTGGCGGCGAAGCGGGGGATCGCCTTGGAGCTGTCGGCCCGGCGCGGCCACTCTTTGACCAACGGGCACGTGGCCCGCGTGGCGTTGGAGGTGGGAGCGGCCTTGGTGTTGAACACCGATACCCATGCGCCGGAGGATCTCCTGACCCTGGCAGAGGCGAAACGGATCGCCTTAGGGGCTGGTTTATCCTTGAGCCGGATGGAACGGCTCTACACCCACGCCCGCCGGCTGGTGGAGAAGGCCTCGGGGCAAAAAATCATGGGGTAAAAAATCTCTTGACAGATCCAGGAGATTCGTATTAACATCGTCCCGATTTTAGAGATGGGGGTTTTCTCCGCGGTGTGGTGGCTGTAAGAAGCGGACCCAGGCTTTCGGTGAAACACTGGGAAGTCGTTAGCTCCCCCGACTTGACAAAAGGTCATCAGGGAAGGTGAAGCTACAGACATTACGACAGCGAAGGGTAGTTGGGTGTTTTATATTAAGGAGGGAGGGTTAAAACACGATGCGTAAATTAATACTCGTGGGACTTCTGGCGTTCGCCGTGGCCCTGGTGGGGACCGCGTATGCCGAAGTTCAAAGTGTCAAGGTCAGTGGGGACATCGACATCAAGGCGTTCACCCACAGCAACTACGACCTGCAGGTGACGCAGAAAAACGTTACCGCAACGCCTAACATAGGAGATGCTGCGTTTGCGGACGGCGCCGACACCTTTGACGATGATGCCAATCTGATTCTGTCAACGGTTCGGGTCAAGGTGGACGCCGATCTGACCGACAACGTTTCCACGTCGGTTCGCCTGCTCAACCAGCGTTTCTGGGATACCGATGTCGAGGCGACCAACAACATCGACATCGACAACGCCTACGTGGTCCTGAAGGAGTTCCTCTACTCGCCCCTGACCCTGATTGCGGGGCGCCAGGACTTAAACTACGGAACAGGATTCGTCGTAGGTCCGGGTCTGTTGGGGGATCCTAACGGGATGTTTGGCGGTGCCGCGGTGGACAAGGACGGCGTTGGGGACGAGCAGAACCAGATTGCTCAGGAGCACAGCGCCTACAACGCCTACGACGCGGTCCGGGTGATCCTCGATTACGCTCCCCTGACCGTGGAGGGGTTGTATTCCAAGATCAACGAGACCGGCGTGGTCAGCGGTGACACCGACCAGACCTTGTACGGTGCCCTGGTCAACTACAAGCTGGACCAGTGGAACGCCGAGGTGGAGCCATACTGGTTCTACAAGCGGGACGACGATGGGGCGAACAACCTGACGGTTGGCGACGCCGTCACTTCCAACAATACGGCCCGCACGTACGAAACCATCCGGACCCACACGGTCGGCTTGCGGTTGGCCGGCTCTCCGATCGAGAATCTTCATCTCAGCGGAGAAGGGGCTCGCCAGATGGGAGACATCATCGATGACACCCAGCCGGTTAGGGGAGGTGACCGGACTCGGTCCGCCTGGGGAGCCAACGTCGATATCCGGTACAACTGGGTCCAGGTTCCCTGGACTCCGGCCACCGGGATCGGTTGGGTCTTCTACTCTGGAGAAGAGTCCGCTGCCGTTGGCAACAGGACCGATCAAACCGATGACTTCAGTGCTTGGGACCCGATGTTCCGGGGTTCCTTCCAGACCTACATCCAGGACTTCTTGACCGGTCGGGATGTGACGGGAGGGCTTTACGTCACCCGGGATCCGGACGACACCTCCGCGGCCACCAACCGGCATCTGTTGTACGCCGATGTGGGGGTGAGTCCCCTGGAGGATCTGACCCTTTGGGCCCGATACACCCACGCCTGGTTCGATGAGGCGCCTGTTACTGGCCGCAGCACCGAGGCCGGGGATGAGGTGGATGTGAAGGCGACCTACGACTACACCGAGGATGTCCAGCTGAACGCCTTTGGGGGTGTCTTCTTCCCAGGTAGCTACTACGACCAAGCGAATTCCAACACCAGGGGAAACGATCTAGCTTGGACGCTGGGAGGTGGAGGTAAGGTTCAGTTCTAAGACGATCCCTCGCGTGTGACTTAAACGCGACGGAGTGAAATCCCCATAAGCCCTCGGGAGTAACCCTCCCGGGGGCTTTTTGGTGCCAGGCACTTTTTCCGAAATAGTGCCTGGTACCATTCTCGGATGCCTGGTACCCTTTAAGGAAATGCTCTTCGTCAGTTTTCTCTGGCACATGCACCAGCCTTGGTACCTGGATCCGGAAACCCACCGACTGGTTCTCCCCTGGGTCCGGCTTCACGGAACCAAGGATTACCTGGACATGGCCCTCATTCTCAAGGAGTTCCCGCGGATCCGAGCGGTCTTCAACGTGACCCCTTCCTTCTTGGAGCAGGTGGAAGGCGTGGCCCAAGGATGGCAGGACGAGCACCAATCCCTGTGTCGTAAAGCCCCTGAGGCGCTTGACCCTGCTCAGGTCGCACAATTTCTTAGAATCGGTTTCCTGGGAAACACCGAACGGTTGATTCGTCCTTACCCTCGCTACGACGAGCTGTTTGCCCAGGTGGGGCGAAGGCAGCCCCTCACCGTTGAAGAACTGAGGGATCTCCAGGTCTGGTCCAATTTAAGCTGGATGGATCCTCGGTGGCGGCGGGAGATTCCCTTGATCAGAGGCCTCTTCGCTAAGGGATCTCACTTTACCGAAGAGGAGAAGCAGGCGTTATTGGATGCCCAGCTTTCCCTTTTGAATCGGATCATCCCCACCTATCGAGCGCTTCAGGAATCCGGTCAATTGGAACTCACCGTCTCCCCGTGGGCGCATCCGATCCTTCCTTTGCTCTATCACACGGATACGGCTCGGCAGGTTAGTCCGGAAGCGAATCTTCCTTCCCCTCCTTTTCATTTTCCGGAGGACGTCAGATGGCATCTTAAAGCGGCCGCAGACCAATACATCCGTTGGTTTGGGGATCGCCCGCAGGGCCTCTGGCCGTCGGAAGGAGCTTTGTCCCAAGAGATTTTACCGGCGCTCGTGGACAGCGGCTTTTCCTGGACCGCCACAGACGAGGAACTGTTATGGAAATCATTAAAGAAATCCCAGAGTCAAGATCGCCTCACCCGGTTTGCCCTCTATCAACCTTATCGGATCAAAAGTACCCAAGGGGATCTGACGCTCCTCTTTCGAGACCGTGAGCTTTCCGACTTGATTAGCTTTGTCTACAGCCGTTGGGAAGCTCCCCAAGCGGTGGAAGATTTCATCGGCCGTTTAAAAGCCATTGACAGCGGCGCGCCGAAAGGGGCCTCTCCTTTGGTCCTCCTGGCTCTGGATGGGGAGAATCCTTGGGAGTTTTATCCGGAAGATGGAGAGCCGTTCTTAAAAACCTTCTATGGAGCCTTGAGCCTTGAGAGAGGGATTCGGTGCGTTACCGTTTCGGAGTATCTCAAAGAACACCCTGCCCAAACGACGCTGGAGACACTCGCTCCGGGGTCCTGGATTCGAGGAGAATTCTCCACCTGGATCGGGAACCCCTCTCAAAATCGAGCGTGGGAAGAGCTGCTTCGAGCTCGTCGACTGGCGGGCCCAAAGGAAAGCCGTTTCTTGGCGATGGCCGAAGGAAGCGATTGGTTCTGGTGGTTCGGTCCCGAACACCGCTCAGCGGACGACCCGATCTTTGACCGGCTTTTCCGCTCGTACCTCAAAGCCGCCTATCGGGCGGCCGGGGTCCAACCGCCCCACTCGTTGGACGAACCGTTCAAAGGGAACCCCCCTTGAACGGTTGAATCATGGTAAGGTAGCAGGAAAAGGAGGGCGTTTTCCTTGAGAGATATCCGCGACAGAGCGATGGGATTCTCTTTTGCACTTCTCGTTTCTTGGGTTCTGGTGGGCTGCAGCGACATCCAAACTCCCACCGTTGGCGAGGCGCTGACCCATCCGTTCGGCACGCAGGATCCTTTTGCCCGAGGGACCTCGAAGGCTGAGGTTCGAGCGGCTTGGGGCGAACCGGATCATCTGGTCGGCCGTGGGGCCGATGAGCTCGGCAGCCCCAAAGAGGAATGGATCTACACGGCTCGGCTTCTGGGGATGCCGGTCGATGTCCGGTACGTCTCGAAAACCAAACACCTCTTTTTCGAGGGAGACAATCTGGTTCGGTGGGAGACGGATGAATCGTCCCCCGAATGAGCCCCTCGGCTTCGCTCGGGGCTTTTCTGGTCTGTTTGCTGGCGCAGCCAAAAACTTAGATGAAGGTGCGCTGTTTTGTTCCCCCTTTCCAATGGAAAGAGAAAAATGTCCTCCTTTCCGGTCTCGCGGCGCATCATCTGATCCACGTCCTTCGGGTTACCCCAGGCGCCGCCGTTACCTGTTTTGATGGGCAGGGAAACGAGGCGGACGCCGTTGTCATCGAGAAGGCCCGCCGTTATTTGAAGTTGACACTCAGCGCTCGCAGGACCGCTCCTTTAGAGGATTACTCCCTCACTTTGGGGGTGGCCTTGCCTCGGCACGGGAAATTGGATCAGATCGTGGACCAGGCCACCCAGTTGGGGGTCCACCGGATCGTGCCTCTTAAGACCGAGCGGGGCATCGTCCAAGTGCCCCTCGAGCGCTGGGCCCGTAAAGAGGATCGCCTTCGCCAAATCGCTATCGAGGCCGGCAAACAGTCGGGGAGAAGCCGCCTGCCGGTTCTGGAACCGATCCTCCCCTTGGCCGAATTCATCCCCTCGTTTTCCCGTTACGACTTGATCCTACTGTTTACGGTGGAGGGACCTGCCGAGGAGCTGGCGGAGTTGATCGTCAAGAGCCCCTCGCGCCATCTCCTTCTCTTGATCGGGCCAGAAGGAGATTTTTCGCCTAAGGAGATCCGTCAAACTGAGCAGGCGGGAGCCCATGTGGTCTCTTTGGGAGCGAGGGTGTTGCGGTGCGAAACGGCTTGCGCGGTAGCGGTGGGAATCGTTTCGTTCCTCCTTCGGGAAAAAGAAAAAGGGGCGAGACCCCTCAAAGGGGCTAGCCCCCTTGGGGTCTGACCCCATAAAATATTCCGGTTGGTCTTCTTGAAAAATGGGCACCTTGTTATGTATACTTGGGGGTGTAAGGCAGAAGCGAGCGACACCACTGACAAAGGCAAACCTAGCGTAAGCTAGGGGCGTCCGCCAAAAGCGTTGGCGGACCCGCTCCGCCACAGTTCGTTGGCGGATGGCGGGCAAAGCCGCGGGCCCTTAAGCGAAGTCGAGGGGCAGCCGGGCTGCCAAAGGTGCGTAAAAAGAGACGCCTGAAGGTATCGTCGGTGAGTGCCTTCAGGCGTCTCTTTTTAGATGGAAGGAAATGGTTTTAAAAAGTGTTGATGACATAGGAGGACATTCGATGAAAGGAAACGAACTCTCGGAGGCACAGGCAAAGCAGGTTCATCGGGTGGTCACCTTCTTGGATCGGCAACAGGTGGACTACCTCGATAAATTGGGCAAGGATGCCCTTTTCTCCACGGGAGTAAAATTCCCGCGGACTCGGATCATCTCGACGCTGATCGATCTTTTGCGCAAGGCCAATGTGAGCGGAGAGGGGTTGCGATCCGATGTTGATCTGGAGGAACGTTTGGTCAAGCGGCTGGCCAGCGGATTGCCGGAGGCCAAACGACTGGCAGGGGAGCTGGTGGATGAAAGCCGTTCGACCCCCACTCGAGTACGGGGATAATTTCCCCGTCCCTAAAGGGTCCTATTGGGACCCCACGGTTCCCTGGCGATTCCCACAGCACGGGGTCCGCGCCGGGCCCTCTTTGGTCTTGCGCCGGGTTTTCCCTTGGATGATGCTGGGGGTGGGGCTGGCGGCAGGGATTCTCTGGAGGTCTTGGCGCACGGAGAGTCTTGGGGTCCCGACTCACCTGGACGATCATCCTTCTGTGGAAAGCAGCGAACGGGCTCAACCGGTTCAGGTTCCTTCTTCGTCTCCTCAGAAGGAAGGGCCTCGGAAGAAGCCCCTCGAGACCAAGAGCCGATTGGCGTAGCCATGGCCTTTCGTTTGGACACAACCTATTACCAGATCCCGGGACTCAAATCTCAGGCCACCTTTGGGACCATGGTGGAGATGCTGCTTAAGACCCGCCTTAAACTGCATTTGGAAACCAACCAGGAACTGGACGACGAAGACGTCAACGCTTATCTGGCCGGCTTGCTGGTCTCCTACATCGACCCGGGGTATCTGACACACATCTCCGAGTGGCTCTCCCATTACGACCTCGATGTGTACCAAGCGGTCTCGCGGTCGGAGGATCGTGTCCAGGCGTATTGGATCTACAAGGTCAACGCCGATGATCTCCTCGTCTCCCTGGGGGTTTTCCATCGGTTTTGGAGGCAGGAAAAGGGGGAACTCACTCGCATGAAGCGCTACTATTCGTATGCCTCCGAATATCAGAAGAGGATTTATGGCCGGCCCACCGCGGTGGGGCAGATTCAAACCAAGTTGGCCGAGTGGAGCGAACGGTACTTGGCGATCTTATCCGAAACCAGAAGCGACTATCTCCACCTTAGGGAAGAGATCAAGCCGGAAGAGCTTGCTGTTTTTAAAGAGCGGCTTCGGCAATTGGAGCGGGAACTTCCATTTAAAAAAGCGCTGGACGAATTCCTCGATGCCTATTCGGCCTGGTTAAGAAACCCCCACGAGGAAGGTCCCCGCGAGCGGCTCCTTCAGAAGTCCGAAGCGTTAAAGAAGCTCAATCCCCATTTCAAGATTGACCCCCTTCTTTCCAGACTTAGAGGTGCCAGGCACCCGTCTTAAAATGGTGCCAGGCACCTTTTAAAAGAATTTTCCCCCTTCCCTTGACAGTGACCCGTTGAGTCAGGTATACTTTGATAAAGTTGGCCTCTAGAACATCGGGGTGAGGTTCCCATCGGACAATTTAACTGGATCGACATTCTTGCCGTAATTCTTTTAATCAGAATGAGTTACGTTGGATACCGGGTCGGCCTCTCTGCGGAGTTGGTCAAGGCGGTCGGGGTGCTGGGAGGGCTCTTTGTGAGTTTCCGATACTATCAAGGTTTTGGGGATCTGATAGCCTCCCGAACCTCCCTAGGGGTTGGATTAACCGGAGCGATCGCCATGGGTACCTTGATGGGGGTGGTGTACGGGGGGCTAGCCCGAGGCTTACGATTATTCGAACGGTTGGTGAAGGTCACCTTTGAGCCTAAGCTTAACCAAATGGGGGGACTCGTGGCTGGGCTGCTACGGGCCGGGTTGGTGATGAGCATGCTTCTTATGGCTTTGCGGCAGATGCCTTCGGAGTATCTGGCGGCATCGATCGAGGAACATTCCCTCACCGGAAGACCCGTAAGCCGGGTGGCTCCCGCGGTCTACGATGCCGCCTCGCCGGTCATGGGCCGTTTTTGGAAGGCTCTGCGGGCGGTGGAGCCATGATCTCGGAAGGGACGCTTCAAGAGATTCAGGATCGCCTCGACATCGTCGAGTTGATCGGAGGATACGTGATTCTCAAGAAGACCGGGCAGAATTTCAAGGGGCTGTGTCCCTTTCATCCGGAGAAGACCCCTTCTTTCATGGTGTACCCTAAGAAACAGTTTTTCATCTGTTACGGATGTCACGCGGGAGGGGATCTCATTACCTTTGTGATGCGGCATGAGCATCTGGAGTTTCCCGAAGCCGTTCGGCTTCTGGCGGAGAAGGCTGGGGTGACGATTCCGGAGGTGAAGGGCTTAAATTCCACGGTGTCTCCAGAAGGATACCGGATTCACGAGTGGGCTGGCCGTTTTTATCACGAGCTTCTCACGAAGTCGGAAGAAGCGCAAAGGGCCAGGGACTACTTGAAAACCAGAGGCCTCGAGCCGGCCATCTGGGAAAGGTTTTCCCTCGGCTACGCCCCTTCGGCCTGGGACGCTCTTTTGACCCGCGCCCAAGGGGAAGGCTTCTCTCCTCAAGCGCTGGAGCGGTGGGGATTGGCGATCCGTCGGGAAGAGGCAAGCGGTTGGTACGATCGATTCAGGGATCGCGTACTCTTTCCCATTTGGGACGCTCGGGGAAAGGTCATCGGCTTTGGAGGCCGTGTCGTGGGCGATTCGCAAGGTCCGAAGTACATGAACTCGCCCGAGACCGAGCTCTATGTGAAGGGAAAGGTCCTCTACGGATTGCACTTAGCGGCCTCCCACATCCGAGAGCGAGACTTCTGCCTCGTGGTCGAGGGGTACATGGATTTGGTGAGCCTCTTTCGGGCGGGGATCCAGAACGTGGTGGCCTCTATGGGAACGAGCCTGACGGAAGCGCAGGTCCAGTTGATCCGTCGCCACACGCGGCACGTGGTCATGGTGTACGATGGCGACTACGCGGGGGAGACCGCCACCTTAAGGGGACTGGACCTGTTCCTGGAGGCCCAGATGCGGGTGAAGGTGGCCGCTTTGCCGTCGGGAGCCGATCCGGATTCCCTCGTTCGGGACGCTGGGGTGCAGGCCTTGGTGGAAGTGGTCCAGAAATCTCAGGATCTGTTTGACTACAAGCTTGGGCTGCTCCAGCGTCGGTGGGATCCCAAAGAACTGGAAGGACGGATGCGGATTTGCGAGGAGATGCTCCCCACCATGAAGCGGGTTCCCCATGCGATCCAACGGGGAGAATACGTGAAACGCTTAAGCGAATGCCTGGAGGTCGAGGAATCTTTACTGTGGGATGAGCTGAAAAAGGTCAAGCTCCATTCGGCCGGCTGGCGACCTACGGTGGGAATGGAGCCTTCTGCGCGGCCGACGATGAGTGCCGAGGATCTTCTGGCCGGTCTTCTGTTGGAGGAACCCGGTCGGATCGTCCAGTTGGCGGAAAGAATTGAAGTGGAGAATCTTAAGGATCCGGACGTCCAGAAGCTGGTCCGTTGGTTGGTGGGGCAGGCCCAGGGAGGATCGGTTCCTCCCGGCGGTCGAAGCTTAATGAGCCGTTTGCCTAGGGGGTCGGACGAGTGGGAGAGCCGATTGGCGCAGTGGCTTGCTTGGGCCGATATCGTGGTGGAGAAGGAAAAGACCTTTGAGGAGGTCTTAAAGAAGATTGAGGATGGTCGGCGGCGCGCTTCGCTGGATGGCTTGCAGAGCTTGATCCGACAAGCCGAAGAGCAGGCAGATGAAGCTGCCACCACCCAGCTCATCTTAGAGTACAGCCGGTTGATCAAAGCAAAATCATGAGGGCCCAAGCAGCGAAAGAGCATCGGGGAATGAAGCAATTGTACGAACTGAGAAAACTGATTGCCTTAGGAAAAGAGAAGGGAAGGTTGACCTACGAAGAGGTCAACAACCTTCTGCCGGAGGACGTCACCTCCTCGGAAGAGATCGATGAGATCCTAACGATCCTGGGCAACGAAAACATCGAGATTGTGGACTCCGCGGAAGAGGTGAAGCTGGCCCCTTCTCGGGAGGAAAGCCCGGAGAAGGAGGAGGGGGAGGGCCTCGAGGGGTCGTCCGAAGAGAAATCGGAGGAAGAGCCGGAGGGCGTTCGTGCGGCTCCGGTGGACGATCCGGTCCGGATGTACCTCAGGCAAATGGGGCAGATTTCACTTCTGTCTCGAGAGAATGAGCTGCGCCTGGCCAAGGAGATCAAGGAGGCCGAGGTTCGCTATCGGGACGTTCTCTTCTCTTCGATTTTGGCTCGGCGGGAGGTGATGGACTTGATCCACGGGATCAAGGTGAGACAATCCAATCCGGAAGAGTACGTCACCGAGGACTTTCGTCGGAAAGAGCGGCTTCTGCCGAAGCTTCTGCGCCTGGCCCAGAAGGTTCGTACCACCCGATCGGAAAAGAAACGTTTGCAGTACATCCTCGCGATGCGGCTGATGAGTCCCGTGGTGGAGGAGATCGCTAAGAAACTTAAAAAGGCCTTTGCCGAGTTGATCCGCTTAGAACGAGAGATCCTCAAGGTTCGGACGAGGCAGCAAGAGGGTCGGCGCAAGAGGGTGGCCGCTTTGCAGAAAGAGCATCGGGCCACCCAGCGGTTTCTCGGTCAGCCGAAGAAGGTGGTGGAGGAGTTACTGGCCGATTTGAAACGGCGGGAGATGGTTTACACCAAGGTGAAACGGGCCCTGGTGGAGGCCAACTTGCGCCTCGTCGTTTCGATCGCCAAGAAGTACACCAATCGGGGGTTGTCTTTCTTAGACTTGATTCAGGAAGGCAACATCGGTCTCATGAAGGCGGTGGACAAGTTTGAGTACGAACGGGGCTACAAGTTCTCCACCTACGCGACCTGGTGGATCCGACAGGCCATCACACGGGCCATCGCGGACCAGGCCCGGACGATCCGGATCCCGGTTCACATGACGGAGACGATCAACAAACTCATTCGGACCTCCCGGCAGCTGGTTCAGGAAAACGGCAAGGAGCCTACTCCTGAGGAGATTGCCGCCCAGATGCGGATGCCGGTGGAAAAGGTGCGGGGAATCTTGAAGATCGCTCAAGAACCGATCTCCCTGCAGACCCCCATCGGAGACGATGGGGATACCCACTTTGGGGACTTCATCGAGGACAAGCGAGCCATCTCTCCGGCCAACGCCACCGCGTATGCCATGCTCAAGGAGCAGATGGAATCGGTCCTGGAGACTTTAACGGACAGAGAAGCGCAGGTCTTAAGACTTCGTTTTGGAATCGGAGACGGCTATCCGCGGACCCTCGAAGAGGTGGGAGCGATCTTCAACGTGACCCGCGAGCGGGTCCGCCAGATCGAGGCCAAGGCCCTTCGGAAGCTTCGTCACCCCACCCGTTCCCGGCGCCTTCGAACCTTCCTGGAGCTTGGCACCTTAAGCGAAGAGCGCACCTGGCTGTAATTTTGGGCCGACCAGGATTCGAACCTGGGACCCGCTCATTATGAGTGAGCCGCTCTAACCGCTGAGCTATCGGCCCGAAAATTCATTCTTAAGAAGAGTCCATCCGTTCGGGATGAATTTGAGGTACTCCATCACAACGTGGAGGGCGTTTCGGGGGTGTAACCACCACCGATCCGGTTTAAAGGAATCGTAAGGGGTTGGAACCACCAGAACCTCCACGTTGTGGTCTTTTAAGACCTGGCGGAAGATGAAGCGGGCGCGACGAGAGGCGAACCGGGAGGTGACGACCACCAGCCGATGGGGGGATCGCCCTTTGAAGTATCTTCGGACCTGCAGCGCCTCTTCAATCGTTCCATCCACCGGATGGGGCAGGAAAACGATCTTGGCTCGAGGTATCCCGGAAGCGGTCAGGATTCGCTCTGAGAGGGAAGGAAGGGCAGGGTCCACAAGTCCTAGCTTGACCAGCTCTCCGTTAACGGGACTCGGCGGATCCGGGATGATTAAGATTTGGTCAATCTTTCCGGCGCGGTAGAGATCCCGGGCGGCCAGGGCACGAGAGGCGGCTTCTCCCGAAAGGATCAAGGCCATCTCGGCATGAGGGAAACGGTCTTCCACCACGAGGAGATTTCCCGCCTCCGCGAAGAAAAGAGAGCCTCCTCCGATGATCGTCAGGAAGAGGATCGTCCAACGGGCCTTGGCCAGCTTCATACGGTTTATTATATTCCCTTCACTCGCTTCTTCCCGTAGAATAAAGAGGGAGAGGTTTTAAGGGCGCATAGCTCAGTCGGTTAGAGCGCTACGCTCACATCGTAGAGGTCACAGGTTCAAGTCCTGTTGCGCCCACAAATGAAACACCATGGCCACGGTTTCTATAGCGGATCAACTCAAAATTCTCACGGAGCTTCAGGGACTGGATACCCAGATCTACGAGCTTAAACGTGAGCTCATGTCCAAGCCCGCCGAGGCGGCTCGCGGGAAGGGCGAGGTCGATCGGTTTGCCCAGCAGGTTAAAAAGGTGGAGGAGGAGTACAAGTCCCTGGAGATCAGGCGCAACCAAATGGAGATGGAGTTGGGACAGAAAGAGACCCAGATCAAGAAACTCCAGGGGCAGCTGTTCCAGGTCAAGACGAACAAAGAGTACTCCGCCATGAACAAGGAGATCGAAGGCCTCAAGGCCGATCAATCGGTGACGGAGGAAGAGATTCTAAAATTCATGGAGGAAACAGACCGAATCAAGGTCCGCTTGACGGCGCAGAGGCAAGAGCTTAAGGTCCGGCAGGAACGCTTAGCCCAGACCCTCACCCAGTTAGAGGAAGAGACCGAGAAGATTCAGTCCTCCTTGCAAGAACTTGAGTCCCAGCGGTCCGCCGTGGTTCCCAGGATGGAACCTCCCATTCTTCTCCAGTACGATCGGATCCTGGCCAACAAAGAGGGCCTCGCCCTCGTTCCCGTCCGAGGTCAAGCTTGCGGGGGTTGTTTTATGGTGCTGCCCCCCCAGACGATTAACGAGATTCAAATTGCGACTCGTCTGGTGACGTGCGAGTCGTGCGCCCGGCTGCTCTACTTTGAGACGAATGGCTAAGCTCAAATCGACTGAGCGCCAACGGGCTAGCCTAGGCGTACGGATACAGATCGATGGAGCGGCCCGTGGCAATCCCGGTCCTGCCGGAGTCGGGGTACTGATTTCAGACGGATCGGGGCGACGGCTCAAAGAGGTAGCCACCTATCTGGGAGAGGCCACCAACAACGTGGCGGAATCCTGCGCCCTCCTCGTGGGGCTTCAGGAGGCCTTAAAGCTGGGGAAGCGGCAGGTTACCGTTTTGACCGATAGCCAGCTTCTGGCCCGACAGATCATCGGGGAATATCGGGTACGGGATCCTCAACTTAAATGGCTTCACGTGTTGATCCACCAGCTGGTCCAGGGGTTTGATCGATTCGGGATTCGGCACGTCCCGAGGAAGGAGAACCGAGCGGCGGATCGGTTGGCCAACCGGGCCGTCACCGAGGGATTGAGGCGTCAACCGGTTTCTCGGAAGAACCCCTCCCCATCCGTTTCGGATTCCCAACAGCCTACCTTCTGGTGATCAGCAGGTGCCAGGCATGGGTGCCAGGCACTATTTTCGGGTGCCTGGCACCATTTAAAGGTATAATGCTTTCCGGAGAGGAGGCCGGATGGTCGCTCACCAACGTCTGTGGGTGGGAGGAAAGTCCGGACTCCATAGGGCAAGCGGAGTGGGTAACGCCCACCCCTCGAAAGGGGAGGATTAGAGCCACAGAGACGAGTCCCCGTGAGATATGTAAGTGCAACTGTATCTCACGGGGGGTGAAACGCGGCAATCTCTCCGCGGAGCAAGACCAAGTAGACCTTGCCACGAGTAGCCCGCTCGCAGTTCGGCTTGAAAAGGCCAAGGCAAGGAGGGTAGGTCGCTAACGAATCTCCATCGTAAGGTGGGGATCAAGAGGAATGGCCATCCCCCCACTGTTTTGTTTCGCAAAACGAAGCAGTGGGGGACAGAATCCGGCTTACAGGCTTCCTCTCCACTCACTCGATGGAGTAACGTTCCTTCATGGGGGTGATCGTGCAGAGGCGGTGGTTTAGACTTTGGTGGGTGGTTGGCTTGATCATCGGTGGGGCGACCGGCTGTGGCTCCTCGGTATCGTTCTATTCGAGACCGGAGGCTCCCTGGGGGACGATCCAACGGGTAGCGGTCCTTCCCTTCACCATTCCATCGGAGAGTCCAGCCCGCCGTCAATTGATCACGCAGTTGTTTACCGAGGAGTTGAGAAGAGCTGGTTTCACCGATTTGGTGGAACTCCCTTTGACCGATCCGAGGGGAGGAGGTCCACCCAACTTCGAGGAGATTGCCAAGACCTTTTCCGTGGATGCTGTCTTCACCGGATCGGTAGACGACTCCCAAGGGACGGTGATCCACCTCCAACTGAACGATGCGGCCACGAAAGATCTCCTTTGGTCGGGAACCTATCTGTTGGGAGTAGGACCCGAATTCTTCAGTCTGCGCACTCAGCAGCAGCAATTCCAGCGAAGTTTAAAGAGAATGGCACGTGAGTTTGCCACGCATCGTGCCGTTCGACGGCCTTAGCCTCCTTCCAGAGTTAAGAGCCGGCTCTTAAGTAAGCTTTCCTGTTAGGCCCCTCGCGTAGAAAATTTCCTCCTTTTTTCCCCTTGACAAAACCGATGCGCCCGTGTATTCTTTGCTTCGATGTGGAGTAGAGTGGAGGATAGTAGAGGACTTGAGATTTGGAGGATTTGGTTGTGGATGCCGTCGGGTTTGCCTTTATCGGGGAGCCCCCTTCGGGGGAGAGGCAATGGAGCGCGGCGGGAGATAACCGCAGCTGCTCTATAGGCGCATCCACAGCCCCTTGAATGCGGAGGGGCAGCCCAAGGGTCGATCGGTGGCTGCCCCTTCCGCTTTTTACGGTGCCAGGCATCCTTAAGACGGTGCCAGGCACCCTCTTGAAAAAGGTGCCTGGCACCGAATATGTTCTACGGAGAGCACGAACATACCATCGATCGTAAAGGGCGACTCATCATCCCCTCCCGTTTCCGGGAGGTGATGAAGGAGCACTTCGTGGAGCGGTTCGTCGTCACTCGGGGACTGGACCGCTGTCTTTTCCTTTTCCCGGAAGACGAATGGCGTTCTCAGGAGAATCGTTTTCGAGCCCTCTCCTTCACCAAGCAGGAGGCTCGGCGTTTTAATCGCTTTTACTTTTCGGGGGCGGTGGAGTTAACGTGCGATCGACAAGGGCGGGTGTTGGTTCCTCCGTACCTCAAAGAGTTCGCGGGGATCAAGCGGGACGTCGTCTTAGTGGGAGTTTCGAACCGGATCGAGATCTGGGACAAGGAAGAGTGGAAAAAGTTCTACGGACAATTCAAGGAATCTTATGAAGAGATCGCGGAACAACTGCTCCCCGAGTGAAGATCGTCCATCGACCGGTTCTTGTTAAGGAGATACTCCATGGATTGGCGCTACAACCTGGGGCTGTTGTTTTGGATGCAACGGTTGGACTGGGCGGTCATGCCGAAATCATCCTCCAAGCGATTGGACCCCAAGGGCTTCTCATCGGGGTGGATCGCGACCTGGAGGCTTTGGCGTTTGCCCAAGCCCGGTTGGAGGAGTTTCAAGATCAGGTGAAACTCCTCCATCGGTCCTTCGCAGAGCTGGCACGGTTGTTGGGAGAACTGGGCGTTCCAGCCGTCGATGCCGTCCTCTTCGACCTGGGGGTTTCGGCCCTTCAGTTGGAAAAACCGGATCGTGGGTTTAGCTTTCATCGGGAGGGTCCCCTCGACATGCGGATGGACCAAACCGAGAGGCGAACGGCGGGAGAAATCGTTCAGCGTTCCTCGGTGAAGGAGCTTCGTCGGCTCTTGAACGAGTTTGGCGAGGAGCGGTGGGCTTCTCGGATCGCCCGAAGAATCGTTCAAGGGCGTCCCTTCCACACAACGACCCAATTGGCCGAGACGATCCGACGGGCGGTTCCACGGGAAACTCGCCGAGGGAGGATCGATCCGGCGACTCGTTCCTTCCAAGCCATCCGCATTGCGGTGAACCGGGAGCTGGAATTATTGCCGCGAGGTCTGGCCCAGGCCTTCCAGGTTTTGCGTCCCGGAGGGCGATTAGCGGTCTTGGCTTACCATTCCTTGGAGGATCGAATCGTTAAAGAGATTTTTGGGGAACAAACGCGGCAGGGCCTCTGTCGAGTGGTGACCAAGAAGCCGATTCGTCCCTCACCGGAAGAAGTAAGCCAGAATCCTCGCGCTCGATCCGCTCGTCTGCGGATGGCCCAACGCCTGCCTCTTCCCATACGTTTCTGGCTGCGCCAGCGGCCAGTCCAGGAAAGTGCCGCGCATCAGCGCGGCCTTCCCGAGGGATAACGGATGCGGCGCTTTTTTATCTTTTTGTGTTTAGGAACAGGACTTTCCCTTTGGTACGTTCAGCAGAGGGTATCCCTCATTACCGAGGGGTACCTTGTGGAAAAATCAAGACTTAAAAGGGACGATCTCCTTGACCAGCATCGGGTGCTCAACTACAATGTCTTCACGTTGCAATCACCCATCGTGTTGGATCGGCGGTTGGTAAAGCAAGAGGTACGGTTGACCGCTCCAACCAGCGTGGAGATCTTGCAACACCCGATACAGAATCATTCGCCCGCACCCATTTCAAGGAACCTTTCCGAGGGGGAGCCGACTTGGTGGCGGGGAGTTAAGACGGTGACAACCCGCTGGCTGGAGAGCGGCCAGCAGGCTGAAGCGCAACCAGCGGGCGACCGGTAAGTGTGGTTCAACGTCAACTTGAGGCCACGGTGTCCTCAAGGTGACGTGGGTGGGTGAGGGACTCTTTCAGGTTAGAGCCCAACGGTGTTGACCGCGGCGCAAAAGACCCGCGTGGCGCTGGTGCTCATGGGATTTCTCATGGTCACCGTGGCCATAGGGGTTCGCCTCATCTGGGTACAGATGGTCCATCCTGCCTATTGGGTATCCCTCGCCAGTAAACAGCACCTTAAGGTCTTAGAACTTGCCCCTACCCGGGGAGCCATCTTGGATCGGCACGGCAGACCGTTGGCCGTTTCCATTCGGTTGACGTCGGTTTTCGCGGATCCTCACCACGTGAAGAGTCCTTCCTGGGTGGCTCGTCGACTGGCCCCTTGGTTGAATCGCTCGGTCCAAGAGTTGGAATCGCAGCTCTCTCGGCGGGACCGGGGCTTCGTGTGGCTGGCCCGTCGGATTCCAAACGCCACCGCCGGCCGCATCCGGGCGATGCGCATTAAAGGGGTGGACTTCTTGATGGAACCCCAACGGCTTTATCCCCATGGCTACCTGGCCAGCCATCTCATCGGATTTGTCGGCAGCGACGCTCAGGGACTAGAGGGTTTGGAGATGGCCTACGATCGGTTGCTTAAGGGAGAGCCGGGTTGGCGGTGGTTGGCCCGAGATGCCCGGTCTCGCCCTGTGGGAGCTTGGGAAGGGCAGATGGCGGCTCCACGAGACGGGTTAGAGCTGGAGTTGACTCTCGATACGATGATCCAGTTCATCGCGGAGAGAGAATTGGATCGTGTTTATCGAGAAAGGAACGCCCAGGGAGCGTGCCTCGTGGTCATGAATCCGATGACCGGTGAGATACTGGCCCTCGTGAATCGCCCCACCTTCGATTTGAATCAAGCCTCTCAAGTCCCCCCCGGGGTTCGACGCAATCGGGCCGTCACCGACACCTTTGAGCCCGGCTCGGTCTTTAAAATCGTAACGGCCGCGGTGGCTTTAGGGACCCAAGCGGTTTCTCCCGAAGAGAAGTTTTACTGTGAGCAGGGGGCCTTTTTCATGGCAGGCCATGTGCTTCACGATCATACCCCGCATGGGTGGTTGACCTTTCGCGAGGTGATGACCCACTCCAGCAACATCGGCACCGCCAAAGTTGCCATGCGGCTTGGGGCCGCTTCCCTTTATAATGGGATTCGGGCCTTTGGGTTTGGCGTACCGACGGGGGTAGGCCTTCCCGGGGAGGTGAGGGGAACGGTCAAACCTCCTCGTCAATGGTCGAAGCCGTCCATCACCGCTATCCCCATTGGCCAGGAGGTCACCGTAACGGCCCTTCAATTGGCCCAAGCCATTTCGGTCATCGCCAATGGAGGTTGGCTCATGCGTCCCTGGATGGTCAAGGGAATCCAAGATACGAATGGCAACGTTGTCCACCGCTTTGGACCAGTAGCGGTGCGTCGCGTCATTTCGGCTGAGACCGCTATGCAGCTTAAGGAGATCTTAACCGCTGTCGTGGAAGAGGGAACAGGGAAATTGGCCCGGGTGCCTGGGATGAGGGCCGCCGGTAAAACCGGGACCGCGCAAAAGGTGGAGTCCAACGGAACGTACTCTCACTCCCGATTTGTGGCCTCCTTTTTAGGTTTTGTTCCGATGGAGGAGCCTAAGCTCAGCATCGTTGTGGTGGTGGATGAACCTCGGCCTGTTTACTACGGCGGCGTGGTTTCGGCGCCGGTCTTTAAGCAGGTGGCGGCGGACAGTTTGGCGTATTTGAACCAACGGGTTTTACAGACCGCGAAAAACGATGAACGATCTTAATCTTAAACCCTCAAGGATTTGGAGGCTGCCGGAGCTTCTTCAAGCCGGTGGGATTCGACTCGCGGGTCCGATTCCTCCGGTTGCCATCCATCAGGTGACCGATGATTCTCGGAGGGTCCGGCCCGGTGCCCTGTTTGTCGCGGTGCGAGGCACGCGTGCCGATGGCCATCGATTCGTTGAGGAGGCCGTTCGCCGAGGAGCCCGGGTGGTCTTCGTGGAGAGTCCCTTCGGTTCTGCTCGGGACTTTTCTGGAGGAGAGGTTTTCTTTTTTTCGGTGGACAACACCCGAGCCCTTCTGGGGCCTTTGGTGCATGCCTTTACCGGAGCTCCCTCCCGGAAGTTGAAGGTAGTTGGAATTACGGGGACGAATGGGAAAACCACCGTTTCGTGGCTTACCCAACATCTCCTGAACACCGCAGGGATCCCGTGCGGATTGATGGGGACCGTCGTGACCCGGATAGGAGAGGCCGAGTATCCTTCCGAGAATACAACGCCCGGGGTCACCGTCCTTCAAGCTGCCTTAGCGAAGATGCTCGCCCGCGGTTTGAAGGCCTGTTCTATGGAGGTCTCCTCGCATGCCCTGGATCAGCATCGGGTGGACGGCATCCGATGGGCCTGCGGGGTCTTCACCAATTTGACCCCGGAACACCTGGATTACCACGAAACCATGGAGCGGTATCTTGAAGCAAAGCTTCGCCTCTTTGAGCAGCTCGAACCAGATGCCGTTGCGGTGGTCAACCAAGACGACCCGGTCTCGGAGACGGTCAAGAAAGCGGCCAGAAGCCGTCTGTTGACCTACCGTCTGGTGGACGGCTCGGCTTCTTCGGCCCAGGCGGATCTGGTGGCCAGCAAGATTTTCTGTACGTTGGAGGGGACGACCTGCGAGGTGAAAAGTCCCGAGGGGACCTTTTCGATTCGCTGGGGGCTGATCGGGCGACACAACGTGCAGAACTTACTGGCCTCCTTAGGGGCGGTGATGGGGTGTGGGGTTCCCTTAAGGAGCGTTCTGCCGGGGATTGAGAATTTTCCCGGGGTACCGGGACGGTTGGAACGAATCGAGGCCGGTCAGCCGTTTCCGATTCTTGTCGACTACGCGCATACCGAGGAAGCCCTGCGCTCTGTTTTGACCCAATTGAGAGCGGCCACACGACGTCGGATCCTGCTGGTGTTCGGATGCGGAGGGGATCGGGATCGGACGAAACGGCCTCGCATGGGCCAAGTGGCCGAGGAGCTGGCCGATCGGGTGATCGTGACGTCGGACAACCCTCGTTCTGAAGATCCCCGTCAAATTGCTGGGGAGATATCGGCTGGAATGAAGGGGCAGGCTACCCCGTGGGAGATGGTGTTGGATCGACGGCAAGCGATTCGCACCGCGTTGAAATCGATGGAGGCCGATGGGTTGCTGCTCATCGCCGGCAAGGGCCATGAGACTGGGCAGATCGTGAAGGATCGCGTGATCCCGTTTGACGATCGGGCGGTGGTGAGGGAATGGTTAAGAGCCGAGGAGCCGGCCATCCTGTGAGTGCCTTCTCACCGAAGGAGATTCAAGCGGCCACCAGCGGAGTGGTCGTTTCTGGAAGAGAACCGGGAGGCGTTTGCGGCGTCTCAACCGACTCCCGCACGATTGACGCTGGGGAACTGTTTGTTCCCCTTCGAGGGGAACGATTCGATGGGCACGATTTCCTTAAAGAGGCCTTTGCCCATGGCGCGGCCGGGGCTTTGGTCGAGCGCTGGCCTTTGGGGTCCCAAGTTCCAGGGCCGATTTGGAAGGTTTCGGATACCTTAAGGGCGTTGGGTCATCTCGCCCGATTTCACCGGGATCGCTTCTCGATTCCGGTCGTGGCCATCACCGGTTCCACCGGAAAGAGTACCACCAAAACGATGTTGGCCCACTTGCTTTCCGACCGAGAAGAGGTTTTGTTTACCCCGGGGACCGAGAACAACCGAATCGGCGTCCCTCGGGCTCTCCTTCGGCTTCGAGAGGGGCATGGAAGCGCGGTACTGGAATTGGGAACCAATCGGTGGGGAGAGATTCGGGAACTGACGAGCATGGTCCAGCCAACGGTGGGGCTCATCACCAACATAGGGCCCGCCCACCTGGAAACATTTGGCGATCTAAAAGGGGTCCTTCGGGCCAAGGGAGAACTCTGGGAGGGGATGGATTCAAGGAGCCTTCTGGTCTTGAATGCCGATGACCCGTTGCTTTGGGAAGCAGGCCAACGATTGCCCCATACCGTTCGTTGGTTTGGATCCCATCTGGGATCAGACGTTCGCGCCGATCGGGTCGTCGTAGAGAGCTGGGGATCCCGTTGCCGGGTTAACGATCGCTGGGAGTTAACGGTTCCTTTGCCGGGCCGCCACAATCTGATCAATGCCCTCGGGGCAATTGCTGCTGCCGAGGCGTTGGGAAGACCGCTTCCCTCCTGTGTGGAGCGTCTTAAGAGTGTGCCTCCTTTACCCGGGCGCCTCGTCCAGACGAGGCTGAACGGCTGTCTCGTTCTCGACGATACGTACAACGCCAATCCGGCTTCCCTGAAGGCTGCCTTGGAGGTCTTGAGTGAGACCCACGGCCTCGGAAGGCGGATCGCCGTCCTCGGCGATATGCTGGAGTTGGGGGAAAGGGCAGAGCCGCTGCATCGTGAGGCGGGTCGCTGGATGAAGACGGCCAAGGTGGATCTCCTCGTGACGGTGGGCCATTTGGCCGGCGCCCTCCTGGTCGGGGCCTGGGAGAGCGGATTTTCCCGACAGAACGGTCGGAGTTTCGACACGGTCGAGGAGGCCGGTGAGTTCTTGAGAGGGGTCCTGCGGTCTGGGGATACGGTCCTCATCAAAGGATCGCGGGCCATGCGGATGGAGCGGGTCTTGGCCCCGCACCTTTGTGCCGCTGTCGGAGAGGATGGTCTGTGAATTTGGGAAGTAGCGAAGGATCACATGGCAAAGGTGCGGGGTTGGCATGTTCTACCATCTCTTCTACCCTTTAAGGGATTGGTGGTTTGGGTTCAATGTCTTTAAGTACATTACGTTTCGGGCGGCGATGGCCAGCGTCACCGCCTTCTTGATCACGCTGTGGTTGGCCCCTGTCGTGATCCGATGGTTGACGGCCCTCAAGGTCGGTCAGCGGGTTCGCCAGCGGCAGGAGGTTCGGGACCTTTACGATCTGCATCGCCACAAGGATGGAACCCCTACGATGGGAGGGCTGCTGATTCTTCTGGCCCTCATCGGATCGACTCTCCTTTGGGGAGATCTGTTGAATGGGAAGCTCCTATTGGTTGTGGGAGTGACGGCCGCCTTAGGGCTCGTCGGAGGGATGGACGATTTGGCCAAGCTCCGTGAGAACCAATCCAAGGGGCTGTCGGCTCGGGCGAAGCTGATCGGGCAAGGTTTGATCGCCTTTGGCTTTATCGGGATTCTGTTAAGCAGTGGCTCCTATCCAACTTCCCTAGAGGTTCCGTTTGTCAAACAGTCGCCGATCGACCTAAAATTTTGGTACATTCCCTTCGCGATCCTGGTCGTGGTGGGAGCCTCGAACGCAGTCAACATCGCCGACGGGTTGGATGGATTGGCCATCGGCTGCATGAGCATGATTGGCCTCTGTTTAATCGCGATGAGTTACCTTTCCGGCCATCGGGGGCTGGCCGATTACCTGTTCATTCCTTTCTTGGCCGGCGCAGGGGAGTTGGCCGTCTTCTGCGCGGCGCTCGTCGGAGCCAGCATGGGCTTCCTCTGGTATAACGCCCATCCGGCCTCCGTCTTTATGGGGGATACCGGATCGTTGGCCTTAGGGGGCGCCATTGGGGCGGTGGCGGTCTTGATTAAGAAGGAGCTTCTTTTGGTTTTAGTCGGCGGGATCTTTGTGATGGAAGCCCTTTCGGTCATTTTACAGGTGGTCTCCTTCCGGTTGACCGGTCGAAGGGTCTTCTTGATGGCGCCGCTTCATCACCATTTCCAGTTAAAGGGCTGGCCGGAGTCGAAGGTAACGGTTCGCTTCTGGATCGTGGGGGCGGTGTTGGCGTTGTTGTCGCTCAGCACGTTAAAGCTGCGATGATTCTATATGAGCTGTCATTGCGAGCCCTGAAAGGGCGAAGCAATCTCGTTTGTGGATTGCTTCGTCGTCCACCACGAACCTTGGCGAACTCCTCGCAATGACGGAAGGAGGTATCTTCTCATGCCGGTTCGACGACCGGGTCCCGGGACGCTGGTGACTGTGGTGGGCCTGGCCCGAAGCGGGATCGCGGCGGCCCGTTGGTTGCTCAAGCTCGGGTGCCTCGTTCGGGTGACGGAGGTTTCCCGGGATCCTGCGTTGCAATCGGTGGCAGACGAATTAGCGGCTCAGGGAGCTTGGGTGGAATGCGGTCGACACACCCCAGCCTTTATCCGTGGATCTCACCTCATCGTGGTGAGCCCCGGTGTTCCTTTAACGGCTCCTCCCATCCGATGGGCCCGCCAGGAGGGCATCCCGGTGGTCAGCGAGATCGAACTGGGAAGCTGGTACACCTCGGGGAGAATGGTGGCGGTCACCGGCAGTAATGGGAAATCGACGGTGGTCACCTTAGTGGGGGAGATTTTAAAGGCTGCGGGAAGGGAAGTGGTGATTGGCGGGAACATCGGGCAGCCGCTCTGCGGCCTCCTACCTCAAATTCAGCCTTCCACGGTGGTTGTCTTGGAGGTAAGCTCTTTCCAGTTGGAGACGAGCCTTTCCTTTCACAGCGAGGTGGCGGCCGTCTTAAACGTGAGTCCCAATCACCTGGATCGACACGGTTCGCTTGCCGACTACCTTAAGGCCAAGGCCAGGCTGTTGGCTTACCAGGGATCCGAGAGCTGGGCGGTTTTAAACGCCGATGATCCCACCTCTCAAGTTTTAAAGCGTGCCGTTCGGTGTTCCCTGGTCCGTTTTAGTCGGACCCGGTCGGTGGTGGGGGCCTGTGTGGAGAAAGGGTGGTTGAGGCTTGCCTTGCCGGACCTTTCCGGACCGATCTGTCCGCGAGAGGCTCTGTTTAAGCCGGGGGGGCACCACGAAGAGAACGCCTTAGCCGCTTCCTGTGTTACGGGCCTGTTGGGGGTTCCGCCTCAGACGATGGGAGAGGTCCTTCGGTCTTTCAAGGGGCTGGCGCACCGGCAGGAGGTGGTTGCCACGATTCGAGGGGTCACCTTTGTGAACGATTCGAAGTCCACCACGGTGGCCTCTGGGCTTCGAGCGATCCAGGCGGCTCCGGGACGGGTCATCCTGATCGCGGGCGGAAGGGACAAGGGGTCCGATTTTCGGTCCCTCCGTTCCTGCCGGAAGAAACTCAAGGCCGCCGTCCTCATGGGGGAGGATGGGCCGAAGATCGCCTCACATTTAAGAAGGCATTTTCCTATTCGGGAAACCCAAACACTCCCCGAAGCGGTGAAGGCCGCCTTTGAGATGGCTCAGCCGGGGGAATGGATCCTTCTTTCTCCGATGTGCACCAGCTTCGACATGTTTCGGGACTTTGAGGAAAGGGGAGAGCGGTTTACGGAGGAGGTGCGACGGCTGTGCGGCACTTAAGGCGGAGGTTCTTGATCGTCACGGCCCTCCTCTTAGCCTTCGGGGTGGTGATGGTCTACTCCACCAGCGCCATTTACGCTCAGGAAACGTACCACGATTCCACCTACTTCTTGAAGCGGCACCTGTTCTATCTCTTCGTGGGCCTGTGCCTCTCCGGTTGGGTGTTGAGCTTGGATCCTAAAGCGATCCGGCGGTGCTCCAAGCCGTTTATGGGTATGGTTCTCATTTTATTGGCGGCGGTTCTGATTCCCGGCTTGGGGCACAGAGTCTCTGGGGCCAGCCGTTGGTTTCGAATCGGTTTCTTATCGATTCAGCCTTCCGAGATCGCTCAACTCGCGCTGATCCTGTATCTCGCCGATGTCTTGATGCGCAAGCGCGGCCACTTGGAAGATTTCTTCCGAGGCGTATTACCGGCCTTAGTGGTGTTGGGGATCACCTCCGCTTTGATTCTGGCGGAACCGGATTTGGGCACGACGATGGCGTTGGTCGGGGTAGCCCTCATGCTCTTCTTTATCGCGGGGGTTCCCTGGAGAGTGCTGCTGCCGCTGTTTTTGGCCGCTGTTCCCGTGGTGATCGGACTCATTTGGATGAAGCCTTATCGGGTTCGTCGGATCCTCGCCTACTTGAATCCTTGGGCCGACCCGGAGGGGGCCGGCTTTCAGCTCATTCAATCGTTGGTCGCCTTAGGATCGGGTGGGCTCTTTGGCGTAGGGTTAGGGGAATCCCGGCAGAAACTGTTTTATCTTCCCGCCGCGCACACCGATTTCATCTTTGCCATCGTTGGAGAAGAGCTAGGGATGGTCGGGACCGCGGCGGTGCTCGTGTTGTTGGGCCTTCTCATTTGGTACGGGACCCGGATGGCGCTTAGGGCCTCCGATCCGTTCGGTGCCTTGGTGGGATTGGGGGTCGTGCTGCTCTTGGCGTTGGAATCGTTGATCCATGTGGGGGTGACCCTGGGGGCGTTTCCCACGAAGGGGCTGCCGCTGCCCTTCTTAAGCTATGGGGGAACCGCTCTCGTGGTGAATCTGATCGGTGTCGCGCTTCTTTTGAACGTAACCAGGGGAAACTCTGCTTGGATGGGGATCGAAGAAAAGTGACCCCACCACCTCTTTTAGCCAAAAGGAAACTTTTTCGTCGAGGGACCATCCCTCATCGGTTATGGGCCAAACCCACTGTCTTTTCAAAAGAGGTGGTGGGGTGAAGGCGCTTTTGGTAGCGGGAGGAAGTGGAGGGCATCTGATTCCGGCGCTCAGCTTGGCGGAGCGTCTCCAAGGCGCGCAGCGCTTTCAGGGCCAGGGTACCTGTCTTCTCTTGAGCACCAACCGATCGATCGATCGGACCGTGGGGAAGGATGCGTCGGTGGAATGGCTGAGGGTAGGGTTGAAACCCTTTACCCCTTTGAGACAGTGGTTTTTTCCACGCTATCTTCTAAATCAGTGGCGTGCCGTTCGAGGGATCTTCCGGCTGGTCCGTGTCCATCGGCCCCAGGTGGTGGTTGGGTTTGGCGGGTACTTAAGCGCCGTGGCGGTGGTGGCCGCTCGTCTCTTTCGGATTCCCACCGTGATCCATGAACAGAACGTCCTTCCCGGAAGGGCGAATCGATGGCTGGCTCATTTCGCCAACGGGGTCGCGGTCAGTTTCCCGCAGACGAGGCTCTACTTGCCCACTCGCGCCCGGGTAGAGGTTACGGGGAATCCAATCCGGTCTTCCTTGAAGGGCGTAAGCGTCGAGAAATCCAGGGCCTACTTTCAATTGGACGGAGACCGCCCGGTCCTTTTGATTATGGGAGGCAGTCAGGGCTCTCAAGCCGTCAACGCGTTAGCGGTAGCCCTGTGGGAGCAGCAATCCCCTCAGGACCGTCAGAAGGTCCAGGTACTCCATTTAGCCGGCGAGAAACAGGCGGTTCATGTGGAAATGGCCTATCGCCGTTGGCAGATGGCGGCGCGGGTCTTTTCGTACCTTTACGATCTGCCCCTGGCCCTGATGGCGTCGACTTTAAGTATCTCTCGGGCTGGGGCGACCACGATCACCGAGATGGTCGAATACCAACTTCCCGCGGTTCTGATTCCGTATCCTCATGGAGGAGGACACCAGCGCGCCAATGCTCACTGGATGGCATCGGTCGGTGGGGCGGTGGTTTTTGAGGAAAAGGGATTGACGCCTCCGATCTTATGGGAGACGGTGAAAGGTCTTTTGGGAGATCCGAATCGGTTGGATCGGATGCGAACCGCCCTGCGAGCCCAAACCAACGGATCGGCGGCAGCGCGGCTGGAAGCTTTTGTACGGAGGTTCGTTTAAGGGGTGAGAGCGCATTTGGTCGGGATGGGAGGGATCGGGATGAGCGCTCTGGCTCAGATCCTGTTGGCCCGAGGGGAAAAGGTCACCGGCTCCGATACTGAGCGAAACGTTCTCTTAAAGAAGGTTGAGGACCAAGGGGGTAAAATTTTCCTGGGGCATTCGTCCCACCATCTGGACCATGCGCAGGTGGTCGTCTACTCCTCTTCGATCCTCCCAGAGAATCCCGAGTTGATCGCGGCCCGGAATCGGAACCTCTCGGTTTTGCATCGAGGCCAGATGGTGGCGAGGCTTCTTTCGGGTCGAAAGGTCATTGCCGTGACCGGCGCTCACGGGAAAAGCACGACCACCGCTTTGATTGCTGAGCTTCTCATCCGGGCGAAGCGCGATCCCACGGTCCTTTTGGGAGCGGAGGTAGACTCCTTAAAGGGCAACGTGCGCGTAGGAAACGGCCCTCACGCGGTCGTCGAGGCGGACGAATCGGACGGTTCCCTGTTGTGGCTTAGTCCCGCCATCGCCGTCATCACCAACATCGATGAGGAGCATCTGGATTATTTCCGAAACGGCTCAGAGATCTTGGAACTCTTTGCCGGGTTTGCCGAGAGGCTGTCTCCTCAAGGGGCGGTCATCGGCTGCTGGGACAACCCCCAAGTTCGGCGGCTGTTGAGGGCGGTTCCCCATCGACAGGTGACCTACGGCCTGTTGCCCGGCGCCCTTTTTCGGGCCGTGGAGGTCTCCTCCGAGAAGGGGGGAAGTCGATGCCGCTGCCTTTTTCAGGGCAAGTCCTTAGGGTGGATCCGGCTTAAGATTCCGGGGATTCATAACGTGGTCAACAGCTTAAGTGCGGTGGCGGTGGCTCACCTTTTAAGGATCGACTTTCCCATTGTTCAGGCCGCTTTGGAGGGGTATCGTGGAGCCCATCGGCGGTTTGAGGTTCAAGGAGAGGTGAGCGGCATTCGGGTAGTGGAGGACTACGCGCATCATCCCACTGAGATCGAGGCGACCCTTCAAGCGGCTCGGAGCTTAACCGGCGATTTGGGGGAATTCCCTCGACGGATCCGCTGCGTCTTTCAGCCCCATCGTTACTCCCGGACAAAGTACCTGTTGAATCGATTCGGCTCCTCCTTTGCCCTGGCCGATCAAGTGGTCCTTCTTCCGATCTACGCGGCCTCTGAGGAGCCGCTCTCCGGCATCACCAGTGAGCGGCTGCTGAAAGCGATTCGGTCTACCGGAAAGGAGAAGGTAAGTCTCCAACCTTTGGGAGAGGTCGTGGCCCGACTGGTCGTCGACTCTAAGCCGGGGGATCTCCTCCTGTTTATGGGGGCCGGCTCCGTTGGGAATTTAGCCTTTAAAATGGTGCAGGCGTTGAAGCGACGATTCTATGGCCATTGAGCCTGCCTTAGTCTCTAGTGCTCTTAAAGAAGAGCTGATCGCGATCACCTCCGGAAGGGTCAAGTTTAACGAGCCGATGCGCTGGCATACCACGTTCCACATCGGAGGTCCCGCGGAGATCTGGGCCGACCCGGTCGACCGAAAGGAGCTGCGCCGGCTGCTTCCATTGGCCCAGGAGGCGAATCTGCCGGTGACCGTCGTGGGAGGGGGAGCCAACCTGTTGGTTCACGACGACGGGATCCCAGGACTGGTCCTCCATTTGGGAGTCAAAAATTTTGAGACGACTCGGCGCACTTCCCACGGCCTTTCAGTGGAGGCGGGTTTCCCCTTGGAAGGGTTGATCCGCCGCGCCCAGGAGGAAGGGTTAAGCGGGGTGGAGTTCTTGGCCGGCGTTCCCGGCCGAGTCGGGGGAGCGGTTCGAATGAACGCCGGAACCCACGATGACGAGGGTCACCTCCACGCCTTCGGCGACGTGGTGCGCTCCGTGACGGTCATGGATTTTAAGGGAGAGATCCAAACGATCCCGAAAGAGGAAGTGGGATTCACCTATCGATCAACGCAGCTTAAGCCCCGCATCGTTCTGGAGGCCGACCTCGCGTTGGCTAACGACGATCCGCAGGCCATCGCCGGGCGCGTCAAGCGCCTATGGGAATTCAAGCGAAGGACCCAAGACTGGTCTGCTCCCTCGGTCGGCTGCATCTTTAAAAACCCACCCCAAGGCCCATCGGCCGGCCGGATGATCGACCAGGTGGGGCTCAAGGGTTACCGAATCGGTGGGGCGCAGGTATCCAGCGTTCATGCCAACTTCATCATGAACCGCGGGCAGGCCCAAGCCGCCGATGTCTTAAAACTGATCGAGGAGGTTCGACATCGGGTTCAACAGCGGTTTGGACTTAACCTGGAGTTGGAGGTACAGGTGCTTCCGTGAAGAACAATTCTGAGGGGGCGAGACCCGGTGAAGGATGGGGTCTGGCCTCATTCGAGGGACCGATTGGGGTTCTCTGCGGGGGCCCTTCCGCAGAAAGGGAGATCTCGTTAAGGAGCGGGAAGGTGATTTTCGAGGCGCTCAAAGGGAAGGGGTTCCCGGTGGTGTTGGTGGAGTTGTCCCAGGACCTGGAGGAGATTCCGAAAGAAATCAAGAAGGCTCGACTGAATTACGCCTTTATCGCCCTCCACGGCCCTTTTGGAGAGGACGGCTCGATTCAAGCGCTCTTGGAGCAGTTGGGGATTCCTTATACCGGGTCGTCGGTCGAGGCCTCCCGCTACGCGATGGATAAGGTGTTCGCCCGCCGTCGTTGGATGGCGGCCCGGCTTCCGGTGCCGCGGTCGGTTCCCGTGGATTCGTTTAACGCGTGTCAACGAAGCCACTCCTTTCAATTCCCCCTGTTCATCAAACCGGTCGCCCAGGGCTCCTCGTTCGGGATAAGCTTGGTGGACCGCCCAGAGGATTTGCCTCGCGCGATCCAAGAAGCGGCCGATTTTGGAGACCGCATCCTGTTGGAGGAGTACCTCCCGGGACCGGAACTGACCGTCGGCATCCTGCAGGATCGGCCTCTGCCGGTCATCCAGATCGTTCCGAAGCGCCGGTTCTACGACTTTACAGCGAAATACACACCGGGAATGACGGAGTATCGGGTACCGGCTCCTCTACTGCCCAAGACCGCTCGGTTGGTTCAGAGGCTGGCCCAGCGGGCCCACGAGGCCCTGGGGTGTCGTTCCTTCTCCCGGGTGGATCTGATCCTGGTTCCCAAAAGGGGACCGGTTTTGCTGGAGCTGAACACGATTCCTGGGATGACGACGATGAGTCTCTTGCCTAAGGCCGCCGCGGCGGCCGGTATCGACTTCCCGGAGCTGTGCCGCCGGATGTTGCTGTCGGCCCTTAAACCGGTGGAGTGCGCGGTGGCTTCATGACGAGAAATTCAAGGCCTAAACGGGCCACGGCTTTAAGCGTCAGCCTCGCCTCGGGCCTCTTTCTCTTTCTAGGCGTTCAGGGAGCGTTCGATGCCTTCGTGTCGGCCTTAAGCTTTCAGGTTCAAGAGTTGCAGGTCTCTTGGCCTAAGGAGCTTAAAAGGCCCCTCGAGCGGTATCGCCTGCTTTCGCCCACATCCATCTTTCGCCTGGATCTCAAGTCGGTGGTGCAGGCCTTGGAGAAGCGCCATCCTACCGCCGAGGTGGAATCGATCCGGCGGGTCTTTCCGAATCGGGTGGAGGCGTTTTTGCGGCCGAAACCGGTGGTGGCCCAGGTCCGCGCTTCCCAACGGTACTATCCCGTTACCGAGGAGGGAACCGTTCTTTCCGTGGGGCAGCCGAATCCATGGCCGCACTTAAGCATCATCTATTTGGAAGGACAGCAAGGTTCCTTTCGGATCGGTGCCACGCTCAAGTACCCCGGTTTCTATCAAGCCTCGGAACTGCTGAAGGCGATTCATCGTCAAGGGGGGTTGGCCGGCCATCGGGTGAGCAGCATTCGGCTTAAAGGAAGGGACCTTTTCCTATTTTTAGATTCGGGCCTGGAGCTCCGCTTTAACCGGGATCGGCTGTTGGCCGGCTGGCAGCAGTTGGGCCAGTTGTTGGGTCAGAAACCGAGGCTTTTGACCGAGGCGCGGTACCTCGATCTTCGCTTTGAAGATCCGGTCATTGGCCGATGACCCCATGAGATAGGTTCAAAGGCGGGAACGATATTTGAAAACAGCTTGGGGTAAGCGATACCTCAGAAATCGCTTGCGGAGTTATCTCGCGGGGTGAAACCACCGCTCCTGGCCGGGTTAGAACTGGGGGCCCATCGGTTCACCTTGGTGGTGGGTCGGTTGATCGATCGGCATCGGGGGTCGGCCGGACCACCGAGCTTGGTCCTGCGTGCCGTCGAGTCGGTTCCAGCCCAGGGGATCCAGCGCGGGGTGCTGTCGGATCCGATCGAGTGCTCCGACGCCATCGCTCGCCTGATCCGACAAACGGAGAAATCCATTCAAGCCCGAGTCCCTAAGGTCTTGGCGGCCCTTTACGGGAATCACGTGACCAGCGCCAACGCCTCGGCCTCCATTCCGATTACCGAGCCGACGGCGGGGATTTCCCGTCGGGACGTGGAACGGGTGACGAACACCTGCCGGACCCTCTCTCTGGATTACGATCGTCAGATCCTGCATGCCTTTGAGCGGGGATTTGCCGTGGATGGTCAGGCCGGGATTAAGGATCCGGTGGGCCTGTCGGGAGCGAAATTGACCGTTCAGATGCATCTGGTCACGGCGTTGAGCCTGGCCGTTTCGAGTTGGCTTAAGGTCCTCCATCGGGCAGGGGTCGAGGTGGATAAGCTCGTCTTACCCGGTTTGGCCGCCGCGGAGGCGGTCCTCTCCGACTTGGATCGCGATTTGGGGGTGACGCTGATCTGTATGGGGGAATGCCTCACCGAGATTCTCCTGTTTACCGATGGGTCCGTTCGAGAGACGTTCCTCATTCCTTGGGGAACCGACCACCTGACGGAATCGATGGGGCGGGCTTTAAAACTTCCCAAGGCTGGGGTGGAGCAGCTCCTCGAACAGGTCCCGAGCCTGGAAGATCCTTCTTCCGACCTCGCCATGCGGGTCAAGTCCGGTTCCTTAACGCGCAGCTTCCCGCAGGGCCAAGTGGTTCAGCTCGTGAAAGCCCGGTGCAAAGAGCTGCTCGGGCGAGTCGAGGGGCGGCTTAAGGAGAGCCCCTACTTCCGGGAATCGGCCGCTGGGGTGGTGGTGGTCGGCCCCTTGGCTCGGCTGGAGGGATTTATCGAGATGGTGGAACGGGACCTCAACATGCCGGTGCGTCTGGGGACACCCAAGCAGGTAGAGCTGGACCCTCAGCTAAACGTCAGCGTCCTGCCCGTTACCGCGGTGGGTCTCATTCTTAACGGCGTCAAGAGCCGCTTTTCTCCCGTCCCTTCTTTTTATCCCGGCTCTCCTTGGGCCCGTCTCGTCCATCGCGGCCGCCTCCTCCTCGAAGAGTATTTCTAAGAAGAAAAGGGGTCAGATCTCACATTGCACCGCCAATTGCTAATATAATATATTATTTGTTGATTAATAGATAATCCTACGGTACGATGTGTCCCTGTCCCGCAGAGGGAACGGGGGGCAAGCACATGCAAAACAACGATGATCTAAGAGAGATGTTCGGCCCCAAAGCCGTATTCACCCGCATCGGCGCCATCACCCTTGTCCACCTTGACCACCCCTCCTTAAAGGACATTCGTGAAAGAATTGCCCAAGCCCAGCGAGAAACAAAAGAACCCGCCGATTGCCCCCTCTGTGAGCTCGTACGCCGGCAGGGGGGCTATACCATCGTTTACCAGTAGCCCACACCCGATGGCACGCCCCTTGCGCATCCAATTTCCCGGTGCCTGGTACCACGTCATGAACCGAGGCATCAATCACGCCGGCATCTTCCGGACAGAACAAGACCGGCAACTTTTCTGCAAAACGCTTGGAGATGCAGTGGATCTCTGGCGCATCCGCATACACGCCTACAATCTCATACCCAATCATTATCACCTGCTCGTTGAAACTCCCCTCGGCAATCTCAGCCGAGCCATGCGTCACGTCGACCACGTCTACACCCAACGCTTTAACAAACAACATCGGCGAGACGGCCCATTGCTTCGAGGACGCTACAAAGCCATCCTTGTCGAGCAGGAAACCTACCTCCTGGAGCTTGTCCGCTACATCCATTTCAATGGCGTCGCCGCCCTGCTCTACCCTTCCGCCCAGGAAGATCCCCACTGCAGCCACCCTGCCTACCTGGACATCGCTCCACGCCCCGCCTGGCTCACAACGGAAACCGTCCTCGCACAGTTCCACCAACAGCCAGAGAAGGCCCAACGGCTGCTGGATGCGTTCGTTAATCGAGGGGTTCCCCCGGAACTGGCGGATCACCTCAATAAAAAGCGCTGGCCGGCCGCCTTGGGATCAAGTGGATTCCTGAAGCACATTCGTGAAAAACACCTGCCCAGCAAATCCGATGTCCGAGAGCAACCGCAGATGAAAGACATGAGAAAGCAATACACCCCAAATCAGATCCTGGAGAAGGTAGCGGTCCACTACCGCATCCCCTTAAACTCGTTCATCCAGCGCAACTCAGCTAAAAACAATCAGCCCAGAAAAATCGCCATGTACCTAATGAGGACTGCCTGCCTTCTCCCCTACCAGGAAATCGGCAAACATCTGGGAGGGGTCGGTCGAGGCGCGGTTGCACCGGCCTGCCTGAAGATTAAGCAGGAAATATCAAAGTGGGAACCTCTCCTTAATCAAATCCTCCAGGACGGCCAAATGTGAAATGTGAGATCTGACCCCTTCTCCCATCGCTCGGTCCCTTTGCGGTACTTTGCGGTACTGCTCCAGGGCGGTCTCCCCTGCGGGCCGAAGGACAATTAACTGGGGCAGCATCAGCTTCCGAGAACCTTGGCTGGTCAACAGCAAGGCCGATGCCTTTTCATCGTAGAGAAAGGTCTCGGCCTCTTCCGATTCTGGCGGCATCAGCACCGTTTCCGGTTCCGAGTCTTCCAGCCCTTGGTAAAGATCCTCTACCGGAACGGAATCCCAAACGCCTCGGCGATCCGCTGGTGGGTTCGAAAGGTGGCTCCTCCCCGGTCGTTCTCGATGCGGGTTAAGACCGATAAGGCGATCCCACTGCGGTTCGCCAACTCTTCTAAACTTAAGCCCCGCTCCTTCCTTAAAGCTCGTATCCGTTCTCCAATGGTCAAAAACCTCTCCTTGTTTGGTCACGATCCCTTCTGTGGGAATGATACCACGTTGGAGGTCCTTAAAACTGGACCTGAGGAGCCCTCGCCGCCTCCGCGGCTGCTTTGAAATACGCCCCGGACGGCTGAAATCCAGTCCACCTGGCCACAAGGTTGGAAGGGAACCCACGGACGAGGACGTTGTAACTTCGCACCGCCTCATTGTACCTCCGGCGCTCCACCGCAATCCGGTTCTCGGTTCCGGCCAGCTCGTCCTGAAGCGCGAGGAAGTTCTGGTTGGCCTTCAAGTCGGGATACCGCTCCACAATAACCATCAGGCGGCCCAGGGCGCTTTCCAACCGCTCCGAGGCTCCGATCTTCTCCTCCACGGTTTTCGCCAGGCCCCACTGGCTCCGTAGCCGGGTCACCTCTTCAAAAACTCCCCGCTCATGAGCGGCGTAGCCCTTGACGGTGCTGACGAGATTAGGAATCAGATCGTAACGCCGCTGAAGGACGTTCTCCACCTGCGCCCAACCTTCCTGTATGGATTCATGGTGCCGGACCAGCTGATTGTAGGCACCAATACCAACCGCGACGCTGCCTACCACAAGCAGCAGAACAATCCCTAAGACGATCCCTCCACTCTTAGACATGGACTTATCCCTCCTTTGAAAGGCCTGTGCCCGAAAACTTATCCAGGGCGCTCACGGCTGATTCGATGGCTTGAAGGTATTCTGCGAAGAGTCGCTCAGAATCGAGCCCTGGGATCTTCTTGCCGCGCTTGAGTTGATCGATCGTTTCAAAGACCTCGGTGGGGAGAGGCAGATGTTTGGCCAGCGCCCGGACCGCCTCCAACTTCCGGACAGGCACTTCGGACTGATAAAGCCGCAGGATGCCACGAAGCAGCACGAGGAAAGAAGAGAGGGACCGGATCAGCAGCTCCTGGACCTGCCGGGGATTCCCTGCAACCAACAGGTATCGCTCCCGGAGCCGGATCAGTTTCCCCTTAAGCTCATGCTCCAGCTGCCGGCGCAGGTTTTCCTTGCGGACCGGTAGCCCGCTCACCGGGTCTTGCCCGAAAAGAACCCGGTGGCTGTCCTTAATGTCCGCGATCTCCAGCGGAAAGACATCCGCAGAGCTTTTCAATCCCTCCGGCGTCAGCAGAAGCGGCGCCGGATTTCCCACTTTAACCCAGCCCTTGGCAACTTCAGAAAGCATCTTTAATTCCTGAATCCCCAGTTGACTGAGCAGGACGAGTACGTTGTAATTGGAACGCCGGCCGGTATGATCTCCTGCTGCAGCTGATCCGTAGAGGATCACCGACTTCAGCAGCGGGCCGCACGCCGCTTTCAATTTCTCAGTAAGCTGCTCCTGTGTCATTTCATCACCTCATTGATTCTACCAACTCCCACTCGCCCCGCCACCTCCCGATGCCCCTCCGCCAAACCCACCAAAGTCTCCACCCCCAAATCCACCGCTTCCACCGACGCCTCCATAACCGCCCGCATATCCATACCCTCCAGGAAAACCTGTGCGGCGTGACTTCTCAATAACGTAGGCGACATACACAAGGGTTCCGACGAGAACCAATAAAAGAAACACAATTGCCGGAAAGGAGGTGGAGGAATCTCCCCCAGCCGGGGAAGGAACCGGCTTCCCTGAGGTAACTCCAGACGCCTTGGCAATGACATCCGCTACAGCCAAGGTGCCATAGAATAGCCCTTGGGAGAGATTCCCTTGTCGGAAATGTGGCAGAAAATGTTGATCGATGATCCGACCGGTCTTGGCGTCTGGAAGGATCGGCTCCAGCCCATAGCCCACCTCAATCCGGATCTTGCGATCCTGGACCGCGCAGAGAATAAGAATCCCGTTATTCTTGCTTTTCTTTCCTATCCCCCATTGTTGGAAAAGTTCCACTGCTGCTTTCTCAATGTCTTTGTCTGGAACTTGGGATACGGTCACCAGGGCCACTTCAGCGCCTGTTTTCCTTTCCAGATCGGCGAGGATCGATTCGAGTTGCTCCTCGGTGGACCGCTCAATGACTCCTGCAAAATCGCTGACCCACCCCTTAGGCTTAAGATCCTGCTCAGCCAACGCAATCCCGCAGGCGCCAAGTGCTACCCCAAGGCAAATGGCCCCGAATAACGGGCGGATGGGGAGCGATCTGGAAGTCATATACTGCTCCCCGAATGACATTGCCGGCAGAGAGGCGGGCGTTTTTTCTTAAGGCAACGCCAGCAGCTGGGGTAGGAACAGTTTGAGCAAAACTTCCAGGTTAGCGGTAGGTCCAGATGACCGCACTCGGGGTCGCCTACCGGTACCCCGCAGGAGTGGCACTGCCGGGGAACAATAGCCTCCTTCGCTGTCGCCATCGGGGAATGGCTCATTATAACCCACTTACCGGGCAAACGGCCCAATCGTAGGAGAACTCCTGCCGGCTCCGTGGGCAGGGATCGCCTGTCGTATCAGATGGAACGCCTCCCATTTCAGGAGGGAATCTGTTATACTTCTTAGCAGACAAAAGAGAGGACGGCCTGAAATGGTTGGGCAATTTACAGCTGTCTATATGAGGTGAGGCAAGTGGTACGTCGGGTCTGTTGAAGAAATTCCAGGGGTGAACACCCAGGGAAGAACTTTAACAGAAACCAAAAGGAACCTGAAAGAAGCCTGAGAGCTCATCTTAGAGGCCAACAGAAAACTCGCTCATCGCTCTCATGGAAAGAGCGCCATTGAAGAACCTCCACCGTTCCCCGCCATTCGGAAGTGAATGACTTCTTGGCCCAAGAGAAAGAGCTGCGAGAGAAAGTCACGGGCGCCTTCATCGACAAGGTCAGAAAAGGGAGGGTAGGATGAAAAAGGTGACGGCGGAGAAGATTTCCAAGGTTCTGAGACAAAGCGAAGCCCGGCTTCTTAAAAAATCCAATGTCGTGGGCGTGGGAATCGGCGAGAAGATCAAGGACGGAAGGTGCACCGGCCGGACAACCGATCACACCCTGGGCGAAATCAAGGACATAAGCGCCACGGTGAGAGTGGATTACGACGGCCGCACCGCCTTGTTCCGGAACCAGATCCTGACCGGCGCCATGTCCCAGGGCGGGGATTCGGGGTCATTGGTGCTCGACCGAAAACGTCGGGCCGTGGGGCTTCTGTTTGCGGGCTCCGACCGGGTGACCTTGTGCAATCCGATACGGGATGTTTTTAAGCTGCTGAAGGTGGGGAGGATATAAGAGCTGGCTTCAAAACCCTTGTTTCTGCTACCACCGATGATTCGTTTTGCTGTGCGCAAACCGAATCAAAACGTCGGGGGTTGTCGCTCCTCGACGATCGCGGCCGAGGAATAACGAGGCCACGCTTGCGATGGGCGCGAGATGTGAGCGCCCTGACCGACGAGGCCCGAAGGGCCAAGGGGATCAGGAAAATAACCATTGAGATTAAGCCTTAGGGTGAGGGGCGGCGCGGCCGCTCTTCTGACCACCTTCCTTTTCACGCCTGCGGCACACGCCTACCCCGCTGAAGTCGAGAACATCCCTCCCGAGCGCTACTTCGAAACCGCCCTGGCCGAGATCCGGAAGGCGGAATCTTCCATCCAACTCTACATGTACCTGATCTCCCCGCCGCAGAAACGGCTGGAATCCAAAGTGCACCGGCTGGTTGACGCGCTGGCGGAAGCCGGGGAGCGGGGAGTGGAGGTTCAGGTGGTGCTGGATCGAAATATCGACTGGAACGAGGAAGGCGCGTTCGGATTTCAGGACCCTACCAGAGGCAATGAGGAAGCGTACCATTACCTCCGTGAGCGCGGAGTAAAGGTTCTGTTCGATGACCAGGCGGTTCTCCTGCATGCCAAGGTGCTTGTGATTGACGAAAAGACCGTGATCCTCGGCTCCACCAACTGGAGCGAGACGTCCCTGACCAGGAACTGGGAGGCCAACGCCCTGATCCGGTCCAGGGAATTCGCCGCGGATATCCTTGAAGGGTTCCGGGGTATGAAGCTCCACGAGCCGATTCAGAAGGATAATCCCACGGTACCTGTCCCCCGGGCGTTTCTTCAGAGCCAGGAGATGCTGGGGAGGATGGTGACGGCCCACGACGAGGGGGCCTTCGACGCCTATCTTTATCTGCTGAAGACCTTCGGCGAGGACCGGGAAGGGAAAGAGATCACCCTGGACTACGAGCTGCTGAAGGCAGAGCTGGGACGCCGGCGGTTTATACAGCATGCTCTTCGGCGGTTGCGGGACAGGTACGGGCTGATGAATTTCGCCGATAAACGCCGCAAGGACCCTGTTGTGTCCCTGAAGAGGATCGGCGGGCCGGAAGGGACACCCGATGGGCTCTCGGAAGGATTCGTTCGGATCCCTTTGGCGTACTGGGATTGGGGCTGGGACAAGAGACTCACCTTTCCCGGAAGGGTGATGTACCTGCTGGGTGAGATGTATTCGTCCTTCTCGCCAATGGCGCCGGTATGGTTCAGGTCGAACAGGGACCTCGCGGAAACGCACGGTATCTCGGAACGATTTGTGCAGCACGGGCTCATGGATTTACGGCGGCGCAACCTGATCGAGGTGAAGCCGGACGAGCTCAGCCCCGGGAGCTACGGAAGCAGGAAGGCGAACGAGTATGCCCCCAACCCCCTGTATGACCCGGAGGAGCTGGCGCTGACATTCCGGAATCTGGAGCAGAGGTACGGAAAGGAAACGGTAAAGAAAGCCGCCGGGTATGCCTCCAAGGTTTACGAGGACAGCGATGTTGAAGGCGTTGAGCGCCTGATTCTATTGGAGGAGGAATTCGGCCCTGAGATTGTCCGGCGGGCAGTTGAGAGGACTGCCGCCATGCACGGCAGTAACCCGAAGAAAACGATGGGGTATCTCATCAATACGATCAGGCGGATGGGCGCTCAGGCGCGGGAGTAACGAATCTCAGCCATCCCACCCCCTGGAGTTGTATTGAAACGGTCAAGCCGCCGGTAGATCAGGCAGTCTGGAGAAGCTCTTTGATCGGGTAGGTTCTGGTGAGTCCCTTGAGGACCGGCGTGATGAGACCCTTGAAGTCCTTGACCCGTAGGATCTCGATGCCGAGAGGCTTTCCCTTTTTATCGACATCGATCAAAAGCGAATCGGAGATCCGCTTGGTGTGATCGACCTCCCCTTCGGCAACCGAGAGGTAGATCGCTTCGGCATCCGGATCGAACTCGAAGCTCTGGATTGGGATGTTTTCCAGCTTTACTTTGTGCGGCTTTAGACTCTTACGCTTCACGGCTCCACCCTGTGGTGATGACTTTGACGAACCCTTCAATGGTATAGGATACCACAACGAAGTGAGTTCGTTCTCCGATTTTTCGTCTTTCGTCGAAGCTCCTGGGTGCCGTCCTCGAACTGAGGCAGCGTGATGCTGGGATTGGTAAGGGTCTGAACCACCATTTCGGGAACGATCTTCCGACGCTCCATCCGCTTCCTGGCGTGGTGAGTAAAGACCACTTTGGAGGAATCAATTTTCATAGCTCTGCCCCATCAGGATAGCACAACGCCAAAAAGATTCACTTGGTTTCTGGACTCCCAGGAAGATCCTTGGGGGATTCGGGAACCTTGCAGAGACTGGCGTAGGCCGGCTCTCTGGGATGGTATCGCCGGAGTATCTCCCGCGTCGGCTCGATGGCGACGTGGGCGTAGACGCCGTCGCAGTCGTAGGTGGTTCGGAAGGGAAGCGGGTCAGGGCGTCGTACCGGAAGGTTTGGCAAGCTGTCCCCTGCGTACCCGGTACCGTTCGACCATCCGCTTCTACGAAGCGATAGCTTCGGAGAACGGGCCGATAGGCCCGGAGGGGGCGCGGGAGACTCCGTCTGGGGAGACATTCCCTTTCACCTGGCGTGGAAGTAAGATAAAAGAAAGTAGTAAATTCCTACTTTATGTGGTACACTTGCTTCAGGAGGTGAAGAGGATGACCATTGCGATGAGCGAAAAACATCAGGTGACGATCCCGAGCAAGATCGCCAAAGTGTTGGATCTTAAGAGGGGCTCTCTTTTTGACATCGAGCTCAATGGCAGCAGGATTGAGCTCATCCCGCTGGAGGTCAAGGAGAAGAAATTCACCCGGGCGGAATACCGGAAACTCGATAAGCTCTTGGCCCAAGAGAAAGAGACGCGAGAGAAAGTCACGGCCGCCTTCATCGACAGGGTCAGGAAAGAGAAGATCTGACCGTATGCCGCTTGAGTTTTATGCCAGCGCTTCATTTAGCCGGAGCATCCGGAAGCTGGGGGCTGAACAACGCGAGGTAGTGGCTCAGATCCTGGAAGCACTGAAGATCTATTACGCCTCCGGCTGCAGTCTCCAAGAGGCCCAGCGCGAATCACCCCGATTCTTCTACAAGCAACTCAGGAAACCTTATTACGAAGCCGGTGTAGAATCCAACCTGCGTGTGATCATCGCCAGGGAAAAACAGATGTGCACCGCGCTTCTTGCTGGCAACCACGATCAAATCAGAAGATTCCTGGCAGGGGTCTGAAGGTTTCCTCGACCGCGCGGAAGAAACGTTTGGCAGAGGCATAGGCGCGCCGAAAAGCTAAAGGCAAATCGGTGTCAGACACCCGTAGGGTGTCTGACACCTTGGCGACCAGAATGGGGGTGTGGGTGAGGGATCGCGGCCGAGGAATAACGAGGCCACGCTTGCGATGGGCGCGAGATGTGAGCGCCCTGACCGACGAGGCCCGTTAGGGCCGAGGAGAAGGCGAGGCGGGTGCCTGCCTGCCGCAGGCAGGGGGCCGAAGCCCGTCCTGAGCGGTCTGAGGGAGCCAACGTGCCGGGCTCAGTCGAAGGAAAGATGTGGGTGCGTATGGGTGCGGGAAGTACCGCTGGGCTGATTAAGGGGAAACGAGTGAGCTACGGATCAATGTGTGAATGCAAGACCTGACCCCACAGCGGGTTTAGCTGGTCGAAAAAGACCTAACCTGCTGAATTTTCAGAGGTTAAGCTGGGCAAGTCTGGATTTTCTTTTTTTGCAGTCGTAGAAGAATCCCAGGAGGAGTCGTAGGTTGTGGCCGGGGAAAGCGGGTTAGGCCCGTCGTACTGAAATGATCCCGCCGTTGCCGTCGTAGGCGTACGCGGTCGAGGAGATCAAGGTGCTATTTACAGGTGCCCAGGCGGTCGTAGAAGAACTGCCGTGGCCATCGTAGCCTGTCGGACGCGGATCAGGGCATCGTACTGGAAGGTTCGGCAACCCGGTACCGTTTTCCAGCGGCAGGATAAGGTGTCAGGTGAATCGCTGTTTTCTCAAAGGACGTAGCTTAAAAAACAAGATGGAAGACGAGATGAGCATCAGGAACATCCCGGTGAGCAGAAAGGGTAGGTAAGGCTGCTCCATTGCCATTTTCCGAATGGAAAGGATCAGGAATATGAAACCGGGCCAACTGAAAATGCCTGCGTAAATAGCCGTTTGCATAATCCGCTTTTTTTCTGATGGGGTCTCCTGTTTTTTGAGAGCATACCTCTTTTTGAAACCCAAAGTCATCGCCAAGAGCATTATTACCCAAGTGCCTCCTGCTACAACATTGGCCAAGAAGTAAGGTTGCCGTCCTACACGAACCAGGAGCCAATAGATGAACGTACAGAGTATAGATGTCCAGATATAGGCAAAGACAACACCCCACTTTTCCCGTTTAAATAACTCAGTGCACATCTGAACTTCCTGAGGGCAGCTGGAATTCCGGAATTCCGCCCGGCAGCCTGCCTCCTGTCGCTAGATCTACTCCAAGATAACCAACATAAACGCCGATGGCAACCATCGGAGCAGTAACCATTGCAGCCGTTGTTACCGTAGCTGCTACACCAGATGAAACGGCAACATTGAGAGCTACACCTCCCAGGGCAGCTGTGGCTCCACCAAGGCTTGCAACAGCCAGCCCAGACCCATACACTTTAGTGGCATCAACCACATGCACGACCTTTTCGAGGGCTCGCACACTTTCTTCAAGGCCAGATAGGTCGGATCGTTGCCGGGCTGCAAAACCGGAATGGGTTTTGCTTTCAATCGCAGCTGCCGCTACTGCGCTATCGGCCTCGGCTGGTGCTGTGCCTTTTGCAGCTGCCCTGGCACGTCCAGCATCGATCGCAGCTTGGAGGCTGGCGGAGGCGGTGGCGAAAGTTGCGGCGCCGATAGCACCGAGATAAGCTCCTTCCCCAGGGTCCTGATTCGCCACTGCTGCACTGGCTGCTCCTGCCCCCGCGGCAGCAGCCACGAAGCCAATGGGTCCTAACCCTAATCCGGCTGCCCCACCCATAATAGCACCGCCGGTTGCTCCGGACAAGGCACCACGACCAGGACTGCCACCCAGGATAGCGGAGGACGCGGCACCTCCTGCAGCGCCAAAATAAGCACCGACAAGGGCTCCACCGACGATACCAGCATTCCAGCCAAAGTAGACGGCTCCTGCGGCGGCCAGGCCATTGACCACCGCAGCCCCCCAGGCACGGCCTAAAGAGGCCCCTTGGGCGGATGCATTCAGGAACGTGCTAGTGGAGGCATACGTGGCGGCGGCCATGGTTGCAGCGAGGTGGAGATTGCCTCCGGTAGCGACAAACGTGACGGCAGCGACAACGGCGGCGGCGACCGCACTGACAACGACGCGGCCGATCGCTCCAAGGGCTCGGGCAATCCCTCGGAAGGGATTCCAACCCAAGCCGGTCGGGTCAACGTACCGGATGGGGTTGTTACGGGCGTAGGCGTAGCGGTTTAAGTCCTGGGGATCATCGGGACGTTGGACCGTTGGATCTGCGGTGATGAAGCGGCCGAGTTGGGGGTCGTAGTAACGGGCGCCGAAGTAGTAGAGGCCGGTGGTGGAGTCGAGGCGCTTGCCGGTGAAGTAAGGCTTAGAAACGGAGCCAGGCACCTCGCTTCGCTCGGAGCCAGGCACCGTTTCCTTCCGTGAGAAACTGCCGAAGGGGGAGTATTCGGCCAGTTCGACTTGGGCGCCGGTGTGATCCGTAATTAAGTTCACAGAGCCCAGGTGGTCGCCGTGGTAGAAGCGGAGCTCCATGCCAA
>CAYJWF010000011.1:37505-45960 GCA_964373805.1 uncultured Planctomycetia bacterium | reverse complement strand
GCGTCGTGACCGGTCGTCGTGCTGGTGCCGTGTGCTCCGGTGATTCGGGCCTGGGTATCATACTCGTAGATCACTGTGGCTCCTGGGACTCCGAGTAGGGGATCCATCAGATCATCCAGGGTGATCTCATCGATCGGCTTTGGAAGCTCCGCCGTGCCTGCCGTCACCGACCTCGACCCATCTGCCCCGCTCGTGATCGTCCAGCTCTGGGACTGTTGGACCCGCGCCTGGCCCTCGATCACCTCATAGGTGTCCCGGGTAGCCGTCTCGTACCGGTTAAACCCAAAGGCATCGCGACCGGTGGTACGGGTCATGCCGGTGGCGCTGGCGATGCGGACCTCGTCATCGTAGCGGTTCCGGACCATCGAGAGGCTAGTGGAACGGGAGCCGTCTCCACCGGTCGTAGCGGATCTGGAAACGGTGGCGGCAACACGCAACTGACCGGTGGAGGTGCCATCGGCGCGCAGAACGATATCGTAGATATCAATGGCGAAGGTGGAGGTGGTGTTGAACTGGTAGGCATCGTGGCTGACCGTGTGGCTTAATCCCAAGCCGTCGATCAACCGGGCTTGGGTATCGTAGTCGTAGGTCACGGTGGCTCCGGAGACTCCGAGTAGAGGATCCATCAGGTCATCCAGGGTCACCTCATCGATCGGCTTGGGAAGGTTCGCCGTCCCGCTGGTGACGGATCGGGAGCCGTCGTCCCCATCGGTCAAACTCCAACTCTCCGTCCGACGCACCCGAGGTAATCCACGGAGGATCACGTACTCATCGCGCGCAACCGTCTCCGTTCGGAAAAACCGAAAGGCGTCGTGACCGATGGTGTGGCTGGCGCCGATGACCTCTTTCAAGTGTGTGGCGTAAAGGCGTAAGGAGGCAGGATTCAGATATCGCCTGCGATCCTCTGGAGTCGATTGGGGAAGCATCTCCTCAAGCTCTTCATCGGTGACGATTCCGTCCCCATTGAGGTCAGCGTCCTCTCCCACGGTATACTGGGAGGTGACCACACTCTCGGTGGTGGAACCGGATCCGTCGTCGCTCAGTTGGGTGGTGGAGCTGCTCGTCTCCACCACCCGGTCCACTCCGAGGATCACCTGATGCCGGTTGGTCGCCTTGGAAAGGGTTGTGCTGAATTGAAACGGATCCTCGCTTATGGTGACGGAGCCGGGGAAGGTCTCGGCTTCACCGGTAAACGGATGGAGGTAGCTCACCTGCGCATCCCGCGCCTCTTTCAACAGGCCGATCCAGCTCTGCAGCGTTTCGGAATTAAGATACCTGAGCCGGTCCTCGGCCCGCACAGACGGCAGCACTTCAGCTAACTCTTCATCCGTGACAACCCCATCCTCCCGCATCGCCTCGGTGATCTCGGTCCCATCCGTGTAGTCGAATCGGACGACGCTGATCGAGGTGGATCGACTACCATCGGCGCCAACCTGCTCCGTTTCAGTCCGGGTCGAAACGACCTTAGGGACGCCATGGAGCAGCTCGTGGATATTTCGGATGCGGGTTTCGGTGCGGAAGAATCCAAAGGGATCGATGGAGGTGGTAACGGTCGGGGCCTCCTCTCGGACCGCCTTGAGCAGCCCAACCCAAACGGTCCCCGTGGGAGGCCCCCTTCCATCGGGGGTCAACCGACTGTAATCGGCCGGCAGCGTGGCCGGATCCTCGGTCCCATCGGTGTATTCCTGAATGAGAGGCGGTGAGAGGGTCTCAACGATGGAGCCGTCTATGGGCGTGGTCCTGGAGCTCGTGACCGTCCGGTCCACCTTCGGCTGATCGTTTCTGACGATGTACTGCTCATCCGCATGGGAGGTCGTGACCGTTCCAAAGATATCGGTGGTGGTTGAATCGGTAAAGCCGTCGGCCGCCTCCAGATGCCCGTTTTCCAGGTTATAGCTCTGATTCAGAACCTGTGCAGAGTGACTCACCGTTCCATCGAGAGCCGTCGAGTCGGTCACGGTCGTCGTATGGATCGGCTTGGCCCCCACGGCGGTCACATCGAATTCCTGGGTAATCGTCTGGGTAACCACCTCCCCAAAAACCGTTTCGCTGCTTCCGGTGGAGGAACCGGTCGCCCGTTTCAGGAGACCCCGCTTGACCCGTCCATCCGCCTCCAGGAACTCCGCTCGGATCGACCCGTCCGGATTTTTATAGAGGGTGGGCAGATCGGCTGGGGTCTCGGAGCCATCGGTATAGAGGTAGGAGGTGACCGTCCTGGTCACGGCATGGGTTCCATCCACCCGATGGGTGGTGGTCGTAGCGGTAGATTGGCTCACCTTCGCCTCTGCCAATCCCTCGATCACGATGTAATCGTCCTGCCTCTCGGTGAGGAACGTCTCCCCGAAGGCGGTGATCCCCCAGGTACGGGAACCGCCTCGGGTCCGCTCGCCCGGATCGTCGAAATCTCCATCGCCGTTCAAATCGACCCGTTCCACGAGCCTGCCCCCCTGCGCCGGATCAAAGGCGAACTCCACGAAGCTGTCGGTATGGGAAGCGGTTCCGTCCGCCTCCACCCGATCCACTTGATCCGGCTCCAATCGGGGAATCGGGCCGGTCCCGGTGATGAACCGTTCCACCGATTCCGGTACTATCGTCTGTATGGGCAGGGCACTGGTCGTCGGTTGCACCGGGGTCACCGGCGCCGCCGGGATCGGCACCTCACCCACGGCAGTCGCTACTGGCCTCCTGTCCGGAACGGCTGCCGTTGGGCTGGCCCCTTCCACCAACGCATAGAAGCCCCCTTCCCGCCAGAGGGCCAGGAACTGGGTTAAGGAAATCGTGTACTCCCGGTTATCCGACTCCCGGTACCGGACGAAGACCTCCCCATTCGGACCGGTTTCAAATCCTTTGAAAACCACCCAGTGATTCGCGAAGTGGAGGATCGCCCCGCTTTTGGCGGCGGCCAAGGTCCGGAGGAAAAGCTCTGGGGTCCCCGAAGAAATCCGCATCGTCATCAGCCTCACCCCAAACAGCTCCGCCGCCACCCGCCGCAACGTGAAGGCCGAGATCCCAGGTCCTAAAGAGGGGTTCCCACTCAGCGTCGCATCGACCCCCCGGCCGATCAGCTGCTGAACGATGAGACTGGCCGCAAGAAGCTCCTCTTCGTTCGGCCCCATCAAGATTCCACGGGCCCGCATCATCGCCGCCAGGGCCACCGCTCCGCAGTTGACAATGAACCGCCCAAAGGCCTCTCGCAGCTGTCCCAACAGGGAGGCGATCTTCGACGCGGTCAAAACTCCTAACGCCCCGGCCGCCGCCCCTCTTAACTGCTCCATCAGGCGAACCAGAAGGGTGCGCAACCGCTCGTATACCCGATGGGCGAAACTGTCCCTGAATTCCAGATCCAACTGCGAATCGACGTCGGCCGGCTGAGCCTCTTCTTGGGGAGGGAGTTCCGCAACGGTTGGAGTTTTTCCAGAAGGGGGCAGAGGCTGTTCCGCTTGAGACGCCGGCGCAGTGGGGACCGGCGAAATCGGCACCACCCCGGCCACCGAAGGGATCCCGTTGGCCCCGGTTACCTCTTGACTGGGCAAAAGAGCGGGGTCGTTTCTCAACAGGCCGACAAAGCCGTTTCGTTCGGTAAACTCACCGGGACCGGAATCCAAGATTCCGGTCAGATCGATCGCATCGGCCAGCGAATGTCCCGGCACGAGAGGCAAACCGGCTCCTCCAGAAACCGAAATGGTGATCGCTCGCACCAGACGAACCGGTTCCGTCCGGTTGCCATCCCGATCCAGATCCCCCTCATCCCGGATCAGCTCCTCCCCCAACGGTTGGCTTAAAACGATCGGGGTCGATGGGGTCGAGCCTTCCCCGTCCCCGTCTTCTTTCTCTTCGGAAGAAGCCCCGCCTTCGGGCGGGACATCTCCGGATAAAAACGTAGAGGAAGCGAGCCGTTGCTTTGCCTCCCGAATCGCCTGAAGGTCTTTCTGATCGAAGGTCCCGGTAACATCCTCTAAGAGGCCGTCGGCCCCTCTGCGTTGAATCACCAAGGTCCCCTCCGGACCTTCCTCCACACGGAACACCTCTTCTCCTCTGGAATTGGCGATGTAAAACTGTCCCTCCTCGGTCATCCGAAGGGTCGCATGGGTGTCGTGGCGATAGGCTTCGGCGAACCCGGCTAAGGTGAGATCAATCGTCATCCGTTTCTCAGGATCGTTCGGGGCAAAGGTGTACCGCCGGGTCGTGGTCCCATCCGGGTTCTGGATCAGCTCCACCCGGAGGTCGGCCGGATTCCCATAGTAGGCCCCCACCACCTGGGTCAAGCGATCCTCTCCAACCAGGACCGTCTCTCCTCTCAGTAAAGCCTCTCGTTGATCCGCAGTCAACGTGTTGGGACTTAAAGTAGCCTGCTGGAGGGTAACCGTCTGGCCACCCTCCAACGAGATCGTGATCTCCTTCCCTGCCCGGAAATCGTCGACCATCTGTTGGGTGATTCGGCCCTCCCCTAAGAGCCGCGCCAGATCCATGGAGGTCAAATCCGGCGGGGTATCCCCTGTATAGGAAACGATCTTGACCGTGTTGCGAATCGGCATCGGCGCAGGAATGGGAAGCGTCACCACCCGATCCCCGCTCTCTTGCGCAGCGGCCAGCCGCAACGTATAGGAATGGCCGTTTATCTCCACGGTGAGGTTCCCGGCCATCAAGGCATGCCACTCATCCTCGGTCAAGGTGGTCAAGTCGGCAGCCAGGGTGGACGGATCCCCCTCCACCACCACAACCTTCAGTGGCGATAACTCCTCACTGTTGGTGATCTCCACCATGTGCCGCTTCGGGACCGGCTGACCGTTGATCTCCTCCTTGACCGTGTTGTCCGGAATCCAGAGGATCCGGGTGCGGGTCCCGGTCGGATCGGTAAAGATCGCCGCGATCGTAAGGAAGGCGTAATCGTCCGTGGGGTCCTCCGGTGTTCCTCCATCGCTGCGCCGGCCTTCCAGGTGCATGACCCGCCGATTCCCAGCCACATCGTAATCCTGACGCCTCGCCCAGGCGACCTTCCCCTCGGGGTCCCGCTGAATCTCCATGATCCTCACGGTGGCCCCACTGGGATGGTACTGTTCCAGATAGGCGTGCATGACCTGCTGGTTCAGGATGGTCGCGGTCGGGTCGTGGGCATCGTAGGTGACCCGAACCACTTGCGCCGGATTTCCCAAAGCGTCCAGATAGGTGATGATCCTCTGGGTCACCCGCTGGGTGTAGCCAACCCCTGGAGGAGAATCCCCACGATAGAGGTGGCCTTCCGAATCGGCCCAGACCAGTTTACCGTCTGCATCGGTGTACAGATCGATCCGGCTGGAACCGAAGGCGGTGACTTCTTGCCTCTCTAAGATATTGACTCCCGCCGGATCGTATCGGCCACGGTAGGTATGGACACGGCTTAAGAATTCTCCCGGCTCCACCCGGGTGGTGCGGATCACCTCGGCACCGCTCTGCTCGATGGTGGTGAGGATCCCTTCGGGCGATCGGAAGGTATCGATGGTCCAGCCGGCCGGGCCGGCGATCCGAACCACCACACTGTTGGAATCGGAGCGAGCGGTCGAGTCCAGAACGGTCATCGTGTAGGAACCAGAAGAGCCGTCCGGTTTGACCTCGGTCAGGTCGATCCCCGCAGCCGAGGAGCCGATCCCGCTTACCATACCAAAGGCCCGGATCGTGTAGCCGCCCGGCCCCCGGACCACCGCTTGGGCCCGATCGTCGGAAGGGTCGGCGGTTCCGCCGTCATCCCAACGGGCCGCCAACGTCAACCAGCTCGTGCCGGTGGCTGGATCGGTGAAGGTCGCCTGCGTCACCTGCCCCAGGTGATTTTCAACCACGGTGTAAAGGATCTCCACCGAGGCGCCGCCATCCTCACGGGTGATCCTCTGAATCGTGACCCTCTGCGATTCGGTGGGATCCTGACCAGCTCCTCGCCGCTTGGCGATCGTTGTCCCCTGGGTCCCGTGGGTGATCTCCACCGTCCATCCAGAGGCCTCGATCGTGATCCGATTCTCCCCCAACTCGATCCGGGAGACATTTTCCAGGGAGAGTCGATAACCTGGTCCGCTTAGCCCCACCGAGCCGTTCGGCTGGCCTTGCGAGTACCGGCGGGTCACCGTCAAGAACCCGACCGAATGGGTCACTTGGCTCAACTTCTCCACCCGTGCCTCTGGGGTATTGGGATCGCCATCGGTATCCTCCAACGTGACCGTCCAGACCTTCGTCGTCGTGACGGTTCCCCCCGGTTCCTGGGTCGTCTCGATCCGCTCGGTCTCTGTCTCTATAACGGTCCGGCCGGTTTGAGGATCAAAGGCCACGTTCGAGACCTCCGTCAAAACGATCGGACTCCCTGGGGATCCGATGAGAACCCCAGCCAGGGTGCCGTCCGAGCGGCGAATGAACCGATAGATCTTGACCGATCCGTAATCGGCCACGAGGAGCCGTTCGTACTCGCTGGAATTGGACAGGAAGGGGGCCGCCACCTGACCCTCCTGGGTCCTCTCCTCCTCTTCACTGACCTCGGTCCGCCCTGAGGTGGCCGAAGGGCCCAAACTCGGCTCCATCCCTTCCACCGGCCCATCCACCGAATAGGAAAGTCTAACTCGGGCCTCGTTGTTGATGAAGGCATAGAGATTCTGGAAGTACCGCTCCTCGTAGTTGCCGAAGGCGTCGCTTCCCACACGAGAGCTGGAGCCGGCCGCCTGAGTCATGTGGCCCTGGGCGTTGTAGCCGTAGAAGGTCCGCTGTTCGATCGCGTACGCAGAGCCGTCCAGATCGGTGGCGATCCCTTTTAAGGTGTTGGCCACCATCTGGGCCTCGGTCCCAAAGCCGACGAAGAGCTGGCTCACCAGGGCGGTGGAGCCGTTGCCCCAGATATCAGAGGTGGTCTGGGTGCCAGCAGCCACCGCGTACCGCAGCGTCCCCAGCTCGGTCCGATCGTAGAGGGTCAGAAGCTGTGTGGTCGTCTGTTCCAACCCCAACAGATCGGATTGGGTGGTGGTGGTCAGGGCCGACTGAAGATGACCGGAAGAGGTATAGACGGCGTTCTCAAAGATCGTCGTCGTGGTCCCGGGATTGGAATCCCCAGAGGTCAAATCCACCTGTCGCGTGAGAAACCCGGTATCCGGATCGTAAGCCATCCCATGCCGGAAGGTTTGGTTTCGGGTGTTGACGACCACCGGCTGAGTCTCCATCGTAATCAACCGTTCCTCGAACAGCTCGGCGATCGACTTATCCGGATGTTCCTCCTGAAGGGCCTTGAGCGCCTCGTCCGTCAGCTCCTCACCATCGATCATCGGAACGGTCATCGTCCCGGCTCCAAACCGTTCGATGGTCAGAAGCTGGCTCTTGAGTCGACCGGCCTCGTTGTAGAGGCTTAAAGAGCTCTCGATCCTCTCGGTGATCCCGTCCGCTCCCAATCCAAAGGTATTGGTGAGATCGACCGCTCCGGCAATGAGGTTGGAGTTCCCATGGTATTGGGTCCCTTCCCGGTAGGTGAGGATTCTCTCATCGATCTCGGTCGGCTGCCCTACCCGGCGTTCCACAACCCCGTCGGCGATCAGCTCGATCACCGTCTTGCCGGTCGCCTCCACGAGATCGTGTAACTCCCAAGGACTAATCTCTTTCTCCTGGCCGTTCTCATTACGGATGAGGAGTACCGTCCGCACCTGCTCCCCTTTGCGGTGGACCTCGCTCAAGTGGGAATCCTGCCGGTTCTGGGCGTCGTAGGTGATCCCCATCATCCGGGTGGTGGTCACGACCCCATCGGCAACGTTCTCTTCCGTAACCCCGGTCAGTCTCCCTAAGCTGTCGTACGTCATGTCGTGGCGGAAAACAACGTTCCCCTGATCCAGCGTAAAGGGAACCGTCTCCACCCGAACGATCTTCTGCTTAAGGAGATCGTCCAGCGTGGTGACTTGGGTTGGATCCCCCGAGGGATGGCTTTTGAGCAGCTCCTCCAGAAGCTCCGGGGTGAGCTCGGTCCCATCGGAAGTCAGATACACTCGGCGAAAAGCGGTTCCGATCCGGCCGGTCCGGGCGATGGAGGCGAGCTCCCGACCTCGCTCATCGTAGAGGACCGGTCCCACCTCGGTCACGGTCAGGAGCCGATCGGCATTCGTCGAGCTGTATTCGGTGTATTGAATCGGCAGTCTCGCGCTGTTGAACGCCTCCACCTTCCGGTACCGGGCGAAGTTCCGTTGCAACGCCTGGGGAGCTTCCCCGGAGTCCAGGATAACCAGCATCTCGCGGGCCGCCTGGACCGCCGCCTCGGTGGAGTTCGGATCGTTCAAGACCGCCCGGGCCTCGGCCTTCAGCCGCTCCCGCGTATCCCCGGTTAATTCGGTGACCTCTTCGGAAAGGACCAGAAGCTCCAGGTCCTGGCCAAAGGGGTCCTTATGGTACGAATAGAAACGTTCCTTCAAGGTGGTGCCGCCCGCTCCGAAGCCGGCCCCGCCGGCCCCGAAGCCGGCCCCGCCGG
>CAYJWF010000011.1:6340-37405 GCA_964373805.1 uncultured Planctomycetia bacterium | reverse complement strand
CCGAAGCCGGCCCCGCCGGCCCCGAAGCCGGCCCCGCCGGTCACCGTCGTGCGAACCCACTCGACGGCCCGCCGTCCCTCGTCGTAAACAAAGCCGTCCTGGATCACGGTGTAGGCCCGCTGAAACGGCATCCCGGCCGCCATCTCTCCTGAAGTCAGTTTGGCTTTCAAGTCGGCCAGCCACTGATCCTGGGCGGCTGCCAGCGGCAATCCCTGGGCTTCAAACTGATCCACCAGCTTCTGGTAATAGGCAACATCCTCGTCGGTATACTGGCCCCGTTCGGTCACGCTCTCCTCCTGCCGAACGATCTGCTGCCTCTCGTCGTAGGCAACCTTCACATCGGTCAGCGTCTTAAGACCGGACGTGCTTGAGCTGCGTTCTTCCGTCCAATGGGTGGGACTCTCTTTATCGTTGTGGGCGTGATACGTTCGCCGAATGGTGAAGGCGGTCTCGGCCGTCCGGTTGGGGCTTAAGGTCCCATCGGCCATCATCCTTCTTATCCGCTCGGCCGCCGCCTTCTCCTCGGCAGACGCGACCGGGTTCGCCTCGATCGAAGCGATCCAGGTCTGGTACCAGGTGAAATCCGCTTCGCTCAACAAAACGGATCGCCGGGTGCCCTTCTCCTCGTAACTGGCCAGCTTCTTTTCGCTGTCTCCCACGTAGGAGACGGTAATCTGAGATTCGGTTACCCCCGCTTCATCGGTCACTTTCTGATTCCACTTCAAGGGCCGACTCCCCGCGTAATCCAAATAGACCTTCTCGGTGATCTCGGTCCGCTCCGTGGTCAGGTGGGGAGCGATCTTTCCAGAGCTCAACGCCTCCCGCATCTGGGCCACCCAGGCCAAAGTCGCGGCCTCGGCCTTCTCTTCCATCTCGGTAAGCTTCAGCATCAACCGATCGATGTCGGCCTGCATCCAGGTGGTGAAATGGGTGGTCTTGCTCCATTCCTCGGCGACCTTCTTCACCGCCTCGGTGTTCCGGCTGGCGTAGAATAGGGAGTCCGTGGTCCAGGTGAGCCTCACATCACTCCTGCGTAAGAGGAGGCGTTCCCCGCCCGACAGCTCCCGATACTCCTCCGTTTGGTAAGACCTCAGGAGGCTGTTGCCGTAGTAAGCCATGTTGGAGGTCTTGCGCCAGAATCCGCCGGCAGCATCGGCCACCCATTCGTTTTCAATCGTAGAGGCTTGGCCCCTCCGGAAACGTATGGTCATGTGCCTTCCACCGGGTGCGTTCGGCTGCTTGACCGGCAGGTAGTTAAACTCGAGCGTCCCGGTCGTATCCGGCCCTAAAACGAGTCCGGCCAATTCTTGAATTCGGAAGGCCCCTTGCGCCACGGTCTGCTGGATCTCCTGCGCCCCTCGGGCCACCTCCACATTCTGAAATTGAAGCCCGCTGGCAAGCCGCGCCCCAGCCGAAAGCCAAGCCAGCTCCACCGCCTGTTGGACCTTTCGCTTACGTTCCAAATCTTCCTGAAGGGTTTTGGCCCGTTCGGTAAAGGTGGCCACGTTGGCGAAGTTGGACATGTTGGCCAAATTCTCCGGCGTCATCGGATGCTGGGGCGATTGAGCGTAGGCGAGCTGATTCACCGGCGTTTGGGTGAGGACAAAGGTGGTTACCGTCATCGAAGCGATGAACCGAACGATCGGGCGCCGTCGGGGAACGGTCGCCGGAATGATGACCCCACCGACAACGGGGTCAGACCCTTTCAATTTTTGGAATAAAATCGGGGAAATGGGGTTATAAAAAGCGGGGGTTATCGGAGTCGGCTGGACACGGCCGGTCCCAGGTCTCTCGGTGGAGGGGTGGTTCTTCGGGGAGCACCCACCGAGAGCGGCTTTATTCAATAACGATTCTTTCACCGGACTGTCGACTCATCATCCTTTTCTTTCTCCTGTCGGCAGCCCGGCTATCCTTTCGGTACCAGGCACCTTCTTCGAAACGATGCTAGAAGCAACAGATGCCTGGTACCTTTTGGATCCGCAGCTTTGCCCGCCATCCGCCAACGAACTGTGGCGGAGCGGGTCCGCCAACGTTTTTGGCGGACGCCCCTAGCTTACGCTAGGTTTGCCTTTATCGAGGAGTCAGCGTCTTCTCTTTACACCAACCAGTTACAAGTCAAAATCATACCAGGTGCCAAGATAAAAAATCAAGCGAAAAATGTTTTGAAATCACATTGAGAAGTGGTTGCAAAAAGAAACCCTCATCTTCCCTTCGCCGCCCTGGTTTCCAGCCACATCTCCATGGTCATTGTACGCTTTTACCCTATGCAAATATACCACGTTACAGCTCACTTGTCAAGTTCAACATCGACTTCATATTACTACTTACTCGCCTCCCGCAAGATGCAGTACCGAGATTCTGTCGGGAGGGGCCCCTGCTCCTGGGCGCCCGGCTTGCATCGTTCGCCCGCCCAGCCCCGCACCTTGGCCCTGGACACAAGAAGTTTCTCCGTATTCCAAGGCAAATCTCCTGGACACGAATCCAAGGTGCGGGGCCAGCGAGGCGGACTCACTCTGGTCCGGGGCGGCTCACATCTCGCCCCTGCCAAACGGCGCCCCTTACTCGTCGCGCCGGCAGCCTCCGCCGCGCTCGTCCCTCGCTCCGCCCGGGACACCGTGCCCGCGCGGCCTGCGGAGGTGCTGCGCCAGCCACCCAGTCACGGGGCCACTCCCACCAGGCCCCCAGGCGATGCAAGCCGGAAACCTGGAGCTTGATCTTCACACTGATATGGCTGTGATACGGTTAAGAGGTACCCTAGTGGTTTGTTGGTGGTGACCCTAGAGTTCAGCTGAGGTTATTTTGATCTGGAGAGACTTTGGCTAACCGTATCGTAAACGGTATCAAACGAGGGATAAGTCTCCTAATCTCCTCTAAGGCGATGTATAACCCTGGTACTATAACAGGGGTTAGGAAAGCAGAACAGGTCAGCCCCCCAATGGCAATTTGGGCCATGGGGGCCCAGAGGTTTGACAGCTCAGTTCGGCTTAGCGCCATCGGTAGAAGCCCTAAAATGGTGGTCGAGGCGGTCATGGCGATGGGACGGGTCCGGCTCAAAGCCCCAGCGACAACGGCCCGTTTAATCCGGTACCCCTTTAACCGAAGGCGATTCACCTCGTCCACCAGGATAATCGAGTTACTCACCACAATCCCTCCCAACAGGATGGCTCCCATCATGGCCCCCACGTTGATCGCCTGATGGGTGAGTTTGAGCGCCGCCACCGCCCCGATCGAGGCCAACGGCACCGTCACCAGGATGATGAGCGGCTGAAGGTACGATTCAAAGAGGGCGGCCAACACGAGATAGATGAGAACCAGAGACAGGCTGAAAGCGAAGGCCAGTTCCCTCTGGTTCTGGAGCATCTTCCAGTAGTTCGGTCCAAACCGCCAATAGTAATCCTTTGGAAACGGCATCTCTCTGATCGCCTCATACACTTTGGAAGCCGCTTCTCCAAAGGCGTAGCGGCCACGATTGGCGGAAACTTGAATCATCCGTTCCCGGTTCTTCCGCCAAATCTTGGAAGGCCCTTGCCCCGGTTCCAATCGGGCCACCTGCTCTAAGAAGATCACCTCCCGGTTGGGAAGCGTGAAGGTGATCCGGCGCAGCTTCTCGAGCGTCGCCCGGTCCGCCTCCTCCAATCGGGTAATCACCTCCACCTCCTTCGCCTCGGTGTGGTAGAGGGTGGCCCTCAGCCCACGCATCTGGGCATGGAGGGAATCGGCCACCGCTTCCACGGAAAGTCCGAACTGGGCGGCCTTGACCTTGTCCACCACCACCCGCCATTCCGGTCGGCCTCGCCGCCAGCGGATCTTCAAATCGGTCAGGCCCGGCACCGTCTGCATCCGTTTCAACATCTCCACGGCCAGCTGGTTTAAGATCTCGTAATCCCACCCGTAGATCTCCAGCAGCACCTCGTTCGTCTCCACTTCCTGCGGCTCTTCAAAGTAGATGAACGCCTCCCGGAAGGAGCGCTCCACCTCCTCCACCTGGGGACGGAGCCCATCGATCACGTCTTTGGTCGATCGACTCCTCTCGGCCAGGGGAACGAGCTTCACGTACACCTTGGAGGACCAAGGCTCCACCCGGGCGGAGACGGTCTTCACCTCCGGAACCTCTTTCAAGGTCTTCTCGATCTTGGCCACCGCCTGATCCGAGATGTCCAGCTTTGCCCCGGAGGGAAGCTCCACGTAAACGGTAAAATCCTCCGCCTCAATGGTGCCGAGAAACTCTCGCGGGATCGTCTGAAAGACCAGGCAACTGATCGCCACGAACAGCAAAGCCATCGCCACCAGGATCCAGCGCCAGCGCAGGCACCCCACCAGAAATCGTCGGTAGGCGACGCCAATCGGCGAACGTTTTTCCGAACTCTCGGCCATCGTAAAGGGGAGACGGGAGGCCAGGAGCGGCACCGCCGTGAGCGCCACCAGAAGAGAGGCAACCAGTGAATAGCCGATCGTCAAGGCGAACCCGGCGTAAAGGATCCGGATCTCCTTGTTGACGAAAACGATGGGGGCCAGAACCACGATGTGCGTGATCGTGGCCGCCACAATGGCCAGGAGTATTTCGGAGGTTCCCTTCTGGGCGCCGACTCTCCGAGGCTCTCTCTTCTCCCAATGCTTGACGATGTTGTCCATCACGACGATGGAATTATCCACCAGCATCCCAATCGCCAGGGCAAGGCCCCCTAAGGTCATGATGTTCAGGGTCAGCTTCTGAAAGAACATGAGGGCAACGGTCATCATCACCGCGATCGGCAAAGCGACCGCCACGATCAGGGTCAAATGCAGGTGCCTCCAAAGGGCCGCGCCCCCTAACAGAACGAGAAGAACCGCCTCCATGATGGCCGTCGTCGTTGGGATCGGAACCCATCCGAAACGGTAGGTCAACACACTTAAGATCGCTACCCCCAGAATCCCGGGAATGGAGATGAGACGCAACCACCGATGCGCCGACAGAAAAGCCCCCAAGACGAGGATGGTTAACACCGCCCCGCTGATCAAGGCGGAACTCACCTCCTCGATGGCCCGCTGGATATGAACCGCTTGGTTGTACGTGACCACGAATTTGAGCTCCCTCGGCAGCCGAGGATCTCGACGGATCTCCTCCAAGGCATTTAAGACCAGATGCGCCACCTTCACCGTGTTGGCGGTCGTCTCTTTCTGGATGTAAAGGGAAACCACCGGCAAGGTGTCTACCCGGGCGAAGCTCGTGGGCTCTAAGAACGAATCCTTGACGGTGGCCACGTCCCTGAGACGAATGATGGAGAAGCTGGGGGTCACCGCTACCCCAAGGTTCCTGATCTCCTCCAGCGAGTGAAACTCCCCCATGGCCCGGATCAGGTATTTGTTGCGAACCTGCTCCACCTCGCCGGCCAAGAGGTTCAGGTTACTGACGTTCAAGAGCCGCGTCACCCGGTCGATCGGCAGGCGAAAGGCCTGGAGTTTTTCCAGGTCCACCTCCACCAGGATCTTCCGCTCCCGCCCACCGCCCACCTCGACGTTGGCCACCCCCTGCGCCCGGAGGATCTGGTCCTTGATCTCGTCGTCCACCATCCGGCGTAAGCTTTCCGGGGTATAACCCGTGGCGGTTACCGCGACGATCAAGATCGGCTGATCGGTCTGCTCAAACTTGGCGATTACCGGCTTCTCAATCTCCGGGGGCAACTTGGACCGGACCGTTGAGAATTTCTCGCGAACCTCCAACGCCGCGAAGTCCATGTCGGTCCCCGGCTCAAAGGAGAGCACCACCCGAGAACGCCCCTCCTCGGAGATCGAGATCAAATCCTTCAAATGGGAGACGTCCCCCACCGCCTCCTCAATCGGCTTGGTCACCCGGGCCTCTACCTCCACCGGCGGCATTCCGCCCCGGATGTCCACGATGATGGAGATGTCGCCGAAGCCGAAGTTGGGGTACAGCTCAATCGGCAGCCGAGTCAACGCGATGGTCCCCACGAGGAGGATCCCCAGGAAAATCATCGCCACGGTGACCGGGCGACGGATCGAGAAGCTAGGCAACCCCGCTTCGCGGGATTCCTCTGGATGAAAACTTCTAGGTAAGGACATAGTATCTTCCCTTAGCCAGGGGGCCGATTCCTTTGATCAAGCCCCGGTCCAGGAGATCCTTCAAGTCCCGGGCCGAGGTGGGGACCGACGCGCCGGTCAGCTCAACGACCTCTTTCCGGGTGATCCGCCCATGGATCTTCAGATGCTCGAGAAGCTGCTGCTGGCGAGGATTCAAAGGGGGATAGGTGGGTGAGGAGGTGGTGCCTGGCACCATGCTTAAAATGGTGCCAGGCACCTCGGTTGATGGAGTTGACTCCGGGACCGCCTCTTCCCCTCCGAAATCTTCAGGGATCTCGGGAAGCTCTGGTTTAAAAGCGAGATCTCTCGCTCCGCTCGAGAGGACCTGTGAGAAAGCGGTGGCAGGGACCTCGGGAACCGGAACGGTCGCGGGATGGAACCTCTCGAAAAACTTAGCCCCGACCACGTAGATCGTGGGAAGAAAGATGAGGGTGAGGAAGGTCGAGAGCGTCAGTCCCCCCATCACGGTGATCGCCATCGGCGTCTGGAGCTCTACCCCTTCCCCCAACCCCAACGCCAGCGGCAGAAGCCCCAGGACCGTGGTCGAGGCGGTCATCAAGATCGGTCTTAACCGGGTTTGACTGGCCTCGATTACCGCCTCCTCCAATCCCTTGCCTTGCCGACGCAGCAGATTCACGTAGTCGATCAAGACGATCCCGTTGTCCACCACAATTCCGCCCAAGACGATGAACCCTAAGCCCACCATCACGCTGATCGGCGTGTGGGTCATCCAAAGGGTCCAGACCACCCCGATCAATGCCATGGGGATCGTCCCCATGATGAGGAACGGCTGCCAAAGCGATTCAAACTCCGAGGCCATCACCATGTAGACCAACACCACGGAAAGGATGAGCGCCATGATCAACGAGCGAAACGACTCCTGCATCTGCCGGTTCTCACCGGTTAAGGCCACCGTGTAACCCGGAGGAAGCCGGATCCCTTTCAAGCGATCCGTCACCTCCTGAAGGGTCTCGTTTAAAGAGCGCTGAAACAGTTGGGCGGATACGAGGATGGTCCTCTGCTGGTCCAGATGGCGAATCTCCGTGGGACCGTGCCCAACGACAAAGTAGGCGACCTCCGCTAAGGGAATGTCCACCTCCAGCGGCGAATGGATCATGAGCCGTCGAACCTTATTTAAATCCTCCCGATCCGCCCGCCGCAACCGAACCCTCAGATCAATCTCCTTGCCCTCCTGCTTGAACTTGGTGGCCACCACCCCCTTGACGGCCGTCTGCGCCGTTAAGGCGATGTCGTTGACCGAGAGGTGATAGGTGGCCGCCCGATCCTTCATCACGTGGACCTTCGTCTCTGGGGAAGGAGGGATGAGGCTGGTCTTGACCCCATAAAGGCCCGGGACCTTTTCCAGAATTTCTCGGACCTGTCGCGAAAGCCCCTCCACCCGGCCGAGATCCGTGCCTTTGACCTCTATCACCACCGGGGTTCCCGAGAGGAAGGCCGATTTGAAGGTGGTCTCTTGAACGAGGTATTCGATCTCGGCCCCTTCCAACGGCTCTCGCTTTAACGTCTCTTTCAATTCCTGCACCACCTCGGCGGTCTTGCGGGCCCGGAAATTCGCCGTCGCTCGTCCCCATCCTCGGTACCGAGGTTTCAAGTTAACCAGGATCTGGGCCTGATGGGAGCCGAGGGTTTCCAAAAGTTCTTCGGCCCTTCGCTCCTTCGAGGAACCGATCCGCACGGTGACGTCCATGACCTCGGGAAGGGCCCTTAACACCTCTTCGACCCTTCGGGCCACCCGGTCAGTGACCTCCAAACGGGTGCCGGGAGACAGGTTCGCCCGAAGGATGAACTGCCCTTGATCCACACGGGGGAGCAGCTCCCGATCCAATGTCTTCAAGCCGTTGACCGAAACCCCAAACAGCCCCACCACCACCGCGACCCCTACCACCGGGTGACGAAGAAACCAGCCGACCCAACGGCGATCTTCCAGAGCCAACCGATCGATCCACGGCTCAATGGGCGAACGGCCTGGCCCCGAGCGAATCCGAGAGGCCAGGAGAGCCGTCAGGGTCATCGAGACAACCAGGCTCACCAGGTTGGAGGCGGTCACCGTGTAGGCCAGATCTTTAAACAGCTGCCCCGCGATCCCCACCACGAAGACCATCGGCAGGAATACCACGACCGTCGTCAACACCGTTCCCAAGATGGCGCTGGAGACCTCCTCCGTTCCACGAACGGCCGTTTCCTCTAATGCATCCCGCTTGGCTTCTTCGGAGGTGCCAGGCACCTTAAGCTGATCCCGATGGCGGGCAATGTTCTCCACCACCACGATCCCCGCGTCGACCAGCAACCCGATCCCTAACGCCAAGCCGCCGAGGGAGATCACGTTGACCGTCACCCCAAAAAAGTACATGAACGCCACGGTGGCCAGAATCGAGATGGGGATGGCAAAGGCGACGTTCACGGCGCTCCAGGCATTCCCCAAGAATAAGAAAAGGACCAAGAAAGCCAAGAAACCGCCTTGGGTGGCCGCGTCTCGGACCCCGGCAATGGCGTTTCGGATAAAGACCGACTGGTCGTACGCCACCTCCACGGTAAGCCCCAGCGGCAACGAGGGCTTAAGCCGCATCAACACCTCTTTCACCCGAGTGGCCACCTGCAGGGTGTTGGCGCCGGCCTGCTTCTGGATGTTGAGGGAGATGTTTTCCTGACCGTTGAATCGAGAGATCGAGGAACGCTCTTTAAACGTGTCTCGGACGGTGGCCAAATCTTTTAAAAGAATGATCCGCTGGGGAGGAGCGATTCCTTTTTCCCGTTTTAAAGGCCCGGCCCGCTCCGAAGAAGACGGCTCCCGCTTCGGCACCTTCTCCTTTTCCTCCTCGACCCCCACGGCGATCTTGGGGATCTCGGGGACCACTTCGAACTCCCCCATGGTTCGAATCAGATACTCGTAGAAGGCTTCCTTAATGGTGCCGGCCGGGTAGTTGAGATTCGCCCGAGAAAGGGCCTCCACCACCTGGGCGATCGGCAGCCCCGAAGCCTGCAGCCGTCCCTGGTCGACCTCGACCAGGATCTCCCGCTCGAGCCCCCCCGAGATGTGAACCGCGGCCACCCCTTCCACCTTCTCGAGTTCGTTCTTTAAGCTCTTACGACCGATCTCGAGGAGCTCATGAGAGGTAAATCTGCCGGAAACGTTTAAGACCATGACCGGCAGCTCAAAGGGATTGAACTTGATCACCACGGGATCCTCGGCCCCTCGGGGCAGACGCTCCTTAATCAAATCGAGCTTCTCCCGCACCCCTAGGCCGGCAAAATCCATGTTCTGGCCCCAGTTGAACTCGGCCACGACGAGCGAAACCTCCTCCTTGGAGATGGAGCTCACCCGGCGCAGTCCCGAGACCGTCCCTACCACCTCCTCAATCGGTTTGGTGATCAGGATCTCGATCTCTTCCGGAGCGGCATCCTTGTAGTGGGTGACGATGGTGAGCTGCGGATACGCGATCGGCGGATACAGCTCTTGGGGCAGTCGACTCCAGGCAATGCATCCCAAGAGCAAGACGCCAACGTAGATCATCACGGTGGTAACCGGCCGGCGAATGCTGAAGCGCGGTAGACTCATCATTCCTTCTCTTTACTGGCGATCCCCGGCTCCACCCGCTGGATCCCGGCCTCTTCGGTTTCGAGGAGGCTGACGGCGGAGCCGTCCTCTAAATTTCCTCGCGCCTCGGTCACCACTTCCTCCCCCTCCTGAACGCCATCGGCCACCTCCGCGTAGTCGGTGGTCAGATACCCTAAGGTGATCGGCTTCAAGCGGGCAGTCTGATTTTCCACGAGGAAGACCGACTCGAACTTACCGTCCGAATCGATGTCCTTTAAGGCGCTGGTGGGGATGACGAGGGCGTTCGGCTTCTCAAACACGGCGATCTCGGCCCGCGCGAACATCCCCGGCAACAGTTGGCCCTGTGGGTTGTCCACCTTCACCTTGGCGGTTAAGGTGCGTGACTTTCCTTCGATGAGCGGAGCCAGGTTGTCGATCCTCCCCTCGAAGGTGGTGGTGGCAAGTGAGTCGACCGTGACCTTGACCCGTTGATCCAATCGAATCCGTTCGATGTCCCTCTCGATGATCCCAAGCTCCACGTAAACTGAGCTCACGTCCATGAGGGTGGCCACGACCGCTTGAGGGGTTACGTACTCTCCGGCGTCCACCTCCCGGGTTCCCATGACGCCGTCCATCGGGGCCTTCAAGACCGTCTTCGAGAGCTCCGCCTCGGCCAGCGCCCGTTCCTTCTCGGCGGTTTCCAGCTCGGCCTCGGCCTGTTCCACCTCAATCTGGGACTCCTCCAATTTCGGTTTGATGATCGCCCCCAGCCGATACAACTGTTCGTTGATGGACAGGCGCTTGCGGGCGAGCGCCGTTCGGGCCTCTGCGGCGTTTTGTTTCGACTCGCTGTACTCCAACCGAAGCTGAGCGTCCCGGGGCTCCATTTCGGCGAGCACCTGACCTTGGGTGACGATGTCCCCTTCCCGGAATTCTAAACTGTTGACGACGCCGCTCACCTCGAACTTCAGTTCCACCTCCGACTGGCCCCTCACCGTCCCCAGGGTGGGAAGCAGATCGGTAAACTCAATGCGGGCGGCCTTGAAAACCCGCACCGAGACCGGCAACGCCTCGGTAGGGACCGTCGGCGCGCTCGAGGGTCTGACGCCCGGAGGAAGGCGGGTCACCTTGGGCCCTCCCATCAAGCTGGGCAGATACCACTTGACCACGGCCACCACACCGCCTGCAATCAATAAAAGAAGGACCACCGTTCGCAATCGTCTCAACATCTTAAGCACCCTCTCTGGTCACTTGTAATACCCCAGTAAACCAATCGCCTTGTTCAGCTTGGCCAACGCCACCTGGTAGTTGGTCTTTGCCTGCGACTCGCTGACCCGCTCATCGGCTAATTTAAGGATCGCCTCCAGCACCTGAGAGGGCAGCATCTCGTTCAAAGAGGCCTGTGCCTTCAAAATTTTAACCTGCTCCTCTCGAAAAACCATCTTCTGCTGGGCGTACTCCAGCTGGAGTCGCGCCTTCATGAGGCTTAAGTACCCTTCCTGGACTTCCTGGAAGACCACTTGTTTCACCTCTTCCAAATCGGCCCGCGCCTTCTCGAGACCAATGCGGGCTTGCTGCACCTCGGTCAGGCCCTGGAGCTGATTCAAGATCCCTAATTCTCCGGAGTAGACGGTGGAACCGGTCCGGGTCGTCTGGCCCAGCCGAGGGGAGGTCTTTGTCGTGGTGCTGGAAAGGGCGGCGCCGTGGGGACCCCAGGCGCGGGTTGCCTTGATCCCCACGGAGTAATCGGATCCGACATCCAGCGACTCCGTTTCGAAGGCAGAGCCGGAAGCTCCGAGAAAACCGGTCAAATCCACTTTGAGCTTTCCCTTGGCCTTGGCGATCCGCTCCTCAAATTCATGGAATTCAACGAGGAGCCGATCGATCTGAAGATCGCTCCGATACTGGGCGGCCAACTTCAAGGCCTCCTCCAAATCGATGGGGGTGAGTTCAAAAGGAAGAAATTGGGAGGGAACCTCGACGAAGGCATCCGGTTCCAAGCTCAAGCGCTGTAAAAACTTAAGCCGGGCCAACGTCAGGTCGTTCTGGGCGGTCGAGCGCTGAAATTTCGCCTGATTCACCTGGGCCTCGACGTTTAAAAACTCCAACCGCGTCAGCAGCCCTTTTTCAAACCGGGCCTTCGTCTTTTCTAGGAACTCCTCGGCTTCCTCCTGTAGCTTCTTCTGGAGATCTAAGCCGGCCTGGGCGCCAATCAACTGAAAGTAGGCCTGTACGATCTCGAGCCCTAAGTCGGAGGTCACCTTCTCATGGCGTTTGCCCGCCACCTTAAGGTTCACCAACGATTGCCGATAGGTTTCCATGAGTCGGCCGGAGTAGTACAAGGGATGTTCCAGCTGCAGGCCGGTGGAAAGCTCCTCGAAGCCGATTCCCGAGGCGGTGCCGGTGGTCCAGCTCGTCTTTAAAGTCGCCTGCGGGTAAATGGCCCGGCGAGACTCTCTCAGTTTCATCTGGGCCAGCTTCACCTCCTCCCGAGCCACCTGAACGGCCCGATGGCGGCTCAATCCGAAATCGACCGCCGCCTCTGGCCCCCACGGCCCGGAAACCGGTGGACTGCTGGGGGCTGGATTCTCAAATTCAAAGGATGTCCGCTGTGGACTCAACGCCGAGACTCCTGTGTCGTTGCGAGCGAACGGATTGGCTGCGCCCAGCGCGAGATCCGTGAGCTCCGCCATCTCTGAGACGGCTTCGTCCTCCTCGCTACCACTCGGGGTCCTCGCAATGACGGAAGGGGTCGCCTTCGGCCGAATCCGAACAACGAGCTTTCCCGGCTCCGATTCCAACCGATGTTCCGCCGGCTTAGTCAACTCGAAACTGAGGTAGTCAACATGGGAAGAATCAGACGGTTTGAGCTCCCAAGCGCGGATGAGCCCTTCTCCTAGAGAGTTGGTGTTTGGAAGAGACGAGATCACCTGCGACTCCACAGGGTCGACGACGAGCCGGAATGGATCTTCCAAGGTATAGGTGACAAAAGGGAATGGACGGTTCGCCTTAATCTCCAGACGGACCCCTTCTTGTGTAGGTTCTACTTTGACCGATTCTATGACGATATCTTGAGTTGCAGCAAAAGTGGGGCAGACGAATAAGGTCGAGGCCAAGAAAAGCCACACTGAAAGTTTCGGAAGGCACGGCATGAACCGTATCACAAACTTCCTCACTACTTTAAAGCTTACTTTATCCTCCTTAAGAAGTCAATAGTATAAAATGACACAAGGGGTTATCCGTATCACCATGGCTGATATTGTTTTGGAAGGCCTCTTCGGGTTATCTTCCCACCCCTACTTTCGCCACTTTCGTTACCTTGAAGGCGGCCCGATAGCGACGCATGTACTCCCGCATGTAGATCCGGTACTGGTCCATGGTGGCCTGCCGGTAGGCCCTGATCCGGTCGGTATGGATCAATCGCCAACGCCGGGCTCGCGCCCTGGCCTTGCCCCGCCAGAGCGGGTCCATCCTTTTGATTCGGTAATAGAGGGGGTTCTTCCCCTGCCAAGAGGTCAGGTTATCCCGCTGGCGTCTCTTCTGGCAATCCGGATCCCCACAAGCTCGCTGTTTGGCCTTCCGATATTTCGATGGGTCAAACTCTCTCTGACAATAAACGCAGATCATTTTAAGACTCCCTTCAATCCCTTTGGCCCGCTACTTCCTGCACTGACCCCACGGGGATTCGAACCCCGGTTCCAGGCCTGAGAAGCCCGTGTCCTAGGCCACTAGACGATGGGGCCAAATTCCTCGTGAACGTAAAGAATAATACAAACCTCGCCTAGACTTGTCAACATAGAAATAGCCACTACAGGGTTCCGGTGAGGCGGCCGATTAAGAAGCCTACCAGGGCCGCCACCAGACCAATGGCGGTCAGTTCCAATCCACTTTTTAGGGCAGAGGTCTTGGTCAGCCACGTTTTACCGGCCCCCAACCCAAATAAGGCGGCAATCGAAATCCCAGTCGACCAAGAAAAGGCGGCGACCGGCGATAGGAAGGCATAGGGAATGATCGGTAAGAAGGCCGCCAAGCCATACGAAAAGGCCGTGATGGCTCCCACCCACGAGGGGTTGTCAAAGCTCTCGACGATCAACCCCAACTCCTCCTCCATCATGCACCGAAGCCACACGGCCGGATTGGCGGTAATGCGGTTGACCACCATCTCGAGCTCGGACCCCGCAAATCCTTTTGAACGGTAAATCTTGGCGACCTCCTCCCGTTCCCTCTCCGGCATCTCCTGGATCTCCCGGCGCTCCCGGCTGATCTCGGCCTGGAAGAATTCGATCTGGGACTTCGAGGAGATGTAGGCGGAGAACCCCATCGAGAGGGCTCCGGCACTCGCCCCGGCGATTCCGGTAATCAAGATGATCCGGCTTTCCTGGAGGGCCCCAAAAACCCCGATGACAAATCCGAGCGAGGTGACCAGCCCATCGGTGGCCCCGTAGATCACCTCCCGAATCGCCCGGCCCTTCGGAGAGTGCCAGGTCTCCTCAAGGTAAACGAGACGGCTCCCCAGCTCCTTAAGGACGGTGGACGGAGACACCCTCAAGCTCTTTTCGAACCTCCTTCGCTGCCGCCACCAGGTTGGTGAGTTTAGCGATCGCCTCCTCTTTGAGGCGGGTTTTTAAGCCACAGTCCGGATCGATGTACAGCTTATCGGGGGAGAACACCTCGAGGGCTCGATGGATGGAGGCCTTGATCTCTTCCACCGATTCCACCCGATGGGAGTGGACGTCGACGACGCCGAAGCCGACTTCCTTGGTGAAGGGGATCTTCCGGATCAATTCCAACAGTTGGAAGTTCGAGTTGGTAAACTCGAGATCTATCTGGTCCACCGCCAGCTCCAAAATCTTAGGGTACACCTTGGTGAAATCCCCGTAGCAGATGTGGGTGCCGGTTTGAACCCGTACCCCTTTCGTGACAATCCGCATCGCCTCGATCGCCAGATCCACCTCGTCGGTTCGGGTGGAAACGGCCGGCTCATCGATCTGGATGAATCGGGCGCCGGCTGCCTCCAACGCCTTGACCTCTTCGTGAAGGGCCCGGGCCAAAGCCAGGCAGAAATCTCGACGGTTCGGGTAATGCTCATCGAACGACCAGTCCATCATCGTGTAGGGGCCGGTCAACATCCCTTTGACCGGCTTGGGCGTCAACCCTTGAGCGAAGGTAAACCACTCCACGGTGATGGGTCTTTTCCAACGGATCTCTTGGACCGCGATCGGCTTTCGGTAGTAGCGGTTCCCGTAGGAGCGGACCAGCGAACTGATGGTAAAGCCTTCCAGATGTTCGGCAAAATAGGTGGCCATGTCCCCGCGGTACTGCTCTCCATCGACGAGGATATCGAGGCCAATCTTCTCCTGGATCTCAATCCACTCCTTCGTGGCGGCCTGTTCGAGCGAACGAAGCTCCTGCGGGTCCATCTGGCGCCGCCGAACCTTGGCTCGGGCCTGTTTTAACTCTTCCGATTTTGGAAAAGATCCGACACTCGTGGTCTTGAGCATTTTAAAGTCCCAACCCTTTGATCAAGGCTTGCTCGTTTTCACAGAAACTGCCAACGATAAAGGGGGTGTCCCTAACCGTATACCGACTGGTTTGCGTTTCTCGGAGGCGCTGAACCAGATCCTCAAAGGCGGCCGGCTCATCCGTCTCAAAGGCCAACACAAAGTCCTGATCAGACAACCCAAAGGAGTACGTGGTATTCAAGCGCACCATCGGGTACTGTTCCCCAATGGCCATGTGGCGGCGCATCAACTGACGTCGCTCCTCGAAGGGCAACAGATACCACTCCCGGGATTTCACAAAGGGATACAGAAACAGATAGCGCCGAGGAACCTCCCCCTGCTGGAAGGCCGGGATATGCCCAGGATTGTAGGCGGACGGCCGGGTCATGCTCAAAAAGGTGTGGGGGGCCTTCAGGTACCGGCCCAATCCGGTTTTCAACAGATCCGCAGTCAACGCCTGGAACGGCGGCAGATCCTTGGCGATCGCCCAGAGAAAGAAATCGGTGTCGTTCCTTAACCCCACGGAAAGGTACGATCGCAGGGTGAGCTCCGATCGATTCGCCGAAAGGGCCGCCAGAAACTCCCGGATCCCTTGGGACCGCTCGGCCTCGGGGAGCCGACGGAAGGCCGGATCGACCGAGTAGCAGAGGAAATCGACAAAGGTCGGGTTCGCGGGAATCGTCGGTCCTGCCGCTTCAGAGGGGTCAGACCTCTGGTCTGACCCCTTCAGGGTTTGAATCGGCTCTCCGGGGGCCATTTAAATCCGCATCCTCTCTAAGTCGGTTTCGTCGATATCTCCATCCAGGGAGAGCCTCTCAACGATCGGCTGGGATCTCTCCTCTCCCCGAGGAAGACCGATCCGATGGGAAACCTTACCGTCGGGAGGCAACTTGAGACTACCGGTGTAATGACGGATCATCTGGAGGGCCAATTGTTGGAGCTCCTCGCTGGGGGGTCCCACGAGGAGAACAGAGGGACCGCCGAATCCATCCGGAGCAAAGAGGGCCCTGCCCGGAGCCAGGTATTCCTCTAACGTGGCGTTCTCCTGTTCATCGCGACCCACGATCAGTTTGGTGTGCGGATCCATCCGAAAGTGCCGTCCGATCCGAAGGAGCTCCATATCCTCGAGATCGATCCGGTCCTGATGATCAAACAGATCCTTGACCCGCTTGCCGAATTGTTGATCGGTGAGGAGACACCCTCCGGCCGGGTTCGGATAATCGAGGATTCCAAGGCGTTCGGCCAGCCCCATTTGATCCTTGCGAGAACGACCGGTAATTCCGTACAGTTTCTCTCGGTCCACAACCCTCTCCTCCTCGGGAATCGTCACCGGCAGCACCTTGGCCGACAGGGGCCGAACGATCCGCCTCTCCAAGCCGGTATCCCGCTCGATGGTCAAGAGGGAATGCCGCATCTGGGACATCGGCCGCTGGCCTAAAACCTCGCCGGTCATCAGAAAAGAGGCCCCCACCTGGTCCATAAGTTCTCTCGCCTTATGAAACATGTAAATCCGGCAATCGATGCAGGGGTTCATGCTGGAGCCGTAGCCGTACTTTGGATTTCGGATCACCCGGATGTACTCCTCGGTCATCTTGACCACCATGAATTCGATCCCTAAGGTCCGGGCCACCTTCATCGCCTTGGTCTTGTCGCAGCATCCCCACGGCGCCGAAAGATAAAGTCCCACCAGCTCGATCCCCTGATTCAGAAGGATCTTCGCCGCCAGGGTCGAGTCGAGCCCGCCTGAAATGAGGGCCACCGCTTTCTTGTTCATCGCGCAACTCCAAAAGGGGTCAGACCCCCTTTGGTTTTCACCAAACTCCGCAATACCTTCAAGTTCATCACATCCTCGGTACATTCCTCGTCTTTCGGCGTCTCCAATACCATCGGAACGTGGCTGAAGCGGGAGTCGTTCAAGAGGCACCTAAACGCGGCGAGGCCGATTTCTCCTTTCCCGATGTGTTCGTGCCGATCGACCCGAGATCCCAACGGCTTCTTGGAGTCGTTTAAGTGAACCGCCCTTAAGCGATTTAAACCGACGATCCGGTCAAATTCTAAGATCGTCTTCTGGTAGCCTTCCTCCGTCCGGATGTCGTATCCGGCCGCGAAGAGATGGCAGGTATCCAGGCAAATCCCGATTCGATCCGGATGACCGGTCAGTTTCAACAGGGTATGCAGATGCTCGAAAGAGTATCCCACGGTGGAACCTTGACCAGCGGCATTCTCGTACAGGATCATCACGGTCGATCCCCTGGTTTGCTCCAGCACCCACGCTACGGTCTTCGCAATCTTTTCAAGAGAGGCCTCTTCCCCCAACCCGGTGTGGGCCCCTGGATGCATCACCAGGAAGGAGAGTCCCAGCACCGTGGCCCGTTCCAATTCGGTTTTAAGGGCCTTCTTGGAAGCCTCGAAGATCTCTGGCTTCGGGGATCCCACGTTGATCAGGTACGCATCGTGCGCGAAGACCGGGCCGATCCCGCTACCCCTAGCCGCCTGTCGAAATCGATCGGCCGCTTCAGGCTCAATCGGCGGGGCCTGCCACTGGTTGTTCGACTTGGTAAAAATCTGGATGGTCTGGCAACCAACCTTCAACCCCCGCTCAATCGCCCGCTCGAATCCACCGGCGATCGACATGTGCGCCCCCAGTAGGGGACAGGTCTTTGACCTGTCCCCAAAAGGGGTCAGACCCTTTTTAGACTCGCCGTCATTGCGAGTCCGCCAAAGAACTTTGGCGGACGAAGCAATCTCGACTCTTTTCATTTTCGAACGTACCCTGCCAAATCCACCAGAACCCGAACAAATCCAGCTTCCCGACAGGCCTTCACCACTTGCTCCTGCATCGCCGGATCGGCGAGCCAACCCAAGGCCTGCGGTTCCAACTCCAGACGGACCGCCTCCCCATGGTGCCGGGCCCGAAGCTGTCTGAACCCCAGTCGCTTCAGAGCCGCCTCGATCCGTTCCACCTGGCCCAGACGTTGAACGGTTACCGCGGTACCGGTGGGAAGCCGCGACGCCAAGCAAGCCATCGCCGGCTTATCCCACGTTGGAAGCCCTAACTCTCGGCTGGCCTGCCGAACATCGGCCTTGGTGAAACCAGCCTCCACCAGGGGAGAGCGGACGCGCCACTCCTTCGCCGCCTGCCGACCTGGCCGAGGCTCATTGAGATCGTCCAGATGGGTTCCATCCACCACCCAGGCCAATCCCATTTCCTCCGCGGTTCGGGCGGCCAGGGCAAAAAGCTCCGACTTACAGAAGTAGCAGCGATTCACCGGATTCGCCGCGTATCGGGGATCGTCCAGCTCCTTGGAATCCACAAGCAAATGCCGGATCCCAATCGCCCTCGCCAATTCCTTGGCCTCTTCCAATTCTTTAGCCGGTAGACTCGCCGAAACCGCGGTCATCGCCACGGCCTTCTCCCCCAGCGCATCCACCGCCACCTTTGCCGAAAAGGTGGAATCCACCCCTCCCGAAAAGGTCACCAGCACCGACCCCATCTCGTGAAAAAGACGCTTAAGGCACTCAAGCTTCGTCTGGATCTCAGAATTCAACATGGATCTCGTTGTTTTCCACCTTCACCGGGTAGGTCGCTACTTTCGCCGCGGGGTTGGGCTCCACGCACTGGCCGGTGGTGACGTCGTAGCGCCAGCCATGCCAGGGGCAGGTGACGATCGACTCCTCGCAGAGCCCTTCGCCTAAGGGACCTCCTCGATGGAGGCAGGTGTTGTCGATGGCGTAAAATTTCCCCCCGACGTTAAAGATGGCAATCACATGGCCCTCCGGCTCGAAGATCCTTCCTTCCCCGGATGGGATATCTTGTACCTTAGCCAACTTCTGAAAACTCGGCATCTTCATCTCCTTTTAAAGGTACCAGGTACCTTCTGCTTCCTGAATACTCTCCTTAAGAGGGTACCTGATACCTGTTAAGACCCCAAGGGGTCAGACCCCTTTAGAAACCTCCCTCAACAGCTTAAGTTTCCCTAGGGCCGCTTCGTGCGGCAGGAACTCCAATCCACAGTTGGGGGTCAGCCACAGTCGATCTATGGGAATGAACGCCGCGATCTCCTCGACTTGGCGTTTCAATTCGCTGATTCGCTCCACCTTGGTGTTGCGGGCGTCGAGAAGCCCCAACGCCACCTCCTTCGGCCAAATCCGCTCCTTCAGGCGATCCACCACCCGAGGGCCGGTCACCAGATCGAGGCTTAACACCTCGACTTCAAGTAAGCTCAACGTGGGTAAAATCGAGGAGACGTCTTGAAAGTAGCAGGCGACCCATCGTCGGGCTTTGACCCCTTCAAAGATCCGGTTGATCGCTTCGACCGCCTTTTTAAGGAGAGGCTCGCCCAGCGCCAAGGCTGGCTCGTCCAACTGGATCTCCTGGGCCCCGGCGCCGGCCACAGCCTCGACTTCTTGGCGAAGGAGATCGGCGTAGAGGGAAAGCAGCTCCTCTGGCGATCGATGTGGCTTCGGCTCGGTCGAGATGCTCAAGGTCAGCGGTCCAGGAAGAGCCACCTTGATCGGCTTCTGAGAAACCGACGAGGCGAAACGGAACTCCTTGGCGATGGAACTTTTCTGCCAACGAATCTCGCCATCCAACTCCAATCGCCGGTAATAGACGTTGTTGTCGAAGAAACGTCTCAAAGGCCCTCGGCTCAAGCCCGCCACACCTCGGGTGATGGGATGAGGCAGATCCTCCCACCGGATCTGACCATCGGTGACGAGATCCAACCCAGCCTCCTCCTGCTCTCGGATCACCCGATGGATGACCTTCTTGAACTCCTCCTCCAAGGCCTCGCCGCTCGCCAACTTTCTCTGCCAGCGGTCGATGGTTCCGGCTAAATTATCGGCGCCGGTTTCGGTGACCTTAGGGTAACTTCCCACCACGGTGGTGCGAATGGGCATCGATGAGCTCCTTATCTGGCTTTCGTTAGCGCGAAGGGATCGTCCAGAAGATGAGCGATCTTGGGATCCTTGAGCAGCCCACGTTCTTTCATGACTTGGCGAATCGAGACGTCTCTTTTAACAGCCTCCTTGACGATCTCGGCCGACTTCCCGTAGCCGATAAAGGGATTTAAAGCCGTTGCCAATCCCACCGACCGCTCGGCGTATTGGCGGCATCGCTCAACATCGGCCTTCGTCCCGCGGACGCAACGGTCGTTAAAGAGCCGGATCCCGTTGGCCAGGATCTGGATCGAGGTGATCAAGGTGTGCCCCATCAAGGGCATCATGACGTTCAGCTCCAGTTGGCCGGCCTGAGCGGCGAAGGCAATGGTCAAGTCGTGGCCGATCACGTGGAAGCAAACCTGGTTCAACATCTCCGCCATGACCGGGTTCACCTTCCCCGGCATGATGGAGGAACCGGGCTGAACCGCCGGTAGAATAAGCTCCCCCAAACCGGTTCGGGGACCGGAGTTGAGCAGCCGAAAATCGTTGGCGATCTTGGTCACTTCAATGGCCAGCCCTCGGATCGCGTGGGAAACGTGCGCCACATCGGCCATGCTCTGCGTGACCTCGAAGAGGTTTTGAGCGGGCGCCACAGGGAGTTTCGTCTCCCGCCGAATGATCCCGATGGCTACTTGGCTGTAGCGCGGATGGCTGTTCAACCCGGTTCCCACCGCGGTGGCCCCCAGGTTCAATTCGCAAAGCGCCTTGGCGGCTCCGGTGATCCTTTCCCGAGCTTTCTCGACGACACGGGCGTATCCACTGAACTCCTGTCCCAGTCGGATCGGCACTGCGTCCTGGAGATGGGTCCGGCCTGATTTGATCACCCGGTCGAATTCCAAAACCTTGGCCTTGAGCACCTTCTCGAACGCCTTCAGGACATCCAGCAGCTCCGGCAAGACGAACAGAACACCGACTCGGATCGCCGTCGGGGTGACATCGTTGGTGGACTGGGCCATGTTGACATGGTCGTTGGGATGAACCTTGGAATAGTCTCCACGCCTGCCCCTCAAGATCTCGATGGCTCGGTTGGCTAGGACTTCGTTCACATTCATGTTGAGGGACGTCCCTGCCCCAGCCTGGTAGACGTCGACGACAATCTGGGATTGCAGGCCATGTCGGTTCTCGATGAGCTCTCGAGCAGCTTGGGCGATGGCCTGGCCTCGCCGGCGATCCAAGCGTTTCAACTGCATGTTCGCTGTTGCTGCAGCCAGCTTGATCACCCCAAAGGCCCGGATCATCGCCGTGGGGAAGGTTAATCGGCTCACCGGGAAATTCTCCAGCGCCCGGACCGTCTGAACCCCATAGTAAGCCTCCGCCGGAACCTTCTTCGGTCCTAACGGATCTGTCTCGATTCGGTATCGGTTGGATGGCTTCGGCATAGAACCACTATTGTAAACCAAAAGGGTCTTAACCCCAAGGGGTCTCGCCCCGTCACACGTTAAAACGGAAATGGAGGATCTCCCCATCCTGGACGACGTACTCTTTGCCTTCCAGGCGGAGCTTCCCTTGTTCTTTCGCCGCCTGTTCAGATCCGCACGCAACGAAATCGTCGTAGGCGATCACCTCCGCTCGGATGAATCCTCTGGCCATATCGGTGTGGATCTTTCCGGCCGCCTCGACGGCGGTTGAGCCGCGACGGATCGTCCAAGCCCGAAGCTCCTTGGTACCCACCATGGTAAAGAAGGTGATGCGGCCCAGAGTCTTGTACCCAGCTCGGATCAACTGGTTTAATCCCGGCTCCTTCAGGCCCACCGCGGCCAGGTATTCGGCCCGTTCCTCATCGCTCTCTAAGGCAGCGATCTGTGCCTCCAAGGCGCCGCAGATGACAACCACCTCAGACCCTTGCGTGAGCGCGATCTGTCGGACCGCCTCGATCGCGGGAGAGTTTCCATCTACCGCCTCTTTCTCCCCTACGTTGGCCACGTAAAGGGTCGGTTTCGTCGTCAACAGGTTGATGTCCTTCATGCCCTCTCGATCGGTGGGGGCGAGCCCATCGGTCGCGGTTCGGGCCGGGGCCCCTCGGTTCAGCGCATCGGCTATCTTTTGAAGGACCTCCACCCCAGCGGCCGCTTTCTTATCGCCGGATTTGGCCACCTTCCTTAAACGATCGAGTGCTGGAGTCATGATCTCCAAATCCTTCAAGAGGAGTTCCGTCTGGACGATCTCGATGTCCCGCTTCGGATCGACCGAGCCGTAAGTATGCACCACCTTGGGATCCTCGAAGCAGCGAACCACGTGGGCGATCGCCTCTACCTCAGCGATCTGTCCCAAAAATTGATTCCCCAACCCTTCCCCTTTGGACGAACCTTTGACCAGGCCGGCGATGTCGACGAACCGCATCACCGTGGGGACTACCTTCTCCTTGGGAACCAGTTTAGCCAACGTATCGAGGCGGGAATCAGGAACCGGGACGACCCCGACGTTCGGTTCAATGGTACAAAAGGGGTAATTCTCGGCCGGAACAGAGGAACGGGTTAGGGCGTTAAAGATCGTCGACTTGCCGACGTTGGGAAGCCCAACGATCCCGCAGCTAAATCCCACAGGGGTCAGACCCCTTTTGGTTTTCGCGTAGGATCTGCCGCAAAACGTAAGGCAGGATTCCCCCGTGGCGGTAATAGTCGAGCTCGATGGGGGTATCGATCCGGACCTTGGCCCGAAAGGTCGTAACACGGCCATCGGGACCGGTGGCCTTCACCTCTACGATCTGGGCGGACCTCACGCGATCGTCCAGGTTTAAAAGGTCAAAGGTCTCCTTCCCCGTCAGGGCAAGGGATTCGGCCGTTCGGCCCTCGGTGAATTCCAAGGGAAGGATTCCCATCCCGACCAAGTTGCTCCGATGGATCCGCTCAAAGCTCTGCGCGAGGACTGCCTTCACCCCCAGAAGCGCCGGTCCCTTGGCCGCCCAGTCCCGAGAGGATCCGGAACCGTACTCCTTGCCGGCCAAGACCAAAAGTGGGACGCCCTCTTTTTGATAACGGATCGCGGCCTCATAGACCGACCTCTTTTCACCGGTGGCTAGATGCGTCGTCCACCACCCTTCGGTGCCAGGGGCGAGTCGGTTCTTCAATCGCACATTGGCAAAGGTGCCCCGCGTCATCAAGCGATCGTTGCCCCGTCGAGCGCCGTAGCTGTTGAAATCCTCGGGAGGCACTCCTTGAGCGATGAGATATTGACCGGCGGGGCTTTCCTTTGGAATGGAACCGGCCGGAGAGATGTGGTCGGTGGTGACCGAATCCCCCACCATCACCAACACCCGGGCCCCTTGGATGGGCCGAATCGGCGGCGGATTCAACGGGAAGTCAAGGAAGTAGGGCGGCTCCTGAATGTACGTGCTGTCCGGATCCCAGTCGTAACCCTCTCCTTTCGGGGTAGGGATCTCCTTCCACTCCTCGGTTCCCTCAAAAACCTTCCCGTATCGCTTTTGGAACGCCTCTGGCGTGACGCTTTTTAAGATCGTCTCCGAGATCTCCCGCTGGGAAGGCCATATCTCCTTTAAAAAGACGTCTCGTCCTTGGGGATCCTTCCCCAACGGCTCCCGGGTCAGATCCAGGTCCATCGTTCCAGCAATCGCGTAGGCCACCACCAACAGGGGACTGGCCAGATAATTGGCCTTGACCAGCGGATGGATCCTTCCCTCAAAATTCCGGTTGCCGCTTAGGACGCTGGCTACCATCAGGTGGTTTTCCTGAATCCCGGCGGCCACCGGCTCTGGTAACGGGCCACTGTTTCCGATGCATGTGCAACAGCCGTAGCCGACGGTGTGGAAACCCAACTTCTCGAGATAGGGGGTCAACCCGGCGTTCTTTAAATATTCGGTAACGACCCGGGAGCCGGGGGCGAGACTCGTCTTGACATACGGCTTTGCCTGCAGGCCCCGTTCCACCGCCTTCTTGGCCAGAAGCCCGGCCCCCACCATAACCGATGGGTTGGAAGTGTTGGTGCAGCTCGTGATAGCGGCAATCACCACAGAGCCGTGTCTAAGTTCGGTGGATCCAGAAGGAAGGTCGATCGGCACCCGACGGGTGAGAGAACCTAATTCATCCTCCTGGCCGGATGGGCTGACCGGCTCTTCCGATGGGACCTTTTCCGCTTGCACCTGTGGAACCTTGGCAGATCCACCCTCCCCCAGCCAATGGTTGAGCCGATCGGCATTCAATTTGGGGAGCTTATCCTCCAGCATGGCCACCAGCGCCTTTCGGAATCCGTGCTTAGCGTCGGAGAGTGAAACCCGATCTTGGGGCCGCTTGGGCCCGGCCAGGCTCGGTTGGACGGTTCTTAAATCCAGTTGGACCACCTCGGTGAATTCCGGTGGGGCGACCTCCTCGGATCGAAAAAGGCCTTGGGTTTTTGTGTAACACTCCACCAAATCGATCAGCTCCGGCGCTCGACCGGTGAGCTTCAGGTACCTGAGCGTCTCTTGATCCACCGGAAAGAGAGCGGCGGTGGCCCCATACTCCGGGCACATGTTGGCCACCGTGGCCCGATCCGGAAGGGGCAAGTGGTCGAGACCCGATCCAAAGAACTCCACGAACTTGTCCACCACCCCTTTTGAGCGGAGGATCTGTGTGACGGTCAACACCAAATCGGTGGCCGTGGCTCCCTCGGGGAGCTGGCCGGTCATCTTAAATCCGATCACCGATGGAGCCCGCATCACCATCGGCTGTCCCAGCATGACCGCCTCGGCCTCGATCCCCCCAACGCCCCAGCCCAGCACCCCAAGCCCGTTCACCATCGTGGTGTGGCTGTCGGTCCCCACTAAGGTATCGGGAAAGGCCCAAGCCTCACCGCCCACTTTGCGGGTCATCACCACCTGGGCCAGATACTCGAGGTTGACCTGGTGAACGATGCCGGTGGCCGGAGGAACCAGCCGAAAATTATCGAACGCCTGAGCCCCCCATCGGAGAAACTGATACCTCTCCTGATTCCGTTCGAACTCCTTCTTCGCGTTGATCCCCAACGAATCGGCCGATCCGTAAGAGTCCACCTGCACCGAATGGTCGATGACAAGATCGCACGGCACGAGCGGGTTAATCCGCTTGGGGTCGCCGCCCAGCCGTTTCAAGCCGGAGCGCATTGCGGCCAGATCGACGAGACAGGGGACTCCAGTAAAATCCTGCAGGATCACCCTGGCCGGCTTAAAACCGATTTCGGTCGTCGGGGGACTCTTCGCCTCCCACTTGGCGAGACTCTGAACATCCTTTTCCGTAACTTGGAGGCCATCGATGTTTCGCAGGAGCGACTCCAACAGGATCTTGATCGAAAACGGCAGCCGCTCAACCGCTCCAAGCTGGAGCTCAGAGAGCCGCTGCAACCGAGCATAGCGAACCTGCCCGCCTTTTGTGGTGAGCGTGCTTAACGCCCCAAACGGATCTTGGAACGACATCGGCGAAATCCCATTAAACCCTTAATTCAGACAGTAGTACCACACCTGGAAGCCGATGGACGGCTCGATGGAAACGACGATCTGCCGTGACCAGCTGCAGGTGCAGCGACTCTTTAACGGCAAGGAACACCGCATCGTACACCGTGATCCCATATCGAAAGGAATCTTGGATGGCCCGCTTAAGGAGCGGTTGATCCACCCGATGGATCGGGATCCTTAGATCAAAAAGGGAATCTGTAGCTCGATGGGCCACTTCTTCGGAAGCTCGAAACCGCAATACGTTGGCAATCTCATAAAGGGCAAGGTCTGGAACGACCAGCTCCAAGCGTTCCTCCAGGTAAGCCTCTCGGATAGCTGCGGCCGCCGGGGCGTGAGGTTCGTCCGGTCGAAACCACTTGAGGATAACCGAGGAATCAACTACCGCCGCCGCGAGTCTCTCCACCGACGGATCTCTTGAGTAGACTCCCAATGCCCTTTGAGCTTAGCCCCAATGGCCTCTTGAACCGCCACAGCCCGTCGAACAACTGGATCCAAGCGTCGAGGAACTGCCTGAATTCCAGTGTGATGGAGGTATCGACCCACGGCCTCCCGGATGAGATCACTCCGGCTTCGATGCTCCAGATGCGCGGCTTGGTCGATGTCCTCCAGAAACTCTTTGGGAACCGATACCAATATCTTCGACATCGCCATTTCCCCTCTATCTAAAGGATATACCATGATATATCTAATGTCAAGCCCCTTTTAAGAGCCTGGAAACGCTAGGGAGGAGGCCTCATAGTTTGAACGGACCTTCTGGCCCCTTCAGATTTACGCGAATTCGAGGAAGATTTCGTCGAGGCGGGGGATGCCGCTGGCCTCGGCCTGGTCGACTTGGGCCCGGATCCGTTCCTCAAAGGTGGGCCGCTCGGTTTCGTAGAAGACACCGAGATAGATCTTGTCGGTCTTTAAGGCCAGCTCGAAGGCCTTCGCCCGGTCCTTGACGTCGTGGTCATCCGGAACCAAGGCAAGCTGCGAGGGAAGCTCCTTGTAGGTGTTGTAGTAGGTGATGCAGGGGGAGATCACGTCGATGAAGGCGAATCCGCGGTGATCCAACGCCCGCTCAATGATCGCCTCCAACTCCTTGTTCTTGCCAGAGTAGGCCCGGGCCACAAAGGTAATGTCGTAGGCCAACGCCATGGCGATCGGGTTTAAGGGGGGCTCGATCGTCCCGTAAGGGGAAGCCCCGGTCTTCATTCCCAAGGGACTCGTTGGGGAGCTCTGCCCCTTGGTGAGACCGTACGTTCCGTTGTCCATAACCAAGTAGACGATCGAGGGGTTCCGACGAGCCATGTGGGGGATATGGCCACCGCCGATGGCAAAGGCATCCCCATCGCCGCCGACCGCTACGACGGTCAAATCCGGATTGGCCACCTTGACCCCTGTAGCAATGGGGAGGACCCGCCCATGCACCGTATGGAAGCCGTACGCCTTGACGTAAGGAGGAAGCCGCCCGGAACAGCCGATCCCTGAGACAAAAACGAGGTTCTTCGGATCCACCTCTTTGGCCGAGAGGGCGTTACAGAGGGCGTTTAGGACGCCGAAGTCGCCACAGCCGGGACACCAGACCGGATCGACCTTGGTCTTGTATTGGGTGGGGGCGAGCTTAGGCATGGATCTTCGCCGCCTCCTTGATCTGGGCGAGCAGTTCGTTCGGCTTCCAAGGGATCCCGCCCCCTTTGGCCATGGAGATCACCTCAATCTGGCGATTCTTCAAATGCTGTCTCAAGAGGGAAGCGAACTGCCCGGAGTGGTTGAGCTCCGGAACGATGACCCGCCGGATTCCATTGGATAAATAGCGGTTGATGATTTCCGCAGGGAAAGGCCACAGAATCTTGGGATGGAGAGCCCCCACCTTGATCCCGGCTTCGGTCGCTTTCTCAATCGCCTCCCGGATCACCCCCTCTTCGGATCCCCAACCGATCACCGCCACCTCCGGATGCTCCATTCCATAGGTTCGCGCAATCCAGGGAAGTTTTAACACCTCCTCCAGCTTCTTGCGCCGTTTCGTCAACATCCGATGGTGATTCTCCGGCTCGTAGTTGAGTTCTCCCGCCTCGGTATGCTCAATCCCCGTGGCAGAATAAAACCCGTCCGGCATCCCAGGGACCGTCATCGGGGAGATCTGATCGGAGGTCACCTTGAATCGCTGATAGTTGGCGAGCTCTTCCGTGGAAGGCTTGCGGCGTTCCAGGATATCGATCTCGGTGGTCTCCGGTTTTAAGATCGAGGCCTCCCGCTGGGCCAGGCCCTGGTCGCTTAGCACAATGACCGGCGTCTGGAAAGTCTCCGCTACATTAAAGGCTCGAATGATTCCGTAGAAGCAATCCTCCACGCTGGTTAATCCCATCACCACACGAGGAGCCTCTCCGTGACCGGCGTAGATCGCCATCATGAGATCGGCCTGCTCCGCCTTGGTCGGCATACCCGTCGAGGGACCGGCCCGTTGGGCATCCACGATGACTGCCGGCAACTCCGCCATCACCGCCAATCCCAGCATCTCCACCATCAAGGAAAAGCCCGGTCCCGAGGTCGCCGTCATCGCCTTCTTGCCGGCAAAGGAGGCCCCCAAGACCACCCCTAAGGCAGCAATCTCATCCTCGGTTTGGATCACCACCCCGCCTGCCTTGGGAAGCTCCTTGGACAAGAATTCGAGGATCGAGCTGGCCGGGGTAATCGGATATCCGGCATAGACCTTCAGTCCCGCCGCGATGGCCCCCAAACAGAGGGCCTCGTTGCCGGAGAGGACGAGCTTCGGTTGTCGACCGGTGGGTGCCACCCGAATCGAATCGCTCTTTTGGATATTTTGGGCGACGTACCGGGCCCCAGCTTGAAGGGCCTGGAAATTCTTCTGCAACACCGCCTCTCCCTTTTTGCCGAATTTCTCCTGGATCAACTCCCGGAATTTGGGCTGAGGGATTCCAAACAGCTCACTTAACGCCCCTAAGGCCACCGTGTTCTTGGTCAGGCGCACCCCGATCTCCTCCATGGCGATCTTGGTGAAGGGGACCGGATAGTTGATCGTTCGGTGATCCTCCTCAGGAAGAAAATCGGTGTTGTCGAAGACCAGGACCCCGCCGTTTTTGAGCTCCTTGTAATGGCGGTCGTAGGTTTCCTTGTTGAAGGCGACCAAGACATCCGCCTCATCACCGCGGGACAACAGGATGTTCCGATCGGCCACCCGTACCTGAATCATCGCGTGGCCCCCCTTGATCTCCGCCGGGTAGGTCCGGAAGGTATAGATCTCCAGGCCCGATCGGGCAGAGGCCGTGGTGAACAGCTCCCCCGTCGAGATCACCCCTTCGCCGCCTTCTCCTCCAAATCGAAAGACGTAGTCGCTCATGACTGCCGGTTAACCCTCAAGTTGCCAGCGTTTAGCGCCCAGCGTGTAGCGTAGGGTACCCCTATCCGCTCTACGCTATCCGCTCTACGCTCTACGCTGTATTTCTTGGCCCATTCCTCTAACTCTTTCGTGAAGTATTTCACCCGGACCTTCTTGTACTCCTTCGTCGAATACAAAACCGCGTAATCGGCAATCCCCGTCTTGGCCGCGATCGCCTCCACCACCGACTTACATTCCGGCCCGGTTCGGGCGTGGATCATCGTAAAAATCGTGAACGGCCAATCCTCGTAGGTAGGCCGCTGGTAACAATGGGTGACCCCGCGAAACCCGCCCATGATCGGCCCCAACTCTTCGATCCGCTCTAAAGGCACCTTCCAGACTCCCATGCCATTCACCACAAAACCGGCCGAACGATGGTGAAGCACCCCCGAGTACCGGCGCATGATCCCTTCCTTCAGGAACCGTTGGGCGTACTCCAAAAGCGCGTTCCCTGGAATCCCTTCCTCTGCCCCCAGCGGACCAAACGGCTCCGGTTCCACCGGCAGATCCTCTTGAAGCGCCCGAATCGCCTGGATGTCATGCCCTTCCAACTTGGCCGCCTCAGGCGGTGTTGTCCAGGACCAGGCCGCCTCGCCGTTGGTCGACTCCGAGAGGTTGCTCTCGCCGGACACGTCCAACTGCACCCCAATCTTAAACAGTCTTAAGGTCGGCAAAAGACGGGTCGTGAGCGCGCCGGAAAGTTCGTGAACTCTCTCCACCGTTCGCTCCATCGAGACATTGGGAGGCAGCGCCATCGTGTACCAAAGATTGTAATCGTGGTTGCGGCCATAGTTGTGACTGACTCCCGGGTGCTCGCTCACCACCGCCGCGGCCTTGTCCAACCGTTCCCTGGGGAACTTTACCGCCACCAGGGAGCTCTGGTAGCCTAAGCGCCTCGTGTCAAAGATCGCACCAATCTGCCGTAGGATGTGGCCACTTTTAAGCCGCATCATCCGGCTAAGACACTCCTCTTCGGATAACCCAAGCTGACGGCCAAAGGCCGCGTAGGGTCTCGCCTCCAACGGAAACTCTCTCTGAATCAGGGTTAACAGTTTCCGATCGACCGCATCCAGCTCCTGCGGCCGGAGTGCCATTTCTATAGTGCCCTGCATCATTTAAGTATACCAGATAAAATAGTCAGCATTTACCCTTCTGCCAACACCTTTGGCCGAGGGGCCTTACGGATCTCGGTCTTGATCTCCTCCGCAACCTTAAGCGCCTCAGCCCAAGGCCGCTGCCAGATGTTCCGGCCAAAGATAAAGCCGGTCACCCCGGCCTGCAGGGAGAGCCGAACCGTCTCCATGAGGTCCTCCTCCCCTTTCTTGGCGCCGCCAGAAACCAACAGGAATGAGCGGCCGGCCGAAGCCACCACTTTCTTCATCGCCTCTACCGGCTGCAGATTCAACGTGTTGTACGGCTTCGGGTGCTTCGCCTGTTTTTCCGGATGGATCTGGGGAAAGTTGAGTTTGATAACGTCGGCTCCCAACTCCATGGCGACCCGGGCCGCGTAATCGACCGCCCAAAGGCTGTCCCGGCCCCCTTTCTCCTCTACAGGCTTGCCCCGCGGATAGGACCAGACAACAACCGGCATCCCGGTTCTTGCCGCCTCTTCCCGAACCTTGGAGAACTGCCCGAAATCTCGATCTTGGGCAGGGGAACCAACGTAGAGCGTGTAGCCGACCGCATCGGCACCCAAGCGGACCGCGTCCTTAACCGAACCGGTTAAGGGAGAGAAGGCCTCGTCGTCCGGTGGGATCTCGGTCTTGCCGTTTAACTTCAAGATGAGGGGAATCCGGCCGGCGTACCGAGAGAAATGTTTCTCGGCCAATCCGATCTGGACGGCGATCCCGGAGAAACCTCCCTCTACGGCCAGTCGGAACTGGAATTCCGGATCCAACGCGGCCGGATTATCGAAGAAATCCCGGGGGCCATGCTCCAGGCCTTGATCGATCGGCAGCACCAGCATCTTCCCCTGCCCTGGCCCAAACTGGTACAAGAATCGATAAAGCCGGGCCTTTTTACCAGCCGGCAGATCGAGATCTTCTAGTCGAACCATGAGACCCTCCTTTAAAAGGTACCAGGTACCTTCTGCTTCCTGAATCCTCTTCTTCAGAGGGTACCTGGTACCTTACTGGTACCTTCTGCTTCCTGAATCCTCTTCTTCAGAGGGTACCTGGTACCTTACTGG
>CAYJWF010000011.1:0-6240 GCA_964373805.1 uncultured Planctomycetia bacterium | reverse complement strand
TACCTTCTGCTTCCTGAATCCTCTTCTTCAGAGGGTACCTGGTACCTATCGTAGGTCGTTGGCTGTCTCGAGAATCCAGTCGTCAAAACGAAAGGGGTCTTCCTCTAAAAGGTGCCAGGCACTATTTTGGAAAAGGTGCCCGGCACCAGGGCCGGCATCTGTGCCAGGCACCATCGCCGGTGGTGGGGCCATCATCCGTTTCAAGCAGACCAGGGCCCGCTCGGCGAGGGCCGGCTCCACCGTCACGGGGTATTGCAACGTGACCAGCGAGCGGAAAACCTTCTCGAGGGTGTTACGCTGCATGTGGTGGCAGCCGGCGTTCTCGCTGGCCGGAAAGAAAACCTTATCCGGATTTTCCTTGCGCATTCGATAGAGGATCCCATTCTCCGTGGCCACGATGAAACAACTGGACGGGGATCCCCGCACGTACTGAACCATCCCGTCGGTCGAGAGGATCCGATCGGCAAGATCCATCTGCTTGGTCAAGCAGCCGCATTCCGGGTGCATCAGAAACTCCGCCTCCGGATGAGCCTCCATGAGGTGATCGATCCGATCGGGGTCGATCACCGCGTGGGCCGGGCAGTACCCTTTCCAAAGTTGGATGTTGCGTCCGGTCTTTTGTCTCAGGTAAGTCCCCAAGTAGAAATCCGGCACAAACAGGATCTCCTTATCCTCCGGGATGGACCGGATGACCTGGATGCCGTTGGAGGAGGTTGAGCAGTAGTCGCACTCCGCCTTGACCGCCGCGGAGGTATTGATGTAGCAGACCACCACCCCGTTGGGATGCTCCCTCTTCCATCGCCGGATATCGCCCGGAAGGACCATATCCGCCAAGGAGCAGCCGGCCGCAGGATCTGGAACCAGAACCTTCTTCTCGGGACAGAGCATCGCCGCCGTCTCCGCCATGAAATGAACCCCACAAAATAGGATGAGCGGAGCCTCCACCTTCATCGCATACTGGGCCAGCTTCAAGGAGTCCCCCACGAAATCGGCCACTTCCTGGATCGGCCCCTCCTGGTAGTTGTGGGCCAAGATCACGGCATCTCGCTTACCCTTAAGCTCCTTGACGAGGGCGATCAGACGCTCGCGGGGCATCGTGGCCAGCTCCGCGTGGGCCAAAGGGACGGGGCTCGATTCCAACAGGAGCGGGGTCATCCCGAAACCCTGATGGTGTCAGACCCCTCAAAGGGGCTGGCCCCCACGGGGTCTCGCCCCTTTTGGTTGATCAACTGGGTGATGTGCATCGAGCAGAACTTAGGCCCGCACATCGAGCAGAAGGCCGCCGACTTGTAGGCATCGTGGGGAAGCGCCTCATCGTGGTATTCTTGAGCCCTCTCCGGATCGAGGCTCAAGGCGAACTGCTTTTTCCAATCGAAACCGAATCGAGCGCGGGACAATTCGTCGTCTCGATCCCGCGCGCCGGGTCGATGCCGGGCGACATCGGCGGCATGCGCGGCGATCTTGTAGGCCACGATCCCCTGCCGGACATCTTCAGCGTTGGGAAGCCCCAGATGCTCCTTGGGAGTCACGTAGCAAAGCAGGCTCGCCCCAAACCATCCGACCATGGCGGCGCCGATCGCCGAGGTGATGTGATCGTATCCAGGGGCGATGTCGGTCACCAACGGCCCCAAGGTGTAGAAAGGAGCGCCATGGCAAAGCTCCTGCTGCTTCTTCACATTCATCTCGAGCTGATCCATAGGGACGTGGCCCGGTCCTTCGATCATCACCTGAACATCTTCTTCCCAAGCCTGGAGGGTGAGCTCCCCTAAGGTTTTCAGTTCCGCAAATTGCGCGGCATCGGAGGCATCGGCCAAGCAGCCTGGCCGCAAGGCGTCGCCCAGGCTAAAGGAGACATCGCACTTCTTGAAGATCTCGCAGAGACGGTCAAACTCCGTATGGAGGGGATTCTCCCGGTCGTGGGCAATCATCCATTGGGCCATGAGGCTACCGCCGCGGCTCACAATGCCGGTGACCCGATGCTGAACGAGCGGCAGAAATTCACGGCGGATCCCAGCGTGAATCGTCATGTAGTCGACCCCTTGGGCCGCCTGTTCCTCGATCACCTGAAAGAGAAGGTCCACGGTGAGATCCTCGATTCTCTTGACCCGCTGAACCGCTTCGTAGATGGGAACCGTCCCCACCGGCACGGGGCTGTTTCGGATGATCGCCTCCCGGATCCCATGGATGTTGCCGCCGGTGGAAAGATCCATCACCGTGTCGGCGCCGTATTGGACAGAGATCTTAAGCTTTTCCAATTCCTGGTCGATGTCGGAGGTGACCGCGGAATTCCCGATGTTGGCGTTGATCTTGCAGGTCGCCGCCAGACCAATCCCCATCGGCTTTAACTCCGGGTGGTTCACGTTGGCCGGGATGATCAAGCGGCCGGCCGCCACCTCCTGTCGGATTCGCTCCGGATCCACCCCTTCGACTCGGGCGACGTAACGCATCTGGTCGGTGACGACGCCCGATCGGGCGAAATGCATCTGGGTCACGTTAGATCCTCCTCGTCATTGCGAGGCCCATTGGGCCGAAGCCATCTCGTCTTTAAAACGAGATCCCTCGGCCTGCCGGCCTTCGGGATGACATTCGGCAGGCAAGATGACGCTTCGCGTCAGCGCGGGCCTCATGTCATTTCTCTCGGATCAAGGATAAGAACTCCATCCGGGTCCTCGAATCGGTCCGGAAGATCCCCAACATGGAGCTGGTGACCATCTGGGTGTTCTGCTTCTGGACCCCCCGCATCATCGTGCACAGGTGCTGCGCTTCCAGGACCACCCCCACTCCCTTCGGTTGCAAATGTTCCTGAAGGGTATCGGCGATCTGACAGGTCAACCGTTCCTGAACCTGAAGCCGTCGAGCAAAGATATCCACCAATCGGGGGATTTTGCTTAACCCGATGATCTTGCCATCCGGGATGTAGGCCACATGGCATTTCCCAAAAAACGGCAGCAGATGATGCTCGCATAACGAGAAGCAGTCGATCTCCTTGACCAACACCATCTCATCGTACGGCTCCACAAACCGGGCGCCGCTAAAGATCTTCTCAACATCCTCCCGGTACCCTTGGGTGAGGAATTTCAGCGCCCGCTCCACCCGATCCGGGGTCCGCGTCAATCCCTCCCGCTCAGGGTCCTCCCCCAACAAAGGGAGCAGCTCCTGGATCAGGGCCGAGATCGTCTTGGTAGGAGGCGCAAGTAACTCTTTAAAGGGATCTGGCCCCTTCAGGGTTTCCTTCATTTCCAACTCCTGGCGAGCTCAACGAGAAGTCGCACCCCCACTCCGGTAGCCCCCTTGGTTAAGTACCCTCTCTCCACTTCCGACCAGGCCATCCCAGCGATGTCCAGATGAACCCACGGCATCTTTCCGGCAAACTCCCTCAAGAAATAACCGGCTGTGATGGTCCCACCCCCATCGGTTCCCACGTTCTTGAGGTCCGCCACATCCGATTTGATCTGCTCCCCATACTCCGGCCAGAGGGGAAGCTCCCAAGCCCGTTCGTGGGTTTGAACGGCGGCCTCCTTGACCCGTTCGATTCCTTTGGGGTCGTTGCCCATCAAGCCGATCGCGTGATGGCCGAGCGCCACGACGCAGGCGCCGGTTAAGGTGGCCAGATCCACGATGATCTGAGGCTTGTACCGCTGGGCGTACCCTAAGGCATCGGCCAGGACCAGACGCCCTTCGGCATCTGTGTTCTCCACCTCCACCGTTTTCCCGGAGAAGGTCTTGACCACATCCCCCGGCTTCTGGGCCGAGCCGCTGGGAAGGTTCTCCGTTGCCGGCACCAACGCCACCACGTAAACCGGCAGTTTCAGCGCTGCGATCGCCCGCACCGCCCCCAACACCGCCGCCCCACCGGACATGTCGTACTTCATCCAGTGCATCTTATCGGCCGGCTTAAGGGAGATCCCTCCGGAATCAAAGGTAATCCCTTTCCCGGCGAAAACCAGAGGTCGCTGGGAGGAACGGGGCCCCTTGTACTCCGCGATGATGAACTGCGGCGGCTCCACCGAGCCGCGGGCCACCCCTAAAAGGGCGTTCATACCCAATCGGCGCATCGCCGCCGAATCCAACACCCGACATCGGAAGCCGAATTTCTTCGCCGCGGCTTTAGCCTCTTCAGCCAAGGCCCGTGGGGTCAACCGATTCGCCGGCCGATTGATGAGATCCCGGGCCCAAGAGACCGCTTGGGCAATCACCTCTCCTCGACGGACTCCGGCCTTAGCCTCCGCCTCATCCCGTTTCGTGGGGACCACGAGGGTGACACTTTTAAGCTCCTTCTTCTCCTCACGAGGGACGTTTTTCAACTCGTTGTATCGGTAAACCCCTAAGATCGTCCCCTCGGTGACGGCTTGGGCCACTTGGGGTACGGTGGCTTGGGGAACCTGCACCAATCCACGGGCAAAGGCATCGATCCCAGCCCCCAGGGCTCGACGGGTGGCGCTGGCCGCCGCCTGCCGAACCCGCTCGAGGGTAAGCTCCTCTTTCTTGCCGGCCCCGACCAAGATCAACCATCGAGAATCCACCGGGAGAAGAAACGTTTCGTTGAGTTTGCCCTGAAACCGCTTCAACTTCAAGGCTTCCCGCACCGCCTTCTGGATGGGAACCGACCAGGCCTTCGCCCAGGGCGGCAGATCACTCCCTTCGGTCACTCCTAAAAGAAGCGGTTCCTTGCGGCGGATCAGTTCCCCTGTAACGACGTTGAACTTCACTAAAGAACTACCTCCATAAAATGGTGCCAGGCACCATTTTCATGGCGCCACTTTCTCCACAAGGTGCCTGGCACCTCTATCCACGATCCGAGGCAAGATTTCCAACACCCGATCGATCTCATCCTCATGAGTTTGAGGACCCAAGGTAAAGGTCACCGTTCCTAAGGCCCTCGACTCCTCCACTCCCATCGCCTTCAATACGTGGGAGGCCTTCATCGTCTGGGCCGTGCAGGCCGACCCCAATCCCACCGCGATCCCTTCCATATCCAGGGCCAACACCAGAGCCTCGGCATCCGCCCCATCAAACGACATACTCACCTGCCCGGGCAGACGCTCTGTCGGATCTCCGTTTAAGCTCGCCTCTGGAATCATTCCTACTATCCCACGGATCAAGCGATCCCGTAAAGGGGTTAACCGAGAGCTCAGTGCCGGCAACGCCTCTTTCGCTAACGCGGCCGCTTGGCCCATTCCAACGATCCCCACCAGATTTTCCGTGCCGGCCCGTCTACCCTCCTCTTGGGCCCCGCCCACGAAGAGGGGTAAAATCCGCGCCCCTTTGCGAACGAAGAGCGCCCCCACACCGGCCGGCCCACCAAAAGTATTCGCGGCCAACGATAACGCATCCACCGGAATCGCCCGCAGATCAATCGGCACCTGGCCGGCCGCCGCCACCGCGTCGGTGTGGAACAGAATCCCATGGGTCTTCACCCGCCGCACCAGTTCCGCCATCGGTTGAATGGTTCCCACCTCGGGACTCGCCCATTGAATGGAGACGAGAACCGTTTCTGGGGTCAAGGCCGGCTCCAGCGTTTCCGGATCGACCCAACCATGATGGTCCACCGACAACACCGTCACCCGCCAACCTTGCCTTTCCATCCGTCGGACTTCCTGGAGGACGGACAAGTGTTCGATCGCCGAAACGACGAGATGCCTTCCTTGAGATTCGTAGGCCTTAGCCACCCCACCCAGGGCGAAGGCATTCGCCTCGGTTCCCGAAGAGGTAAAGATCACCTCCTCCGATCGGGCGCCGATCAACGCCGCCACCTGGCCTCGGGCCGTCTCGACCATTTGGGCCGCCCGACGTCCTTCCCCATGGAGGCTTGAGGGGTTTGCCCCTCGAGAAATCGCCTCGGTCATGGCGGCCACCACCTGCGGATGGGGCGCCCCGCCGTTTAAATGGTCCAAGTAGACTCGTAATCTCTTCGGATTCATCACGTTATGGGCGTAAGTCGCGGGAAATCCTTTCAAAACTTCATTATAACGCGAGCGGGGCTTTTCGTCTATGTGGTATAGGAAAGAAAACGTGGGAAAATTACGCAGCGCGCAGGAGCAGGTGAATCCCTTGATCGTGGGCCTTATACCAATCTTTTGGGGACGAGAGGATTTGGCGCCTCGCTCGGGCCTTGGAGGCCCAGGATGCTCGGTCGGCCATCCGCCTGCAATACCGGCGCTCCTATTCGTCCCGCCGTGCAGGCTCCCTTCAAATCCTCTCTAAAACAAGGATGCCAAATTTTGGGGACGAGAGGATTTG
>CAYJWF010000010.1:0-48256 GCA_964373805.1 uncultured Planctomycetia bacterium | reverse complement strand
CTGGGGATGGTCTGGACTTCGCCGAGGTCAAGGGGCAGGCGCTGGCCAAGCGGGCGGTCGAGGTAGCCGTGGCCGGCGGGCACAACCTGCTTCTGTTTGGTCCGCCGGGTGCAGGAAAGACGATGTTGGCTCAGCGGATCCCAACGATTATGCCGGAACCATCGTTGGAGGAAATCCTGGAAACGACCTTGGTTTACAGCGTCATGGGCCTGCTCTCTTCCGATCGGCCCCTGGTTACGGTTCGGCCCTTTCGGGCGCCTCACCCGACGATCTCGGATGTGGCCCTGGTGGGAGGGGGAACCGTTCCTCAACCGGGGGAGGTGTCGCTGGCGCACCATGGGGTGTTGTTCCTGGATGAGCTGCCGGAGTTTAACCGTAGCGCCCTGGAGTCCTTAAGACAACCCCTGGAGGATTGGATGGTGACCGTCTCTCGAATCCAGGGGAGGGTCACCTTTCCGGCCCAATTCATGTTGGTGGCAGCGATGAATCCATGCCCCTGTGGGTTTGCCGGAGATCCAACCAAACATTGCCTCTGTACCCAAAGCCAGATTCACCGATACCGGACGAGAGTTTCCGGCCCATTGCTGGACCGGATCGATCTTCACTTGGAGATCCCAGCGGTTACCTTGCCCGATCTGACCAGCGAGGCTTCTGGGGAGTCTTCCTCGGCCATCCGAGCCCGGATCCAAAAGGCCCGGGCGATCCAGCGCCAGCGTTTTCAGGCAGAGCCCCTCGCTGACGCTCGGGACTTTTCTGGATTGGCCACTGGCGTGGCCAAAAACGTAGAGGAAGGCCGCGCTGATGTGCGGCACTTCCCTGAACTGGCCGCTGGCGCAGCCAGAAACGTAGAGGAAGGGATCCTCACCAATGCCCAGATGCGGCACCGGCACCTGAGACGGTGGTGTCGCCTTGGGCCGAAGGCCAAGGAGCTCCTCAAGAAAGCCTTGGTGCGGCTGGGTCTTTCTGCCCGGGCCTACGACAAGATCCTGAAGGTCTCACGTACCATCGCCGACCTGGCGGGCTCTGAAGAGATCCAGCCGGAGCATCTGGCCGAGGCCATTCAGTACCGGGCGTTGGATAGAACCACATGGACGTAAAGATGGGAAGGGTGCCAGGCCTTAGACCTGGCACCCTTTGGACGAAAGATATCAATGAGGAGGCAAGCAATGTCGGAAACAGTGGATTGGACGGTGAAACGGCTCAACAAGTTGGACGACTCCACCGGATCCCTGAAGGCCTTCTGCGATGTAGCGGTCGCGGAGGCTGTCCTCATCAAGGGGATCAAGGTGGTCGAGGGCAAGAAGGGACTGTTCGTCAGTATGCCGCGGGAACAGGGAAAGGACGGCCAGTGGTACTCGACCGTCATCCCTTTGACCAAGGAAGTCCATCGACAGCTCTCGGAGGTAGTCCTGCGCGCCTACCAAGCCGGGAGGGATATTCCGGGAAGCGGCTAGAGCGATGACCGGGGTCTGACCCTTTTTAAAGGGTCAGACCCCTTTTAGGTTTTGAAAGCAGTTTAGGTGCGCTGGAGAACTCGGCGGCGAATGGCGTTCTTATGGCTGCCGCTAGTGGAAGCGGCACCACTAACCCTTCCTGGCGCGTGGTTGCCGTTGACCGCCCGCTGAACCAGCCACTTGCGGGTTTGGCCCAGTTTCTCCGTGGCCACTTCCTTCAGATGATCGGCCTTCTTGAGCAGCAGTTTCTTCGCCTGCTTAATCTGTCGAACCGATGAAGACTTAAGCGATCGAAACGACATCCCAAGTTTCCTCCGGATGACCTTTCCCGAAGCAGGCGCCAACAGCAAAGCCGCCACGCTCGCCGCGGTAGCCCCTAAGGCAAAGGCCCCGGCGATTTTTCCGACGTTACCGAATCGATGATTTCCCTTCATTTTGAAATCCTCCTCTTTCGTCGTTCATGCTTCACGCCATTCCCAAAACGATCCGATAAGAAGCTTAACGCCCGTTGTTTCCAATGAGAGATCTGATCCACGATTTCCCACGTGGTCTGGGAGCTCTTCTGGACGGTCTTCTCCAGGGATTGCATGGCCCGGTCGGCGCGGCAGAGGATCTGTCGGGCGTCGTGTAGGGTATGACGGGCCTCTTGGAAGGCCTGGTCGCAATGGGGAAGAAGGCCGTTCATCTTGCGAAGGGTTTGGTGGAGGTGTCCCGTGGTAACCCGAACGATAGCCGTTAAGGTGATGAGACACAGCGCCACCACACTCAAGAGCCCAACGATCAGGAACGAATCAACAGCCATTCCCCTTTCCTTCGGTAACCCGGCTACCCCATTCAAGGGCCCGTGGCTTTGCCCCCCCATGCTTTCTTCGAAAGCAGGACCGGGGGGCCCCGCCATTTCTGATTCGCTTTGCGAATCAGGCAGGGGTCCCTGCCTCTCGGCAGGTTTGCCCTTATCGAGAAAGCTAAACCGTCAGCCTTCTTCCTTTACGTTTCTGGCTGCGCCAGCGGCCAGTTCAGGGATGTGCCGCACATCAGCGCGGCCTTCCTTGAAAACGACCTTTATAGGAAGTATGCCTGATCTTACGCCCTTACGTCAAGGGTATCCCAAGAAAAAAACACCGGGCAAGATGGTTAGTCGTAATATATTTCCAAGACAAATTCACTGCCGTTCTCCGGGCTATCTCCCCAGGAGTCTTACCGGGGGTTTTGTCTACCTTCTAGACAAACCTTCGGGTTATCCATAGAATAGGTTTATGCCTCGAGCCTCGGTGGGTGCCGCGCCACTGGACCTCACGAACCTCCGTCGGTACAGCCTCTCGGAACGTCTGAGCAAAGTGAACCAAGAGGCCTTCGCGCGGATCACCCCGAGCGGGTCCTCTTTCGGCACCTTCTTTGCGAATCTCCCTCGGATCTTAGCCGGGGAAAATCTCCACCGATTGGTGGAGGCGATCGCGGCCGCCCATCGGCGGCGTAAGCCGGTGTTGGCCTTGCTTGGCGCCCATGTCCTCAAAGTGGGATTGAGCCCGTTGATCGTGGATCTGGTCGAGAAGAAGGTGGTGACCGCCATCGCCACCAACGGTGCCGGGATCATCCACGATTTCGAGCTGGCCTATCAGGGGCAGACCTCCGAGGAGGTGGCCGAGGCGTTGGCCGACGGCTCCTTTGGGATGGCGCGAGAGACGGCCGATTTTTTAAATGGGGCGATCCAGGAAGGGGCTAAGGCCAAGGCCGGCTTAGGGGAATCGGTCGGCCGATGGATCGAGACGAAGAAACTTCGATTTCGGGCCCTGTCGATCTTCGCGGCGGCCCATCGAAACAAGATCCCGGCCACCGTCCACGTGGCGATCGGGACCGACATCATCCATCAACATCCTTCCTGCGATGGAGCCGCGGTCGGCCAGACCTCCCTGGCCGATTTTCGGATTTTGACGAAAGTGGTCTCGGGATTGGGGGGCGGGGGCGTCGTCTTAAACATCGGATCCGCGGTGATCCTACCGGAGGTCTTCTTGAAATGCATCTCCACCTGCCGAAACTTAAAGTTTCCGGTCAAGGATTTTACCGCGGCCAATCTGGACATGATTCCCCACTATCGGCCGCACCAAAACGTGTTGACGCGGCCGACCGCCCTGGGAGGGCAGGCGATCAACCTGATCGGCCACCACGAAATTCTGGTTCCGCTCCTTTACGCGGCGGTGAGGGAGAGCCTCGGGCGATGAAGTGGACTCGGAGTCGATTGGCTGAGCTTTTCAAACGGTTCCAGAAAACCCAAATCCTGGTGGTGGGGGACTTGATCCTCGATGAATTCATTTGGGGCACGGTCGAGCGGATCTCACCGGAAGCGCCGGTGCCGGTGGTCTGGGTCGACCGGGAGTCGGCCATGCCCGGAGGAGCGGCCAACGTGGCCGGCAATATCCGGGCGTTAGGGGGCGAGGTCCGTCTCGTTGGAATCGTGGGACGGGATCCAGAGGGGGAGCGGTTGCTCAAGGAACTTGAGGCTAAAGGGATCTCCATCGAAGAGGTTGTGAGAGACGCTGACCGTCCCACCACGACCAAAACCCGGGTGATCGCCCATCATCAGCAGGTGGTCCGGATCGATCGGGAGAAGACCCATCCGGTCGCAGGGTCGGTGTTAGAACGAACGTTGAAGACCCTTCAGGCCGCGCTCCCCAGGGTGGATGGGGTGGTCATCGAGGATTACGGAAAAGGTCTGATCAGCCCCCAACTGTTGAAACCGGTGGTGGGGCTCGCCAAACGGTTCAAGAAGGTGATTGCCGTGGATCCGAAGGAGGAGCATTTTTCCTATTATCGGGGGGTGACCGCCCTAACCCCTAATAAGAAGGAAGCCTCGTTGGCGGCTAAGCTTCCCATTACCGATCAGGCTTCCCTGTGGGAAGCGGGGAAAAGGATTGTCAAGCGCCTGAAACCGGAGGCGTTGCTGATCACCCTGGGAGAAGAGGGGATGTGTCTTTTTGACGCGCAAGGGGACAGGCCGATCAGGATCCCGACGGTGGCCAGAGAGGTATTCGATGTTTCGGGGGCCGGGGACACGGTGATCGCCGCCTTTACGTTGGCCCGCGCGGCCGGGGCCTCCTTCTTGGAGGCGGCAGGAATCGCCAACGCAGCCGCTGGGGTGGTGGTCGGCAAAGTGGGGGTGGCCACCTGCTCCCTGGAGGAGTTGGTCCAGCAGATGTTTAGCCGGCCGGAACGAAAAGGGCTGGTCCGTCGGACCACGAGTTGGGCTCCATGATTCTAGGGGTGATTCCGGCCCGATACGGGTCGACGCGGTTTCCGGGGAAAGTGCTGGCCCGGATCCAGGGCAAGCCGATGGTGCAGTGGGTTTGGGAGCAGGCGCGTCAGGCGAAGCGCCTCCATCGATTGGTCGTGGCGACCGACGACCAACGGATCGTGGAGGCGGTTCGTCGTTTCGGCGGGGAGGCGGTGATGAGCGCCAGCGACCTGAATTCCGGCACCGACCGGGTCTGGGCGGTGGCCAGTGAGACCAAGGCGAGGATCGTGGTCAATCTTCAGGGGGATGAGCCGCTCCTTTCCCCAGCCATGGTGGACCGATTGGTGGAGGCCTTTCTCGAGGATGGGCGCCTGCCTATGGCCACCCTTCGATTCGCTGTGTCGAGTTCCCAAGGCTACACCGATCCGAACGTAGTGAAGGTAGTGACCGACGCGCAAGGGTGGGCCCTCTATTTCTCGCGCAGTTCCATCCCGGCCATCAAGGGGAATCGTCAACTCCCGGCGGTGTGGTATAAACACATCGGACTGTACGCCTATCGCCGCCGGACGCTAGAACAACTGGTTCAATGGCCCCCCTCGGCCTTGGAAAAGATCGAGGGGTTGGAGCAGCTCAGGGCCTTGGAACATGGGGTCAAGATCAAGGTGTTGGATTCTCCGAAGGACACGGTGGCCGTGGATACGAGGGAAGATTTGGAACGGGTCGAGAAGATCTTAAGCGCCCGTGCCTAAGTACCTCTTTATTACCGGCGGGGTGGTGTCCAGTTTGGGCAAAGGGGTGGCCTCCGCCGCCATTGGGCGGTTGCTGGAATCCCGGGGCTTGAAAGTAACCCTTCAGAAGCTGGACCCCTACTTGAACGTGGATCCCGGCACCATGAATCCCTACCAACACGGTGAGGTTTACGTGACCGACGACGGAACCGAGACCGACCTCGATTTGGGCCACTACGAGCGGTTTACCTCCATCATCACGGGAAAGGACAACAACGTCACCACGGGGAAGATCTACGAGTCCGTGATTCGCAAGGAGCGCCAGGGGGCGTACCTGGGAGGCACCGTGCAGGTGGTCCCCCACATTACCGATGAGATCAAGGAGGCGATTCGTCGGGTTTCTCGGGGGAAAAGCCTCGATGTGGTGATCTGCGAAGTAGGAGGCACGGTCGGCGACATCGAGAGCCTGCCGTTCTTGGAGGCGATCCGCCAGCTCCGATTGGAGGTCGGGCGCGGCAACGCCCTCAACATTCACTTGACCCTCGTTCCGTACCTTCGGGCCGCCGGGGAACTGAAAACCAAGCCAACGCAGCATTCCGTCGGGAAGCTCAGGGAGATTGGGCTGCAGCCGGAGATTCTGCTTTGTCGGACGGAGAAGCCGCTCTCCCGGAAGCTTCGCGAGAAGATCGCCCTTTTCTGCAACGTGGACGCGGAGGCGGTGATCCAGGCCCGGGACGTCCGAGACATCTACGAGATCCCACTCGTCTTTCACGCGCAGGGGCTGGACGACCTCATCGTCCGGTGGCTGGATTTAAAAGTGGAACGGGGCCACGATTTGAAGGGCTGGGAGGAGAAGGTGGTGCGGCCGGCTTTGAATCCCAGCCACGGTCGGGTCAAGATCGCCGTGGTGGGCAAGTACATCGAGCTGCAGGACGCCTACAAGTCGATCTACGAGGCGCTCCGGCACGGGGGGATCGCCAACGACTGCGCGGTCGAGATTAAAAGGGTGGAATCGGAGCGGATGGAGAAACGGGGGGTGGGATCGTTCTTTAAGGGGGTTGACGGGATCTTGGTTCCCGGGGGATTCGGCTACCGGGGGATCGAGGGAAAGATCAAGGCGATTCGATTTGCCCGAGAAAATCGAATTCCCTATTTTGGGGTTTGTCTGGGGATGCAGTGCGCCGTTATTGAATTCGCCCGCCACGTGTTGGGATTGGCCAAGGCCAACTCCACCGAGTTTGATCCGAATACCCCGCATCCGGTGATTAGTCTTCTCGCCGAGCAGCGCAAGGTCAAGCTGGTGGGAGGGACCATGCGCCTCGGGGCCCAGCCCTGTCAGCTTAAAAGCGGGACTTTGAGCGCCCAAGCCTACCGGGAGTCTCGGGTGTTTGAACGCCACCGACACCGGTACGAGTTTAACTCCCAGTACCGCGAGGCCTTTGCCAAGGCCGGCATGGTGGTGAGCGGCACTCTCCCCGGAAAACGGTTGGTGGAGATCGTAGAACTCCTCGATCATCCCTGGTTTCTGGGATGCCAGTTTCACCCGGAGTTAAAATCCAAGCCGGATCGCTGCCACCCCCTCTTTCGAGCGTTCATCCAGGCTGCCCTTCAACACGCCTCCCAGGAGGGTAAGAGCGGCGCCGAGGCGGTAGCTTCCCCGGTCCCCATTGCGGCGGCAGCCCCATGAAAAGGGGTCGGGTCGACCTGCCTGCCCCGAGGGCAGCTGGGCAGCCAGGCCTGGCCCCTTTGAGGACGGTTCGTATTGGCAAGATTCTGGTAGGGAGCGGTCAGCCGCTGGTTTTGATCGCCGGGCCGGACGTCATTGAAAGTGAGGCGTCGGCCCTGCGGCACGCCGAACGGATCGCCCAGATCGCCCGCCGATTCAAAATCCCCTATCTCTTTAAGTGCAGCTTCGATAAGGCCAACCGGACGTCGCTCAAAAGCTATCGGGGACCCGGCCTGAAAAAGGGGCTCGCCATCTTAAAGAAGGTCAAGGCTAGGCTGAGGCTTCCAGTGTTAAGTGATGTTCACTGCGTTGAGCAGGTCTCACCGGCCGCCGCGGTTCTCGACTGTCTTCAGATTCCGGCTTTTCTCTGTCGGCAGACCGATCTGTTGTTGGCGGTGGCCAAAGCGGGGAAACCGGTCAACGTCAAGAAAGGGCAATTCCTCGCCCCGTGGGATATGAAGCCGGTACTGGAAAAGCTGGAATCGACCGGCAACCGCCAGATCCTGGTCACGGAACGGGGGACCAGTTTCGGGTACAACTATCTGGTCAACGACCTTCGGGCGTTGGGGGTCTTAAGATCCTTCGGCTACCCGGTGGTTTTCGATGCCGGTCATTCCACGCAGCTGCCCAGCGGGTTAAAGAACGCCTCGGGTGGCCAGGCGGAATTTATTCCCCTCTTGGCCCGGGCGGCGGTGGCGGCCGGATGCGACGCCCTGTTTGTCGAGGTGCATGAGGATCCGGCCCGTGCGCTGTGCGATGGGCCCAGTTCCTTGGCGCTTAAGAACTTGCCTAATCTTCTGGAGCAACTCGTATTGATCCGCCACGCGGTGGGGTCTCGGTGAGCAGCGTGATTCAGCGGGCCAAGAAGGTGCTCAAGATCGAGCGGGACGCGCTCGATCGTTTGATGCGCGGGGTGGATGGGCGGTTTGACCGAGCCGTAGACCTCCTAGGGACCTGTTTAGGAAGGGTGGTGGTCACCGGCATGGGCAAGCCCGGGATCATTGGGCAGAAGCTGTCCGCTACCCTTTCCTCGTTAGGGGTTCCCTCTCTCTGGTTGCACCCCACCGAAGCGGCCCATGGCGATTTGGGCCGAGTCACCGCTTCGGATGTGGTGGTCCTGCTTTCCCATTCCGGTGAAACGGAGGAGATCCTGCACTTGATCCCGGTGTTAAAACGGATTGGGGCGAGATTGATCGCCATCACGGGCAGTTCCAAATCTCGGCTGGCTCGGGCGGCGGACTGTGCGTTATTAACCTATGTGAAAAACGAAGCGGCCCCCTGGGGTTTGGTGCCGACCGCCTCGACGACGGCGATGCTGGCTCTAGGGGATGCCTTGGCGGTGGCGCTCTCGGAACGGCGTGGATTTACCCCCCGAGATTTTGCCGCGCTTCATCCGGGTGGGGCCTTAGGCAGGCGGTTAAACCTCAAAGTGGAGGATCTGATGCGCACGGGTCCAGCGAACCCGGTGGTTCGGGATCGGGATCCGGTGAAGAAGGTATTGCTCGCGATCACCAAAGCGCGCGCCGGATCGGCCAGTGTGGTGGATTCAAAAGGCCGCTTACTGGGGATCTTCACCGATGGGGATCTCCGGCGCCATGTGGAGCGGGACCTGCAAATTCTTCATCGGAAGGTCCTTGAGGTGATGACCCGAAACCCCAAGACGTTGCCGGTAGGGCATCTGGCCGTGGAGGCGCTGAAGCTGCTCAAGGCCTATCGGATCGATGAGATTCCGATCGTCGATCCGCGGTCGAGGCCGGTGGGCCTGCTGGACATTCAGGATCTTTTGAAGGCGGGCCTCGTGTGACCCCATCAGCGCGGGCCCGGAAAGTGCGGCTGTTGATCCTTGATTGGGATGCGATTGTGAAAGGGTATCTGTCGTGATGCGCCGTCGTTTGCCACTCGGTTGGACCGCGGCCCTCATTCTCTTTGGGCTGTACGTGGTGATCAAGATTCAAGGAGGCTGGTACGCGGCTAAAGCCGAAGCCAACGAACAGCGGATGCAGGATCTGCGCCCGGCCCTCTCGGCGATTATCCTGTACGGACGTTTGCAGGACACCCATACCGCCTGCACCCAAACCTTTGGAGAGATCTGCCGCCCAGGCTTTCAAGCGGAGTCGCTCCTCGTTCAGCTTTCCCAAGCGGTCCCGGCTTCGGTGACCCTGGAGAAGTTGGAGTTTAACCCGCGCCAAGGGGTGCGGATTCACGGGACCTTCACTCCCGGGATCCGGCCCATCGAGGGGGCCCTCCTTTCCTGGACAGAGAAGCTTAAAGCCGCCGGCGCCTCAATCAAGGTTCAGGAATTGTCTCCCGATCCCGAAACTCCGGAACTCTGGCATTTTGAATTAAAACTGGAGGGCCCTTAAACGTGGAGCCGATCCGACGGGAAATGAGCCTGTTAAGTGGGTTAGGGGTACAGATCCTCGTGATCACCCTTTTGGTCTTCTGCTATACCCAGGCGGCTCGCCAGCGCAACTATCAGCGGGATCGGTACGAGCAGCTCAAAGAGCAGATGATTCGATCCGAGGCTCGGGTCTTGAGCGAGTCTCCCAAAGATCTGGATCGTCTTCAGGCCCAGGTGGAGGAGCTGGTGAGGCAGTTGCCCACCCGCGAGCAGCTCTTGGATTGGACGCAAGCGCTGGAGCGAGCGGCGCGGGAACGTTTCGGATTCCAGGACCTTCAAGTGAAGTTAGGGCCCTCGGAAAAGACGATGCCGGTCTCTTTCAAGAACAGCTTTCCCTTTGAGGTGGACCTGCTTCCTTTGGAGCTGCGCGCCAGCGTCACCACCCAAGAGGTGGCCCGTTTCCTGGCCGATTTAAAAGGAGAAAATGAACAGCTTCTCTGCTCCTTGGAGTTTCTGGAAATGCAATCGTTGGAGCCCACTGCGCATAAGCCGGTGGGGGTTCGAGTCAAGTGGCTGATCGCGAGCGCCTCGAGGATTCCCCCGATGACCCTGGGGAAGGTTGCCCCCCCGATTAAGCCGGCCGATTTAAAATCCCCCGGAACCGGGAACTTGTCCCTGGATTGGGGCTGGCGGGAGGAGCTGTTTCAATCCCCCTTAAAAAACCCCAGCGCCCTTCGGATTCCCTCTCGGATCCTAAGCCGATTCCAATTAAACGGGATCCTCTGGGATCCCAACGCCCCCTCCTGTGTGGTGAACGACATCCCCCTCAAGCCGGGCGGCTCTCTCCTCGGCTACCAACTGATCCTCATCACCCCTACCTCCGTGATCCTCCAAAAAGATTCCGAAGAGCTCCTCCTCTCTAGTTAATTGTAGATCGATCCGCCCATCCGCCCCCGTCTCTTTAGAGCCGGTTTCTTAAATGTCTCTTAAGTTGCTCAATGACGAGGGAAAGAGAGGTCACCTCCACGGAGAGGTCACCGTATCGACGCAGGTAAGGCCGATCCACGTCGTGGGCGACCAAGAGGTTCCGTCCTTTTGGATACATTCGGCGCAAGGCCTTAAGACCGGATGCCTCCCATGCGGAAGCAGACCACTTGCACTCGATGGCTATGGGGTCTTTCCCTCGGGAGCTCAGTACAAAGTCGATCTCGTGTCCCCTTTTGTCCCGCCAATAGCGGATGTCTCGGGACTGCAATTGTCCGTGGATCTCATTGAGCACGAGATGTTCCCAGAGGAGCCCCAGATCCTCCGTCCGCAGCTCGTGCCAACCACGATGGTAACAGACGAAGCCGGTATCAAACGCGTACACCTTAGGAGCCGAGACGATTGAGGCCCGCACGCTGGTGGAGTACCTGGATTTTCTTCCCATCCGAAGGCGGCTTGAAGCGTCTCTGATTCGCTCTATCCGAGGGTCTTAAGGCGTGGTCAACCGGGATGTGGTGTTGGCCAAGGTTGATCACCTCAAGAGGCATTCGGCTCGTCTTAAGCAGAAACAGGGGGGCGACCTGAATCGGTTTCTGGCCGACCCCGATCTTCAAGACATCGTTCTGATGAACCTGCAAGCCGCCATCCAGAATTTATCGACATCGCCGGCCACATCATCTCCGATCAAGATGGGGGTGTTGCGGGAAGTCTCGCCGGTCTGTTTGACCTTCTCTGGGAGAAAAAGGTGATTACGGAAGAGACCCGGGAGATGATGCGCTCCATGGCGGGATTCCGAAACCTGATTGTCCATGAATACGCCGAGCTGGATCTTAAGAAGGTCTACGAAGTCTTTACCACCCGACTTGGCGACTTCGATCTCTTTCTTGAAGAAGTAGCCGCCTTCGCCAAGCTTTAGCTCCTTTACGTAACCTACTGTTGCAATTTGAGTTACTGTTGATCAAGTTAGTGGTAATACAATCTAGCTAGAGCCATTGAACTTTTCCCCATCGTCAGGTAAACTATTGATCTTTTCTTAAACAATGGATACATTCCATAAGATGCGCTATACTCGGATGCATGAGACCCCCAGGAACAGCTCAGCAGTTGGAATTGAGAAGACGCCGGGCCATGACGCTGCTGAGGTCCGGCAAGACCTACCGATCCATCGCTTCCATGATGGGAGCGTCGTTGAGTTCGGTCGTGCGTTGGCGTCAGGTCTACCGCAAGCATGGGCTCCAAGGGCTTCGGGCCCAGCCCATCCCCGGGCGGCCTGCTCGGCTGTCTGCTTCCCAGAAGCGGCAGATTCCGAAGCTGCTGGCGCGAGGTCCGCTCCAAGCCGGCTACCGCACGGACGTGTGGACCTTGAAGCGGATTGCCCAAGTGATCGACAGACGGTTCGGGGTGGAGTATCACCCTTGCCACATCTGGAGGCTGATGCAAGATCTCGGCTGGAGCTGTCAGAAGCCCCAGAAGCGGGCCCGGGAGCGCAACGAAGCGGCGATCGCCTACTGGAAGCGTTACGTGTGGCCGCATATAAAAAAAGGCCGCAGCGCTTGGGGCCCATCTGGTCTTCCTCGATGAGAGTGGATTCTTGCTCATCCCCAATGTTACCCGCACCTGGGCTCCGAGAGGAGAGACCCCGGATCTGCTGGTGGCGGGGCGCTGGACTAAGCTCTCGGCCATCTCGGCTCTCAGCGTCTCCCCGAAGCGAAAGCGTTTGGCTCTGTATGCGCGGTTCCATCCAGACAAGAACATCCGATCCCCGGAGGTGGCCTATTTCCTTCGACATCTCCTGCGCCATATCCTGGGCCCCGTGGTCCTGCTGTGGGATCGGGGAAGACCGCACCGGGCCCGACGCATTCAACAGCTTCTGGATCACTACCCTCGCTTGCATCCGTATCCCTTCCCGGGCTATGCCCCGGAGCTTAACCCGGACGAGTTTGTCTGGACCCAACTCAAGCGCTCAATGGCCAACAGCGTTCCCAGGGACCTGGGCCATCTTAGACATCTCTTGCGAGCACCGATGCGACGACTCCGCTGCTCCCAGCGGCTGCCCTGGTCGTGCATCTACGCTTCCGATCTACCGTGACCGTGAATGTATCCGTTACTTAGGAAAACCTCAATAGCTGGATTAGATCCACAGCTTTCCCAATCTGGCCTGGAGGAATTCTACGGGATCCGCCTCAACGAGCTGGCCGAGCAGCTCAAAGAACGGGCCCGCCTGGGCGTGTAACTCTCTTTCTCCGGATCCTCTCTTCAAGAAATTGGGGATATGGTATCCTTGAATAAATGACGACCGAAGCGTTGAAACTGAAAGCCAGCCAAATTCGGCGGATTGCCCGTGCTCATGGGGTAGCTCGTCTGAGGGTGTTTGGTTCCTACGCCTCCGGCGCTGCTAAAGCGTCGAGCGATCTGGATCTTCTTATCCGACTCAAGCCTACCAGGGATCTCTTGGACCTCGTGGAGTTCAAACTCGACCTAGAAGACCTGTTAGGATGCAAGGTGGATGTCGTAAGCGAGGGGGGCATAAATCCCTATTTACGCCACCGCATCTTGCGCGAAGCTAGGCCCCTATGAGGGATCCGAAAGATCCGGTCGTTTACTTAAAGCACATCCGTGATGCTATCCAGAAGATCGAGCGATATACCGCTGGAGGACATAAGGAATTCTTGCAGAGCACGATGGCCCAGGACGCCGTCGTTCGGAATTTAGAAGTCGTTGGAGAAGCCGTGAGGAGTCTTCCTTTGGAATTTCGACGGCGTCACACCGAGATTCCTTGGCGGAGCATGGCGGCACTTCGAAATGTGCTCATACATGAATATTTCGGGGTGGACCTGGAGATTGTTTGGCGAATTTCCAAAAAGCGGGTACCCATTCTTAAGCGATACGTGGAGCATCTTCTCTCCAAGTAGAAAAATGGGGATGTCCCTCACGATCCACAGCGTCGGCCTGGAACAGAAGACCACCGGCGAGCGCCGGCTGTATCTCAACGCATAACCCACTTCCACATTTCAGGCGAGGAAGCGGGAGGCGGAGATCCGGAAGCTGTTTTTCCTCTCCATCTGGCAAACCCCTTTCTCCCGGCAGATCTGGACGAGGGGAACCCCGCCCAGGGCGGCCTGCGTTGCGTACCGATGCCCCTGGATCGGCCCGTCTGAAAGCTTGGTCTCCAGGAGGAGCCAGGGTTCCTTGTTCTTGAGGAGGAGGAAATCCGTTTCTTCCTTCTGCTTGTTTCTCACGTAGAACAGGTGGTAGCGGTCCTCAGAGGTTTCCCCCCAGAAGTGGGTCTGGGTCACGAGTTCGGCGGCCACATAATTTTCAAATCTCTTTCCGGGGTCTTTGATTCGGGTCCAGTTGTAGAGGTAGCATTTGGGGGCTTTCAACAGGGCCCGCTTGATGTTCTTGGAATAGGGGTGAATCTTGAAGGCGAGGTAGAACTCCTCGAGGCGCCTGAGGTAATGCTTGACCGTCGGGTGGCTCAGCTCCAGGTGGGAGGCGAGCGCCGATGCCGAGATGGGGTTGCCGGTCGTCTCGGGAAGTAGGTCGTAGAGATCGTAGAGATACTCCTTGTCGATGATCCGGGTGAGGGACCCGATGTCCTCCTTGATAACGGTATCCGTGTAATCCTCGGACCACTTGGAGAGGAAGACCTTGGATTGCTTGAGGAAGGGCTCCGGGAAACCGCTGTATTCCAGTAGGGCGCAGAGCTCCTCCTCCCGATAGACGGTGGAGTCCAATTTTCGCTGGATGAAATCCCGGGCCGTTGGCGGGCTCAGATTCAGGCTTGCCGGCCGACGGGCCACCTCATGGAGGGCCAGCGGGAAGAGGTGGAAGGTGAAGTATCTCCCGGAGAGGCTGTCCCCTGCCTTCCTGAACAGTCCCAGCTTCGCCGATCCGCTGACAATGAAGCGATAGTGATCCGAGGTGCTGTCGAAGATCGCCTTCAGGGCGTTCTTCCATTTTGGGATCTTGTGGATTTCATCGAAGCAGACCCATTGAGGTTTCCGGGTAGGGGGAGAGTCTGCCGTGAAGAACAGCTGGTTGCTTTTGTACCGGTTCCGGACGGAACGGAGGTCCCAGAGGTAGTACAAGCGCAGACTCTTTTCCCGCTCCAGTTTGGATTTAGCCAGGGTGGTTTTGCCCGACTGGCGGGGCCCGATGATGAATCTCATCTGCCTGCCCCACTCCTCAGAGAATGCGATGGGGGTAAGGGAACGCTCGATCATCCTGACAAAGAGAATACAGTATTCGTTTAGAAAAGTCAAACTATATTAATCGATCATTTCAAATAGTCATAGCGGCACGATGTCCGCCGGCTGTACTTGGCCTTCACTTGAATTTCGAGGAACCGGGCATTGATTTTTTGCCGATGGCTGATATAATCAAGGTTTTGCTGTAAAGCGAGTGAGATGAGACGGCTAAAGCGGGTTTATGTAGCGGGTTTATTTGCGGTTTTGGTGATCGGGACGGCCGGGTTAGTGGGGCGGTTCGTGAGGGTTAAGATTCAACCGGTCGAGCCCCCAGCAGCCCCTGTCACCGGAGGGGCGACCGAGTCGGTCTCCACCTTTACCCTGGTTGGGCACGATCCAACCGGACGCAAGAAGTGGGAGGTCCAGGGACAAACGGCCGATCTTCTGGGGGAGATGGTCCATTTATCGCCGGTGGCGGCTACCTCTTATGGGGATGTGACGGTGCATCTGACCGCTAAGAGGGGCCAGTTCCACAAGAGCAAACAGGATGTTCACCTGGAGGAGGAGGTGGTGGTGACCACCTCCGATGGGGCGAAGATGACCACAGACAGCCTGGATTGGGCGGCCGAGAAAGGGATGTCGACTACCTCCGACTGGGTTACCGTCACCCGACCCGGGATGAAGGTGGTGGGGAAAGGCGGGGTCGGTTTCCCGAAGCTAAAGAGGATCCGGTTGGAGCGCCAGATTACGGTCATCCTTCAGGGGAAAGAGGGATCCCGCGCTGGCGCGCGGGACTTTTCTGGACTGGCCGCTGGCGCAGCGGCTGGCGCTGTCGGAAGCGCCACCACGCGCCCCGGCGCAGCCAGAAACGTAGAGGAAGTGACCCGGGTGACCTGCGAGGGTCCCATGGAGGTCGATTACGGACGGCGAAAGGCCCGATTCTGGAGAAACGTTCAGGTGCGGGACGCGAAGGGGTACATCCTCTCGGATCGGATGGACGTGACCCTGGACCCGGCCGTGAACGAGATCCAGAGGGCTACCTTTTGGGGGCACGTCAAGATCCATCGTCCCCCGCAGATGGCCGCGGCGAACCGGGCCAATTATTGGAAGACCGGCGGCCGGGTGCGGCTGGCCGGGCATCCGAGGCTCGTGATGGTGCCGCAGGAGGGGCAGGTTAAAGAATGAGAGAGGACACGGCGACGCAAAATCCTTTGGGGACGAACGGGTCCGCTTGGGGTGCGAATCGTAACGGGGTCCTCTTGGAGACCGATGGCCTTCGCAAGAGCTATCACGGCCGTCGGGTGGTCGACGGGGTGGCCCTCACGGTCCGCCGGGGAGAGATCGTGGGACTGCTGGGGCCCAACGGAGCCGGGAAGACCACCACCTTCTACATGGTGGTCGGCTTGGTTCCACCCGAGCAGGGTCGGATCCTCTTTGGGGGTAAGGAGATTACCGGTTTTCCGATGCACGTTCGGGCCCGAAACGGCATCGGTTACCTGGCCCAGGAACCGTCGATCTTTCGGCGGCTCAGCGTCGAGGAAAATATCCTGGCGATTTTAGAGACCTTGAAGTTGTCGCGCGCCGAGCGGTTCCGTCGGTTGGAGGGCTTACTGCAGGAACTGGATTTAACCTCTTTAAGGAAAAACAAGGCCGATACCCTTTCCGGCGGCGAGCGCAGGCGTCTGGAGATTACCCGGGCTCTGGTCACTCAGCCGACCTTCCTGTTGCTGGACGAGCCGTTCTCGGGAATCGATCCGATCGCCGTGGCGGAGTGTCAGCAGATCATTCAGGGGTTAAAGGCCAAGGGGATGGGGATCCTGCTCACCGATCACAGCGTCCGGGAGACCTTGGCGATTACCGACCGCTCCTACGTGATGGCGGAGGGACAGGTCTTGGTGGCCGGCCGCGCCCAAGAGCTGATCAATGATCCGAAGGCCCGAGAGATTTACCTCGGCCCGAAGTTTCGAATGTGACATGAGGCCCGGACTTGCGGAGCTACGTGGTGGCCAGAGGGGCGGTCTGCGACGTAAGTCTACTGGCCGAATGTCATCCCGAGGAGCGTAGCGACGAGGGATCTCTGCCATGCGGATTACCGTCACGGCCCGACACATCGAGGTTCCCGACAGCTTCGAGGAGCTGCTGCTGGCCAAGATTGAGAAGCTGAATCGATTTGGCCACCAGCTGATCGCCTGTCACGCCATCTTAGGGAAGGAGAAGTACCTCTACACGGCGGAGCTTACCCTCTCGACCAAGGGGTTGACCCTGGTGGGGAAGGCCAAGGATGAGCGGGACCTGTTGACCTGCACGGAGACGGCCCTGATGCGGCTCGAGGAACAGCTGAAGAAACACGAATCGAAACGGGTGGACCGGTTGCGCCGGCGGGCCCCCCACCGGAAATGACGATTACCGAGGAAAGACCAAAGGCCACGTTAAGAGAGATCGCTCCTTGTCAGAAGGAGCTCGCGGTGGAGGTTCCGTTGAGCACCGTTGAGACCGAGATCGAGGCGGTCACCCAACAGTTTAAACGGGTGGCCCAAGTGCCCGGTTTCCGAGTGGGGCACGCGCCAAAAGATCTCATCGAACGGTACCACGGCGCCAAGGTTCGCGAAGAGTGTTTAAGGCGACTGATCGGTCGCTCCTTGGAGGAGGCGTTGGCCGCCCAGCGCCCCATGGACTTCATCGGCCGGCCACGGATCAAGGACGTTCGATTCAACCCGAAGGAGCCGCTTTCGTATGTGGCCGAACTGGAGGTGGCTCCCGAAGTTCCCCTGGGGCCCTACAAGAAGCTGAAACTCACCCATCCTAAATTCCAGGTGAGCGAAGAGGCGGTAGCTAAAGTCTTAACCTACTTGCAGGAACAGCACGCGGAGCTTAAGCCTCTTTTAGAGGAGCGGGCCGCGGTCGAGGGGGACTTCCTTCTCGTCGATTTGACCGAAGAATCGCCGGGGAAATCTCCAGTGAAGCGCCGGGATGTGGTGATCTCCTTGGAGCCCAAGGATCCGGAGGGGGTCTTAAAGGGTCTCATCGGAATGAAACCGTCCGAAAAACGGGTCGTGAAACGTCCCGGAGGTTCCGTCCTCAAGGTTGAGCTTAAACAGATCAAGGTGAAACAGGTGCCGGCCCTCGACGACACCCTCGCCAAGTCGGTGGGAGACTTTGACTCGTTGGAGGTGCTGAAAGAGAGGATTCGTCAAGATCTTAAGAAAGAGGCCGAGGCCTCTCAGGAACACCAATTGGAGGCCCAAGCCGCTGAGCAGCTTCTTGCCGATTGGTCGTTCGACGTTCCCCCTTCATTGGTAGGGTCCCAGGCCCGGCGTCTTTTAAAGGAACGGGCCATTGAGCTCATGAATCAAGGGGTGGCCCCCTCGGAGGTGGGAGAGCGGGCCCAGGTGTTAAGTGAACAGGCCAAGGTGGAAGCCTTGAAAGAGGTGAAGCTGTTTTTCACCTTGCGTCGGATTGCCGGAGCGGAGGGGATTTCCGCTGCGCCGGAGGAGGTGGAGGCTCGAATCCAAACGTTGGCCGATCGCTTGAGGGCCCCTCCAGAGAAGGTGCGTCAAGACCTGGAATCGAAGGATCTGATCGATGAGATCCAATGGGGAATCATTCGCCGAAAGGTGTTCGACCTTATCCTAAAGGAAGCCGACGTCAAAGACAGCGTTTAGCGTTTAGCGTATAGCGGATAGTTTTCCTCTACGCTATCCGCTCTACGCTCAAGATAAGGGGGGGTATTGTGAACGAACGTAATCAGACCTTAGTGCCGATGGTGGTGGAGCAATCGGGTCGAGGGGAGCGGGCCTACGACATCTACTCGCGGCTGTTGAAGGACCGGATCGTCTTCATCGGTTCTGTGGTGGACGATGTGATGGCCAATCTCGTCATCGCTCAGATGCTGTTCCTCCAGATGGAGGACGCCAACAAGGAGATCAACGTCTACATCAATTCTCCCGGCGGGGCGGTGACCGCTGGGCTGGCCATTTACGATACCATACAGTTTGTCAAACCGGACGTGGCCACCTACTGCATCGGGCAGGCCACCTCCATGGGAGCCCTTTTGCTTTGCGCGGGAGCCAAGGGCAAGCGGTGCGCCCTGCCTCATGCCCGGATCATGATTCACCAGCCGTGGGGCGGAGTCCAGGGAGCCGCCTCCGACATCTCGATCCAGGCGAAGGAGATCCTGCGCTTGAAAGACCGGATCAACGAGATCCTGGCCCAACATACCGGAAAGGATCTCGAGAGGGTCCAGCGGGACACCGACCGGGACTTCTTCATGTCGGCGGACGAGGCCAAGGAGTATGGGTTGATCGACGAAGTGATCCGGGGCAAGAAAAAATGACAGCGTATAGCGTAGAGCGTACAGGGAAGGTTATCCGCTAAACGCTATCCGCTAGGGATGCTATGACGGATGAGCCGATCTTACTGACGCCGGGGCCGACGCCGGTTCCACCGGAGGTCCGGGAGGTGATGGCGAGGCCGATTCCCCATCACCGGACCCCCGAGTTTCAGCGGATCTTAAAGGAGGTCGCGGCGGAGCTGAAGACCATTTTCGGGACGGCGCAGGAGGTGTTGCTCTTAACCAGTTCTGGAACCGGCGCCATGGAGGCGGCGGTCACGAACCTGTTGTCCCCGAAGGACCAGGCGATCGTCGTCCGAGGGGGCAAGTTCGGCGAACGATGGGCGGAACTCTGCGAGGCGCACGGGATCTCCGTGATCCCCATCGATCCTCCCTGGGGGAAGCCGTTGGGGAAGGAGCATGGGGACCAGATCCAGACCGCCCTTAAACGGGAGCGAAGGATCAAGGCGGTCTTCACCACGCTCTGTGAAACCTCCACCGGCGTTCGGTTCGACGTCCGCGAGATCGCCGAGCGGGTCCATCGCGAAAGCGACGCCCTCGTGGTGGTGGACGCGGTGAGCGGCCTCATGGCCGACCCGTTCGCCATGGACGCCTGGGGAATCGACGTGGCGGTGGCCGGATCGCAGAAAGGGCTCATGCTGCCGCCGGGCTTGAGTTTCATCGCGTTAAGCGATCGGGCTTGGGCAGCGGTGCCCAAATCCCAGTGCTCCAAGTATTACTTTGACCTCACCCTGGCCCGTCAAGCGTGGGCCGATGGCGACACCCCTTTTACCCCGGCGATCTCGCTCATCATGGGTCTGGCCGAATCGCTTAGGATGATCAAGGCGCTTCGTCCGGACCGGATCATCGCCACGCACGAGGCGCATGCCGAGATGGTTCGGGAAAAGATCCGGGCTCTCGGATTGGAGCTGTACACCGATTCCTCCTGCGCAAGTAACGCGGTGACGGCGGTTAAGGTTCCGCCGGGGATCGATGGAAAGGAGATCTTGAAACGTCTTAAGACCGAACACGGAATTGTCTTGGCCGGTGGGCAGGGCAAGGAATTGGCCGGCAGGATCTTTCGGATCGCCACCATGGGGGCGATCGGCGCGGAGGAGATCCACCGAGCCTTGGCGGCGCTGGAACAGGTGCTAACCGAAATGGGCTGGAAGGTTCCGACGGTAACACATGGCTGAGTCGCTCAGAATCCTCGTCACCGATCCGCTGGCCGAGGAGGGGATCCGCCTCTTGGAGGCGGAAAACCGGGTCTCGGTAGAGGTGAAATCCAAACTCACCCAAGAGGAGTTGATGAAGTTGATCGGCCAGTACGACGGCCTCGTGGTTCGCTCCGGCACCCAGGTGACCCGAGACGTCCTCCGCCATGCCAAGAGGTTGAAGGTGATCGGCCGGGCCGGAGCCGGCTTGGACAACATCGACGTCGAGGCCGCCTCGAAGCAAGGGATCGTGGTGATGAACGCGGCCGGCGGCAACACGATCTCCACCTGCGAGCACACGATGTCGCTCATCTTAAGCTGCGCCCGGAACATCCCTGGGGCTAACGCCTCCTTGAAATCGGGCCGATGGGACCGCGCCAGCTTCATGGGGGTCGAGCTGTACGGAAAGTACCTAGGGATCGTGGGGCTGGGCAAGATCGGCTCCGAGGTGGCCAAGCGGGCGCTGGCCTTCGGGATGCGGGTCTTGGTCTACGACCCGTACCTTTCCGAGGAGAAGACCCGGGAGTTGGACGCGCACCCGGTGAAGGATCTCAAGGAGATGCTCTCCAAGGCCGACATCATCACGATTCATACGCCGCTCACCGACGAGACCAAGAGCCTCATTGGCCCCAAGGAGTTTTCCCTGATGAAGAAGGGAGTCCGGATCGTCAACTGCGCCCGCGGGGGGATCGTCAACGAGAAGGCCTTGATCGAGGCGATTCAATCGGGCAAGGTGGCCGGCGCGGCCCTCGATGTTTTTGAGCAGGAGCCGCCCAAGAATCAAGAGTTGTTGAACCTCCCGCAGGTGGTGGTCACTCCCCATTTGGGGGCCTCCACCGAGGAGGCCCAACGAAGCGTCGCCCAAGAGATCGCGGTCTCGGTGAGGGATTACCTGTTAGGCAGGGGGGTTCGCAACGCCGTCAATGTCCCGTCGGTCGATCCGGAGGTGTTGAAGCTCATCGAGCCGTACTGGAAGCTGATCGAACGGATGGGCAGCCTGCAGGCGCAGCTGGTGGAGGGGCATTTCCGCCAGGTCAAGATCCGCTTCAGCGGCGACATCGTTCGCCTGGAGTGTGCGCCGCTCACCATCGCCTTTATCAAGGGGCTGCTCACCCCGGCGCTGCAGGAGTCGGTCAATTACGTCAATGCCGCGGTGATCGCCAAGGAACGGGGGATCAAGGTGATCGAGTCCAAGGCCGCCGAATCTCAAGATTTTGCCAACCTGATCGTCACCGAGGTGGAGACGGATAAAATGCAGTCCCAAGTGCACGGGACCCTGTTTACCCGATCGGAACCTCGGATCGTGCGGCTGAACGATTTCTACGTCGAGGCGGTGCCCGAAGGCCCCATGTTGATCGTGACCAACCTGGATCGGCCCGGGATGATTGGGCGAATCGGCAGCGCCTTAGGGGCCCAAGGGGTCAACATCGGCTGGATGACCTTTGGCCGAAAATCCAAAGGGGGCGAGGCGATCACGGTGCTCAACCTCGATCAGGTGATCTCCGGGGAGCTGTTGGATGAGATCAAGAAGCTCCCCCACGTCGTCGACGCGAAACTGATTAAACTCTGATGCCGAACATCGTGGTGGTGGGCGCCCAGTGGGGCGATGAAGGAAAGGGCAAGGTGATCGATCTCTTGACCGAGAAGACCGACCTCGTCGTCCGGTTTCAAGGTGGCAACAACGCTGGCCACACCGTGGTGGTGGGAGGGGAGCCGTTCATCATGCACCTCGTCCCCTCGGGGATCCTCCACACGGGAAAACTGTGTGTGATCGGCAATGGGGTCGTCGTGGATCCGGAAGCTCTCTTGGAGGAGGTCGAGATGTTAAAGTCGCGGGGGATCGAGGTGAGCCCTGAAAATCTTAAGGTAGCGGATCAGGCGCATCTCATCTTCCCTTATCACAAGATTCTGGATAAACTGAGGGAGTCCCGCGTGGGGCCAGGCAAGATCGGCACCACCGGCCGAGGGATCGGCCCCTGCTACACCGACAAGGCGGCCCGCGTGGGGATTCGGATCGCCGATCTTCTCGATCCGGAGGTGTTCGCCAGGAAGCTCAAAATCAACGTGGAAGAAAAGAACGCCCTCTTTACGAAGTTGTACAACGCCCCGCCGGTTGATTTTGGCGAGATCCATCGAGCGTATTCCGAGTACGCCGATCGGATCCGTCCCTACGTCGTGAACGCCGCCTTACTCCTCAACGAGGCCTTGACCCAGGGCCAATCGATCCTCTTTGAGGGGGCGCAGGGGACCTGGCTGGACATCGACCACGGGACCTATCCCTTTGTCACCTCCTCGAACGCCACCGCCGGTGGCGCCTGTGTGGGCAGCGGCATCGGGCCCGCTCACATCGATCAGGTGATCGGCGTGGTGAAGGCATACACGACCCGGGTGGGAGAGGGGCCGTTCCCGACGGAGTTCCCCCCGCCCCTCATGGAGCAGATTCGGGCGAAAGGCAAGGAGTTTGGGGCGACCACGGCCCGGCCCCGTCGATGTGGCTGGTTCGACGCGATGCTCGTCCGGCACGCCATTCGGTTAAACGGCATCACCGAGATCGCGGTGACCAAATTGGATGTGTTGGACGACAGCCCTCGGGTGAAGATCTGCACCGGCTATCGGTTAAACGGATCTCTTTTGGAAGCGCCGCCGTCGGTCATCGACCGGTGGACCGAGTTGACGCCGGTTTACGAGGAGCATCCCGGCTGGCTAAGGGATACCTCCGCGGTCGGCTGTTTCGAGGATCTCCCACCCCAGGCCCGTCGGTACTTGAAACGGATCGAGGAACTGCTTAAAGTAAAGATCTCGATTGTTTCGGTCGGTTCCAGGAGGGAGCAAGCCTTTCATGTCTGAGTTTCAGTACTTTTCCTTTGTGACGAGCGCCGCCTTCTCGCTCTGGGAGAAGACGGCCCTTTGGTCGGTTTTAGGGGTGGCCATCTTAGGATTGCTGTACGCCTTCTTTCTCATGGGCCAGGTGTTGCGGGAGGGCACAGGGACCCCCAAGATGATCCAGATCGCCCAGGCGATCCAGAGCGGGTCCAACGCCTACTTGACCCAGCAGTTCAAGGCGATTCTGCTGTTGGTTTTGCTGCTCACCGGCGCCCTCTACTTTACCGCGCAGGAGCAGCACGTTGGGATCGGCCGGGCCTGCGCCTTTTTGATGGGGGCCTGTTTCTCGGCGACGGTGGGCCTGGTGGGAATGAACCTGGCCGTCCGTGGGAATGTGCGGGTGGCGGCGGCGGCCCGGACCAGTTTCGGGCAGGCGCTCAAAATCGCCTATCGAACCGGGACGATTACCGGGATGCTCACCGACGGCTTAGGGTTGTTTGGGGGCACCCTCATCTTCATGGTCTACGGGGAGAAGGCGTACGAGGTGCTCCTCGGATTTGGATTCGGGGGGACGCTGCTCGCCCTCTTCATGCGGGTGGGGGGCGGCATCTACACGAAGGCGGCCGATGTGGGGGCGGACTTGGTCGGCAAGATCGAGAAGGGGATTCCCGAGGACGATCCCCGCAACGCCGCCACGATCGCCGACAACGTCGGGGACAACGTCGGCGACTGCGCCGGGATGGCGGCCGACATCTTTGAGTCGTACGAGGTGACCATCGTCTCGGCCATGATCTTAGGGTGGGCCTCCTTTGGGCATAAAGGGGTGATCTTTCCTCTCTTGGTCCGGGCGATCGGGGTGTTGAGCTCCATCATCGGGACGTACGCGGTTCGGACCTCGGACGTGGTGCGGGACGCCATGCGGGCGATCAACATCGGGTTTCTCCTTTCCGCGGTCACCTCGGTCTTGGGCTTTACGATCCTTGGGTTCTTTTACCTTCGCTTTCCCTCGCAGGAAAGCCTTCCCTCCTGGATTTCTCTTGGAGTTCCGGGTCTGGACATGCGCCCGGTTTGGACCACCTTAATTGGAATCCTATTGGCCTTGACCGTCAATCGCTTGACCGAATACTTCACCGACACGCATAAACCGCCGGTGAAATCCATTGTCCGATCCACGACGACCGGTCACGCCACCACCATCATCAGCGGAATCGCTCTCGGCTACGAGTCGGCCGTGTGGGCGATCTTGGCGATCGCGGTAGCGATCTTCGCCTCGGTCCTGATCTACGCGGGAACCAACCCCACCTTCATCGCCTATGGAGTGGCCATGTGCGGGATCGGGATGCTGACCTTAACCGGCAACAACATCTCGATGGACGTTTTTGGGCCGGTCTGCGATAACGCCAATGGGATCGGCGAGATGGCTCGCTTGGAACCGAACGCCCGGCAGGTGTTGGCCGACTTGGACGCCGTGGGGAACACGACCAAGGCGATCACCAAGGGGATTGCCATCGCTTCGGCAGTGGTGGCGGCGGTTTCTCTGTTCAACGCCTACCTGACCGACATCGGCGCCATCTTGAAGCAGACGTACGGTGAGATTGCGGCCACCCTGTCGTTGGCGGAGCCCACCGTCTTTATCGGCCTCTTGATCGGCGGGTCGATCCCGTTTCTGTTCAGCAGCCTCACGATCCAAGCGGTAGGGCGGGCCGCGGGCTTGATCGTTGAAGAGGTGCGGAATCAATTCAAGGATCCTGCGGTCTGGGAAGGCAAGAAACTCCCCGATTACGCGCGGGTCGTTTCCATCTGCACGACGGCGGCCCAGAAGGAGCTGATCGGGCCTGCATTACTCGCTATCATCACTCCTATTATCGTCGGCTACGCCTTTGGGACAGCGGGCTTAGGCGGCTTCCTCGGAGGAGCCATCCTCTCTGGGCAGCTCTTGGCGGTCTTCATGGCCAACGCCGGCGGGGCCTGGGACAACGCCAAGAAATCGATTGAGGACGGCCTTTACGGCGGCAAAGGCTCTGAGGCGCACAAGGCCTCGGTGACCGGCGATACCGTGGGGGATCCTTTGAAAGACACGGCCGGCCCGGCGTTAAACCCGATGATCAAGGTGATGAACATGGTGGCGATGCTCATGGTCCCCTTGATCTTGACGCATCAGGCTCAGCCGGTCTGGCGCTGGTCGGTGGTGATCGGTGGGTTGATGATGGTGGCTGTGGCTCTTCGTTTCTCTAAACGGGAGATGCAGTCAATGGTTTCTGAAAAGGAGGTGCAGGTACCATGCAAAGTATAATCGGGATAGCTTTCCTTGTACTTATGGGCAGCGCGAGTCTCCTCTTGGCGGAGGAGGAGACCGCGCAAATGCTTGTTCCATCGGGACCCGCGGCTTCATCGACGCCTTCTGTCGCCACTCCAGCTCCTGCAGAGACGGTGTGGCTCGATGACGAGCTGCCGGCCAACGGGAGTTCCCAAGGCAACTGGGTGTGGGATACGGCAACGGTGACGAGCGGAAAGAAATCCCACGGGCATCCTTCAGGGAAAGGCCTCCAGTCCCATGGGCTTACCGCCGATCCGATGACCTTTACCGTCAATACGATGATTACCCAACAGGTTTGGCTGGATCCGAAGGACCCCCCGAAAGGGATCATGCTTAAGTTTAAGCTGGCCTCGACCGGGGAAGAGGTGGGTGTTTACTGGGAGGGGGAGGAGGAGGTCTTTCAGCCGGCGGAAGAGGAGGAGGTCTGGTACTATGGGCTCCTTCCAGAGTTGGGGAAGTGGTCCACCCTAGAGGTGCTGGCCGAGGATTTGGGGTTAGATGAAGACGAGGTGAGCGGCATCCGGTTCATGACTTTCGACGGCCGGGCGCTGTGGGATAAAACCACCTTGACCCAAGCTCCTCCGGCCGCGACGATCGAGGACTTTCCGGAGTTTCCAGAGCTGTCCGAGCCGGCTACGGCCCCTGCGACAGAAGACTTGGGATATTAATTTTTTAAGGCGGGTATCGGGGACGATTCAAAGCGGTCCCCATTTGTAACGATCTGTTTGAAGAGGCTTTTATATTGGTTTTAAGTTTAATGAGCTGTAGCTAGCAAAGGCTAAAGGGGTCAGACCCCATCAAAAACTCCCCGATGAAGGCAAACTCGACTCGCGACTTTTCTAATGGGCGTGCCGCTCCCGCCGCCTGGCTCGCCAGTCCGACCAGCCCACGAAGAGTCCCAATAGCACCCGTGTACTCACTGCGATGTATAGGCAAACCAGTCCGTCTATTGGCCACCGCCTTTTTAGAGATAAAAGTTCTACCAGAAGCGAGGAGTGACGCCCACCAGAATCGTCAGGAGCTTAAGCAGCTCTTCTACCGACAAGTCGGTGCGTTTCAAAATGCTTCGAAGAGTTCCTGGCGCCAGTTCCTTGTGATTGGGCACGACAGTGGTGATGGTGGTATCCACCGTCCTTTTCTACAAGACCAAGTGGCTGCCTCGTTGTCGGACGAGGCGAAACCCTTGTTGTTCGAGAGCCTTGACCAGCTCGCCGGCAGAAATGACGGGAAGGCGCGCCATCCGTTAGACGGCGACTTCCAGGGTGGTGATGAAGGGAGGTTCCGTAGGAACTGTGATTTCCTTCGGATCGGCTGTCTCCAGGAAAAGTTGGACCGCCTCATGAAGGTTTTGCTTGGCTTCTTCGACCGTATGTCCTTGACTGGCCACATCCAGCTCAGGGCAGGTAGCCACATACCAATCGCCCTCGTGTTCAATAATCGCCGACAGGGTATAGGTCATCGCTTTTGCCTCTCTGATGGGAAGTATACCAGATCCAGCGGCCGGCAGCAAAGACGGATTCCCAGATGTCTTCCGTTGGTTCTCCTTCTGGCCCATCTCATCGCCTGGTCCTCGGCGGCATTGGCCATGCGGGATTTGGCCCCTCAGGAATCAACGCCGAAACGGGCCGGCCTCGAGCAGGCCCTCCACTCCGGTCCTTCGACCCCCGATGAACCGCTCAGGGCCGGCCTGGAGGAGGGAGGGTTCCGCCATGGGGTGCTCAGGAGGCAAGATCGAGGAGAGATCGGGAGTTTTCTATTGAGATTACTGGAACGAGGGGAAGATTCCCGACCGCTTCTTATCGAGTGGTTCCGCCAGGAAGAGGAGTGGAATCGACTCCTGCCTGGCCAGCAGAAGGAGATCTTAAGGTTTTTGGGCTCCTACCGCACCCCTGCCCCAGCCGGAATGAAGTTGTTTGACTTTTTCGAAGAGGTCACGAGGCGGAGGTTTAAATGGCCTAGTCTGCTTGCACAAGGCACTTGGGGAATGGAGGAGACAGCCGAGACCGAAGAGGAACGAAGTAGGACACTTAGGGCTGTTCAACGTTTGTGGAAAGAGTCCTACCGAGGGGGGGGCTTGAGGGAATTTCGGGAAAATCTTCTCTGGACAGCCAAGCGTTTGGGAACGGCAGAAGCTACCCAATGGGTTCAGGAGGAGTTAAAGGAACAGTTGCAGAGGCAGGCAACCCCTTCGGGTGAGGTGCAGTTCGGATTGCCCTTCGATGTCAATCCGATTCTGATCGTCGGTTCGTCGCCAGTGGAGATCGACGCCAGTTTGAGAGGGGTTCGATTTCCCGAAAGGACTCTACCGGGCCCCATTTTATACGTGAATAATCCGGACAGGAGAATTGTAATCGTGAAAGGGAAGACCCTGATAAGAAAGGGGAGGGGCTTGGATCCTGATTCTGCGTTGAGGGAGTATCTCCGAGATCGCGTGTTGAAGCTCTCCTCAGGCGATTCCGTTCAGTCGCGGCAAGGCTCTCTTCCTATTTCATTGGCAGAAACAGAGCAGTGGCACGTGTATCTCCTTTCCAGGGATGAGACCTTAGACTTGCTATCGGAAGGCAACCTCTCTCTTACCGCCGATGCGATTCGTCAGAGAGCCGTCGTCATGAGGGTGCTGGGGGTGTTCGATCATCTTGTCCTATTCACCCTGTCTCCAGGCGCAGCTCTTTCCGTGGGACAAACGGCGGTCCTCTCGATCAATGGTCAGGAAGCTTCCCCCCACGAGCCCCACCTGCTTTGGAAAGGGGATGAGATTGAGCTGAAGAATGTGGATCCTTCGAAGGGTCCTGCCCCGAGAAGACTTAAGGAGCTCGGTACCGGTCTGGAGGAAGAACCTTTGATGACCCTTTGGACGGGCGAGGTGAGTGGCCGGGATGAGGTGACGGTATTAGGGTTTAGCCCAGAGGGCGAGAGATTGGCTGCGGGTGATGGCTTGGGGAATATTCGGTTATGGAATATTCAATTTCAGTTGAGTAATCCTTCCAAAAGACGAAAGGCCGAAAGAAATTTCGTACACCCCGGACTGAAGAGCCTCGTTGTGCTTCCAGGCGGTGAGAGATTGGTTTCAGCAAGCGACAAAGGGACGATTCGAACGTGGCGTATAGCCGACTCTACTATCATCACGCTCCCATTGGACTCTCTCGATCTCAAGGAGAGGCAAACAAGTGGGCGCGGGAAGTTGAGGCTTAGTCCAGATGGCCGCATTTTTGCCTTGATCGATGGGAAGACCCCCTCCATTCAGATCTTCGATAGAAGTACGGGTCGGCTCTCCCAACGACTTTCCATCGGGGAAGGTGGTGGGATCACCGATGTGGCCTTTGGGTTGAGAGGGAATCGGCTGGTTTCCATCAGTCAAGATGGCACACTCCAGCTATGGGATCTGGAGGCGGGTACGGTTCGGCGAGTCGGTCTAAGCCCTATTCCTGGGGTGAAGGTGACCGCTTTAGGCTTGAGTCCCGATGGGAAGACCATTGCCTTTGGCAGTGTTGATGGGGATCTCCGACTGGTAGAGGCGGTTTCGGGTCAGACCTTAAACTGGGCACCCCGGTATCGAAATGAGAGTGTCGGGAGTATCGCCTTTCATCCCAATGGAAGGGTCGTCGCCTCTGGGCATAGCGATGGTGCCGTTAAACTCTGGGAAACCCCAACCTCCGGCTTGGAGGAGACGGAGGTCAGGTTGCTGGCCAGGGCCAAGGCTCGTAGGAACTTTGCCTTACCTGCCCAGGGGAGTTCACTGGCAGTTGGTGGAGTTCTTGTTCATAAGACCAATGACTCCTGGAGCTTGATAGAGGCTGTGAATCCCGGGGCCCGTTCTATCGAAGTGACGACGTTAAAAGGAGGTCAGAGGCAGTGGAGGACGTTGCCATCGGTAAGTCTGCAAAACTACCTCTATCTTCCTCCGGTAATACTCCAAAAAGGCAGGGAGGTCTCTTTTACAGGGGCGGTTAAGATCGTAAAGGAGAGGAAGGGAGAATACCGGAACATCACGTCCGTTCAGTTCGCGCCACCTGTTGACAAGAGGGTCCCTGCGGTAAGGCTGTCTCAACGAAATGCCTGGCATCGGTGGCTTAAGCAATTAGCCGGATCGTCGAATCAAGTAGCCCTTTCTATTTTCCGTTCACAGGTTACCTCCGAGCTGATCCTCTTCGTTGAACCTGGTCAAGCCGGTACGCACTCCTCTCAGGCGACTCGGCAGTCCGGCCTGGAGGAGGTGAAGGGAGAGCGGATTGCAGAGGATACCCTCCTGCGGGAAGGGGATCGTTTGGTGGATGCTGGTAGGAGCGTTCGCTATTGGGTGGAATCCGAGTCCTCTAGCGGTCCGGTGCAATTGGTTCCATTGTGGGATAAATGGGATGGCAAAGATCAGGTAGAAGTCGTCGATCGGCCCTTCCTCAAGAAACGGGGTTTCCGGCGCACCCCACCAAAACCTATTGAACTTATTGGACCGAAGATGGGAACGACGTCGGTCCAGGAGACCATCGATCTGATCAAGAGTAGGCGGTGGGAGAGCTTCGTCTACTTTGCGGTTCCTGGATTGTCGCCGGATCAAAAAAGGGTATCCCGGGAGGATTCGGAGCGTATACACGAATTGTTACGTTCCCTCCTGCCTCCCGATAATTTCAACGGTCGGGTGATTCTCTTTGCCAGTGGTCCCCTGATCGTGGTTCGCCCTGCTTCTGGCCCTTCGATTTCCTCGGGCGAGTCCCTCAGGACAGGTTTGGAGGAGGGGCTGCGGGGAATTCTTATCTTGGGTCAAGGGGGAACGGGTCCCGGTCCCGAGAGCCTCAGGGAGATTGCTCAGGGTTGGCGTAAATCGCTGCACGTGTCCCTCTTTGACACCGCCTCTGCTGCACGAATGGGATTCGCTTCAATGCCTTATTATTCTTCAGTGGAAGGAGAGGACCCACAGTTCCCTGTCTCGATGGATGCCGTGATCGTCAACGGCAACTGGGAACAGGGTAAGGCATCGATCAATTACATCGGCAACTTGGGCGAAGGTAAAAAGGTTCCTGTAGTCGTCTTTGCGCCGTGGGTCAATGAGAAGGAAGCTGAGTTACAGAGATTGCAGGATGCCGGAACATTAGCGTTCTTTACCCCGGTACCTTCCGACCCTCAAGAAGAGAAAGAAGCGTTCAAAACCGTTCTCAATCGACTGGATGCCATTGTCCGCAGTCGCGCCGCCGGATTGGAGGAGGCGAGGGTCCAGGATCGGCCGGCTTTTCAAGAGGGGGTGGTCAGCTACGTGGATGGGGCGGATCAGGATCCGTACTCGCCGCTCATGGGAAGGCCTGATACGTGTCGGGTCATCGGTGAGTTTTTAACCGCCACGTGGAGCTATCCTTTTCAGGTCTCGCCGGAGCAGGTGATTGTGACTCCTGGTGGACCGGGGACGGTGGAGTTGATGGTCCGGATGGTGGCTGATCTCCGTGGAGCGATGCGGAAGCCAGAGAGCGAGCGACAGAGGATTTACGTTTCAGAGTCTTTGATGGATCGGTATGAACGGGCTGCTCAAAAATACCTTCAGGTTGTTCCTCTGACGTCCGAAGGAAATTCTCTGCCTCAGATGCTGAAGGGATTAAGGTCCATCAAGGAGAGCCGCCCCCAGGAACTACCGAAGCTGATGCTCCTGGATCGAGCTGAAATGAATCGCCTCCTGGAGGAGGGTTCCAGGGATGAAGAGATCACCGCTCTGTGGACGGAGCTTCTCAACTTTACCTCTCAGAACGACATCGTTGTTCTTTTTGAAGAGTCGAGGCATCCTGAAGGAGTGGATCGATTGTTTGTCGGGTTATCCAGAAGCGATCCCGTGTGGAAGCGAACCTGTTTCTTCCTGTTCGATCTCGAACGGCAGTTTGGCTTAGAAGGGTATCCCTTAGGGGCTCTGGTCTCGTTCAACGAAGGGATTCAGAAGCCGTGGATGGTGGTGGCCGGAGGTTCCATCGCAGGCCCTAGCCAGGCGGTGCAGGCCGGCTACCGGTCCTTGTTGAGGGATCGCACAGGAAAGGTTGCGGCGGCCTTGCCGGAGTCGATCCCATCCCTTCCCGCCGACAGGCCCGAGAATGCCGCGTTTGTTTCCCCGACGATCAGAACCCGTGAGCCAGACCCAACCCTGTCTTTAAGTCCGTTCGTTTTCCTTTACAAGGAAGGGATCCCGAAGCTGTTTCTCCAGGAGGGGTCAGACTATCGAAGGGATCTGCAAGGGATCTTTGGGCAGGAGATCCCCGTGGATCAGATCGAGTCTGTCATGGAGGCGGCGCGGATGGACCGAACGTTCGAACAGGTCTACGGGAAGGCTGAGCAAGCCGGTATCTTGAAGCTAGCCAAACAGATCCAATGGAATGGTGGAGATGGGGGTGTCGTCATCCAGCGATTACAGCACGCCTTTCAAGAAGGGAAATTGACCCAGGAAGAAATCATCCAATTGGAGGTGCTTCTCCATGTGGTTTCACTCCATGTCGGTGCCCCCTGGTGGCCCCGTGAGCCTTGGCTCAAAGAAGCAGTCAAGGAAGGATTGTGGGCTGGTTCCCGTTGGAGGATAGCCGAGGATCTGCTTCAGGCGGAGGCGGACTATCTTCATCGGACGTACGGTCTGAAATACGGTTTTGGCGAGATCTCCAGTGGTTTCTACGGATCCAAGACAGCGCTGCAGGAGTTTCTTCTCGCCCTTGAGGCGGTCAAGAAAAAGCCGGTGTCCGTCTTTATCCCAGAGCCGTTCTATGTGGGGTATCTCTCTTCTCTCTTATCGATCGGCATCCCGTGGGAGCAGATCTGCCCCTTCTCGACTCAGCAGGAGAACAGGTTCCTCCCAACCCCTGAAGAGGTCGAACAGGCCTTCCAGGCCTTTCAAGAGACAGAGCCTGGGATCAAGGTACTCTTGTTGACCAGCCCGGGCAATCCGACGAGTGCCGTAATCTCGCAGGAGCAGTTGGCTGCCTTGGTCGAGCTGTTGTCTCGGCGCAATGAGCTTTCCATTATTCTCGATCTTGCCTACGGCCAACTCATCTTCGACGGCCGGCCTTTCGACCTGAGTCTGTTGCCAGAGGGTGTTCGGAATCGGATCGCCCTTCTTCGGACGCAATCGAAAGAGGAGTTTCATCCAGGGGGTCGATTGGGCTCTGTTGCCATCAAAGATCCCGAGATCATCGTGCGGATGAAGCGTCAGCGGGTCCTCCAGGCTGATCGTCTGGCAATGGTCGCTCAAGGGATGGGATACAGCGACCAGGATCGAGGCTTTTTTGATCGGGTCATGGAAGGTCACAACCATCATCTTGAGGGCAACGCCAAGATCCTAACCGATCTGTTCGACCGATATGGGATTCGGTATTCCAAACCGGAAGGGGGATTCTACCTCTGGTTTCAGAAGATTCCGAGTTTGACTCCATGGGATCTGGGCTTGACGCATGTCGAGGGGAGTGCTTTCTTTGCGGATCCCAATCGGGGAAAAGATAACTGGCGGTTTTCATTCGCCGGCCCACGGTCGGACATCAAAGTCGCCGCCCAACGTTTGGACCAAGCCTTGCAGTCGACCGGTTTGGAGGAGCTGCCGACGCAGCAGGAGAGGCTGGAGTTGGCTCGAGCCAAGATCCTGGAGTTGTTGGAGCGTCCGAAGGAACTGCGCGGGGTGGAGTTCCCATTAAGACCGAACGATCTCTACCGGCGATGGCTGCAGGAGAGATTCAAGGACTTTATTCCTACAACAACGCAGATTCAAGAGGATTGGGCCGAGTTGAAGCGGCAGGCGCTGGCGGAGGCGAAGGCCACGTTGGCGGCTGTGACGTTTGCCCCTACCAAGGAATCACCCGTTCCGATATTCCGTGAACTCCTTCGGGGGGAGGCGCTGGAGTTGGCACCGATCTGGCAGAAGTGGGCCGAGCGAACCGGGGATCGGACCTTTCGGGCCCTGGTGCGCACGGATCATCCAGAGGAAGTCGCCATGGCCCACGCCTTCATTGATCACTTTGGGATTCTACCAGGTCGATTCATCGGGGTATCTTCAGGCGATAAACGACAGGCCCAGCAGGTGGGAAACCTCCTTCAAATCCGCATGTATCCCACAGATACCCAAGCGGAGAAGGCGGCTCGGGAGGTCCTTGAGAAGACACCGCCGAAGACCATCCGCATCGCTCGAGAAGTGGACAGGGTATTTCCCCCGAGGTTGGAGGAGCTAATCAAGGCCATCAACAGCTATCTGACCGACGAGAATTGGGAATCTCCCAACGCTGCGGAGGCGGTCCAGGCCCTTCGGCTCTACTTGGCTATAGCGGACGTTTCTCCGCCGGGAACCATCCCTCTAGCTAGCACGTCCACTGGCCTGGAGGAAGCGGTGGTGCAGGAGGCCACGGGGTACGTGGTGGTGGGGCCGGTGGCCCTGATGGTACCCAGGGGAACCGAATACGTCTACGCGGTGACGGTGGGAGTCCCTCAGACCCAGGTGGTGATTGCGTCGGAGAGGATTCCCCCTGATCGAATCGTAGCGGTGGCGAATCCAAACTCCGCCGGCCCTTCGACCCCCTCGGATGAAAGGCTCAGGGCAGGCCTCGAGGAACGGCCGGGTTGGGAGAGGTCTGGGGTGACGGTGTTGAGCTTTAATTTGGCGGTGTCGGTGGCGTTGTCTGGACTGGAAGAGATTCATCGGGTGGCGGTGGCCGAGACCCCGACCGATTTTGCTCACCTGAAAGGTGCCGGCATACCCCCATCGAAGGCCCTGGGTCTGCTCTGGGGTGGGTTGGAGGAGGCCGATTATCTGAGGGTGGATCCTCGGATTGGAGGTTTACTCGGGGTCGACCCAACGATGGCCGGTTGGCAGGGCGAGCTAATCCGGCTCATGGCGAATCAGGCAGGCGCTTCTCGGGTCATCCCGGTGTTTGACGCTGAGACCCTCGCCGCTGGTTTGGAGGATCTGGGGATGCCTGGGGCGAGGATCCTGTCCGTTCTCAACCGCTACGCCGAGGCCGAAGCGGCCTTAAGTCCCGGCACGTAATGGAATGGTAATGTGAGAGAACAGTGGTAGAGAATCTTTTTAGCGGTGATGGGCGTGGGCATGCTTCCAGTCTTGGTAGAGGACCAAGCCGGTGACAGCGAGGGCGAAGACTCCCAACCCAACCAGCACGATGAGAATCCCCACTTCGTTCGATGTCATCGAGTCAACCTCCTTAGCGATCGATCCATGTACCTGCCATAGCCAAGATAAGCGCGATGGTCAAACCTAACCCAAACAATTTGGGATTAAACGGCTTACCTGCCAAGAAGCCTCCCAGCACCAAAGCAGTCAGAACAAGCTTGCTGGTATCAAGCAGGAACTTTCCCAGGTTTTCCCGTTGCTTTTTGCTAAGCTCCACAGTTAGAGTTTACCATAACGATAGCCAGTTCGAATAGGAGGGTTTCGATGCGGTTGACGTGGAAGAGGTCAGTTCCCGTTGGGGGTGTGTGACATAGAGGGCGAGAGGACAACCCAGATGTTGCTACGCAGCGAGGCCGATTTCTTCCAAGACGATCTTTCGGAGCGTCGTTTTGTCACCCCCCAGTCTCTTGACAGCGTCGAGGATTTCAATCCCTGCCAATTGGCCTTTAGAATCGTAGTCGGCCGCAATCCCTTCTGTCAGGTGCTTGGTGGTGACGGTTGTCTCACGGAATCGGAAATACAGGGCATCGACTTTCGGGTCGTAAGTAATTCTCATGAGCAAACCTCCTCATTACGTATAGTATACGTACACAGTGACTACCACAATCGATTCTTGCTCTTCCGCGAAAATTGGCCTAACCGTTTTGGTGGCATAGAGTCGATCGTTCCACCGACGGTTGAATGGAGTTGTCATCCGACATTCCGAACGTCCCAGTTCAGCCGGCCGCCAAGGCGAGGTCCTAATCGCCTCTTCGACTTCGGATTCAGTACCTCCCCGGAAGCGAAGTTGCTCCTTTGCATGCTCACTCAGCCGGATGGGTTTCACAGTGTTTATCTTAGCACGTCCCTCAGCAAGCATGAGGTAGAAACAGGAGGGTTTCGATGCGATTGACAGGGAAGAGATTGGTTTCGGTTGGAATTATCGGTTCGTTTCTTTTCACCGGGGTGCCCCCCAGCTTTGCCCTGCGCGAGCCGCAGAAGGAGACGAAACAGCAGCGGGCCGGTTTGGAGGATGCCCTCCAGGCCAAAGCCGGTAATTTCCGTGGGGGTGTGGCCTCCCGTGCCGCCACCGGCTTGGAGGAAGCGTTCGAGCGGGTCAAGGAGAGGGTGAGCTGGGAATTTCGACCGGAGGAGACGCAGGGGCGGCGAGAGCTTCATCTGAACATTCTTCCTAATCACCAGGAATTAGGAATCAAGGCAGGAAAACCTGCCGTCGTCCCAGCGAAGGGAGGGGATATTTTTATTCTGCAAACCTCGGCGACGGGTGTCGACTTCGATGCGAAAAGGAGCGACTTCTTCTTAGTCCAGTTGCTCTCGAGTCGAGACGGTATGGTCGTACTCGATAGGAGAAGAGGGGAATTTGACATCACACAGTTCCAATCGCATCCTGGAGGGCTTGCTGTCCCGGACCGCCTCCAAGTCAAGGACTCGCGGGAAGGTCAACAGGGGAGAGAACTTTCAAAGTTGGTTTTCCCTCTAGGTCCGCAGGGCTACAACGGTATGTCCATTGTATGGGACTGGGAGAACGGGAAGCTAGAGGTTTCCAACCCCCCGTACGGTCGGCTCCTTGTTTACCATTTCGAACCGGCCGCTGGTCTTGAGGAGCGCGTCTCTCGTCTGATGGAGACGGCAGCCGATTTTCTGGATGGCCTAGCTACGGAAACTCTATCCGTGGGAAATGAGGATCGAAGTTTCCAAGAGATCGTTGAAACGGGTTTCAGACAGTACAAGGGTTCCCCACTTCCTGCGTGGTTGACTGATCGGGAGGTCTATTATTTCCTGGGACAATGGGAGTCTATCGAGAGACTTACGCCAGATCAAAGGCGTCGTCTTCCATGGATGGGTCTGGTTTCCCGAGTCCTCGGTCAGGCCTCTGCCGAAGGCAAGTCGTTAAAGGAAGAAGGTCTTCTTCCTGAGGTCAAGGCAGTTATGTCAAGCCAGAGGCGTTTCCCCTCAGACTTTCCGCTCACCGAAGAGGCACTCTTAGAATTGCTAACGCGGGTTAGATCCGCCGCGAGACTCTCAACCACCGCGGGGTTGGAGGAGCGGGTGTTGAGGCTTCCAGAAAACGTAGTGAAAGCCATCAACGCCCCGGTTCATTTGACTGCCCGAGAGGGAATAGAACTCCTTAAGATGCTAATCCCCTCGGAGGGGGGAACGGCCTCCATCCTTGTCGTCATAGACCTTTGGTCTCAAGGGAACTATGTGGAACGTCCCGTGACAATTCGCAGGGAAGGAGATGGTTTTCTGTACCTGATCAGTAGATTCCGTGGATCCCCTGGGCATCCTGAGGAATGGGAGAGAGTATTCGACCATTGGAGCAATTTCTTTTTGATTACAGAGACGGGAGAGATTGCTTTTTATAACGTCAGCAGCCTGGGTGAGTGGCGCAGTAAAAGTAACCTCAAGGTGCAGGAGGCATTGGCTAAGGTAAAGGGGATTAGGACAGTCACCTTCGGCGGGTTGAACCTACCGCTATCCCCAGAGCCCCGCAAAACCGGCCTGGAGGAGACGAATATCCGACGGGCGGCGCGGGCGGGAAGCATCATCTGCTTTGACTTCTTTGAGAACATCAGCGGTGCCTTGATTGATGCGGCGATTGCGGCAGGGGCGACCGAATTTACGATGAATCCTTATTCCACTGGGAACTACATCCGACATCTTCTGACCCTGTCGGCCTCCGAAGGTAAAGCAAAGGCCGAGGAGCTTCTGGGAGTGGGCACCGATGAGGAATGGTCTCGTTTCAAGCAAGGTCTCGCTCAAGTTTCTGCTCCAGTCGGAAGGGCGATCCTCGCAGCGATGGAACCTTCTCCTGATGTGACCCCACAGACCGAGCTGGCCCTTGCCAAGGTGGTTACCCAATCCATGCTGGATGAGGCGCAGGTAGTCATGGGGATGCTCGATGGATTTGCCCGAGACGGAAAGAGTGGGGAAGAGGCGTACTGGATTATTTCCAAGGAGCACTTTGCCAGAAAAATCGCAGGCAGGCTCCTGCCGATTTTCCAACAGTCTCAGGGACAGACCGGCTATGTTTCCATTGAGGTGGATCCTCGGATTGAACGGGAGGAGTTTGCGGCACAGAGGGCCATTCCGGCTTATAGGTCCCCCGAGGATTGGATGAGGGATCGGATGCAGACAGAGACGGCTGACTTGAGGGATATTGGGCCGAATATCCTGGTCAAAGTTCCGGCTACCAAAGCTGGCATCGCTACGATTAGACTGGTCAACGCCAACTACAACACCACCTTGGCCTTTGCAGATGACGATGCTAAGGAGGCGATTGCCGCTCACGAAGCACGGAAAGATCCGGCCCATCGAGTCAGGGTTTCTCCGTTTGTCAGCCGGAATGCCGTCTATTTCCAGGAGTTCTGGGGCGACTTGCTGCGTGAGGCGGATGGGCATGTCTGTACCATCTGCAATACCTATGCGATGTACAAAGCCCTCGGACCCTATGCCGATGGGTCGATCTGGTCCAGCCTGGGGATGAAGGTTAAGGGAGATCCGGGAGAGCTCTACGCCAAACAGGTGGTCGGGGTTGGAATCCTCAATATGCCGCCGGAGACTGCCCGTGATTTCAACGGAGCCAGTTTTGTGGTGGAAAGGAAATTTGGAGTAAAGTCTCTGGAGGAGATCGTCACCGGATATTTCCAGGAGGTCCAGGAAGGTAAGATTCCATCTGCGGTGAAGAAATTCCCGGCTCTTATGGAGGGGAAGGTTACACCCCAGGACCAGGCTCGGCGAGCCGTGGCAGAGTGGCGGCGGATTCAAGATAGCGTATTGGATTCGGCTCGTCTGGATCAGGTGGAGAAACGGATTGGTGAACTCGAGGCGAAATCGGGCAAGCCGCGTTCATTCACCCGGGAGGGTCTGGCCAAGGCACGGGCCCGCGTGCAGGCTGGAGAAAGGGTTACTGAGAAAGAACTGATGCGCCTTATCCTCAAGGCAGAAGGGGAGGAGAAGTTCATCATTCCGTTCCAGGGAGCGGTTGACGCCCTTCAACGTGCGATCGATCAAACCCGTGTTGGGTTGGAGGAGGAACGGAAAAGCCAGGAGCCGGTGGCGGGGAAGTTGGAGGATAAGGCGGTGTTCGTGGTGATTCCTCCCAGCCCCTTTGGGCCGGCCTTGTTGAGGTTGGGAACCGATGTTTACACGGTGGCTTTTTCTCTTCAAGAAGCCCTCGAGCAGGGGAGACAAGGAATGCCGTCGGAACGGCTGATCGGGGTAGTGGACTATCTATTGACCACTCCAGAGAGTTACAGGGATTCGGAGAGTGGAGTAGTAACGGTCGGATCTTTTATGACGCTTACCCGTGGTTCCGACGTGGATGATGATTGGTGGAACGGTGAGCTAAGGGAAGCGATTTTGAATGATGTTAAGGAACGTATAAGCCGTGGTCGGCGGATCGTGGTGGTGGATTCTACCATTGACAAGGCCGAATTGGCCGCGATTCTCAAAGGTTTTGATGTGGATCAGGCCGATATCGATGAGGTGATTCAGGCCGGCCTCGAGGAAACGGAGTACCTGGGACAGATGAGGTAAAGAAACGATGGGTTCGTGCTTTGACCAGCTCAGCACGAACGGTGGGAAGGGCGGGGTTGACGGGCAGAGGGGGAATTGCTAAAATCAGTCCGCAATCCAAGGTTCGAAATCCGAAGTTAAACTTTAGTCGAGAGGGAGGATGTTTTATGGGACAGGGTAAATTGGGGTGGTGGGTAGCGGGGGCGGCAGCGGTCTTTGTGTTGATGAGCATTGGCTACGGGATGGGTCGGCGGTCGGCCACGGCGACGAATCCGGCTTCGACGATGACACCGGCCGGGGCCCCTTTGCCGGTCATTCAGATCGAGCCAATCCAACCGGCCCAGGAGATCGCCACGATTACCGCGGCACCTGCCCCTTCGATGACTATGGAAACTCTCTCGGCAACACCGATGGAGATCGCCTCGGCGTCTGCCACCCCTTCGCAACCTCTTCTGGAGGATTCGGCTCGGGTTCGTCAGATCCAGCAGGCCTTGAAGGCCGCTGGGTTCGATCCGGGAACAATCGACGGGCGGATGGGCCAGCGGACCCGGACGGCCGTGCGGGACTTCCAGGTGGCCCAGGGGTTGGACCCGGACGGCAAGGTGGGTCCCCGAACCTGGAGCAAATTGGAATCTTTTCTGAAACAAGAAAGTTCAAACTAGTCCTAACGAGAGGTTAAAAGAACGATGCGTGGCGTATCGGCAGTTTTTATGGGAGGGCTTGTTCTTCTTCTGGGACTCACCGGCTGCGGGGTCAACTTCTACGCGGGCCGTCCCAGCGATGTCAAAAGGATCCACGAACTAGCGGCGCAGATGGATCAGATCCGGCAGCAGAAAGAGGCGGAGGCCCAGCAGCTTCGCGAGGCCAAGGCGCTGCTCGAGGAACGGCTCAAGAAAGAGATTGCCCAAAACCAAGTGAAGCTTGAGATGGCGGAGCGGGGGTTGGTGGTGACCTTTGTCTCGGAGGTCCTGTTTGACTCCGGTAAAGCAGCCATCCGCCCCGAGGCCCACGAGGCTTTGGCCAAGGTGGCCGAGGTGATCGAGCAGAAGGTGCCGGATCGAGACATTGGGATCGAGGGACACACGGACAACGAACCGATTAAGGTGTCCGGTTGGAAGTCGAACTGGGAGCTCTCCACGTCTCGGGCGACCAGTGTGCTTCACCTCCTCGATGAAGAGGGGGTAAATCCCGCTCAGATGGTCGCCTCCGGCTATGGGGAGTATCGGCCGGTCGCTTCGAACGATTTGACCGAAGGGCGGCGGAAGAATAGACGGGTGGAGATCGTGATTCTGCCCAAGAAGCTGACCAAACGGGAGTTGGAGGTGGTTCGCCGCGCCGAGGCGATGGAGGAGCCGACGTTGGCTGGAAAGGCCAAAGCCCTGGAGGAGTTCAAATAGAAAATTCTAAAGGGGTCAGACCCCAAGGGGTCTGACCCCATGAGAGACAATGGACGAGCACGCTAGGGGCCTCACCATTGCTTTAATCGTCGTGACGTTGGTCGCGTTGGGGGTCTCTTTTGTTTCCGGCAGCAAAGCCAGGCGCGGGAATCAACAGCGGGCCGGTCTCCAGAGTCAGATCGAGAAACTGACCCAGGCCAACAAGGCCCTCGAAGAAAGCCTGAAGGAGCGCCAGGAGCAGTACGCGCAGGAAACGGTGATGACCAAAAGTCTCAAAGAGGCCTTAGTTCAGGAACAGTTGAAGAACCAGGTCCTCACCGAGGAGCTGCAGCGGGTTGAGAAGCGGTAAGAAAGAAGAGGAAGGCTCCCCACCTTCCTCCTACGGAGCCGATCTCATCGTCCTGCAGCCACGGGATCCCAAGTGGCTTCACGCCTACTGGGAAGTGACGGAACCCACCCTCGCCTCGGGCCGGCAACGGTTGGAGAGGGAAGGCTCCTGCGTCGCACTAACCCTTCGGGTCTGTGAGCTTGAAAACCCAGAGGGGCGAGACCCCGTTCGGTGGTTTGATATTGCTTTGACCGAGGGGTCGGCCGATCGGCAGATCGAAGTGACCCCTCCGGATCGGTCCTGGCGGGTAGAAATCGGTTTAAAGAGCATCCAAGGGACCTTTCTCGCTCTGGCTAAATCCAACATCGCCCGCACCCCGCCGGATCGACCTTCCGACCAAGTGGATGAACACTGGGGGCTGATCGAGGGTCCCTCGAGCGGCGAGACCCTCTGCGCTTCCTCCCCGCTAAAACGTTGACGTCGCCTCAAGGCACCCTCTGTTTGGTCCTCAACGGGCATCTGCCCTTTGTCCGACATCCGGAGATTCCGGAATGCCTCGAGGAAGACTGGTTCTTTGAGGCGTTAACCGAGGTTTACCTTCCCCTGCTGGAGGTGTTCCAACGTCTTAAGGCAGAAGGGATCCCTTTTAAGGTAACCCTCAGCCTCTCCCCGCCCTTGATGGCGATGCTCGCCGATCCGCTCATCCTGAATCGATACGCGCATCACTTGGAGAACCTGATCCGTTTGGCCGAATCCGAGGTCCGTCGCACCGCCGATTTGCCGGAGTTCGCCCCCCTGGCCCAGAGATACTTGAATCGGTTCCATCGATGTCGGAGGCTTTGGGAAGATGCCTTCCACCGGGATCTGATCGGCGCCTTTCGGGAATTAAGGGAAAGCGGCCAGGTGGAGCTGATCACAACGGCCGCCACCCACGGATTTCTGCCGCTCATGGAGGTGGCCCCTCAAGCGCTCAAGGCCCAGGTGGAGTTAGGGTGCGAGACTTTCCAGCGGTTTTTTGGGAATCGACCCAGCGGTTTCTGGCTGCCCGAGTGCGGATACACCCCTTTGGTTGGCCAAGTTCTCGGGGAGGCAGGAATCCGATACACCTTTCTCGAGACCCATGGGATTACCCACGCGACCCCGCGGCCTAAGTTTGGGGTGTACGCGCCGGTTCAAACCCCCTTGGGGGTTCAATCACCGTCTGGGCTCATCCTCTTGGGCCGGGATCCGGAGACCGCCCATCAGGTATGGTCGGCGCAGGACGGTTACCCAGCGGATCCGTGGTATCGGGAGTTTTATCGGGACATCGGCTTCGACTTGGATGAGGGGTACCTAAAGCCGTTTCTCTATCATGGCGGAATCCGCGTTTCCACGGGGATCAAGTATTTCCGGATCACCGGCCGCGACGCGACGAAGGAACCGTATCAACCGGAAAAGGCTCTTGAGCGGGCCAAGGTCCATGCGGCGGACTTCCTATTGAATCGGGAACGGCAAGTCGAGGGTCTCTTTCAGGCGATGGGGCGGCCTCCCTTGATCGTGGCGATGTACGACGCGGAGCTGTTTGGCCACTGGTGGTTCGAAGGGCCGGACTGGTTGGAGGCCCTCTTCCGCAGGGTTCACGAGAACCCCTCTCGGATCAAGTGGGCGACCCCCTCGGAGGCGTTAGGGCATTACCCTCGAATCCAAGAGGTAACCGCCCACCTATCCACCTGGGGTTGGAAAGGGTATAATGAGGTCTGGTTACAGGGGGCCAACGCTTGGCTGTATCGACATCTGCACCGAGCGGCCTGGCGGATGACCGATCTGGCCGGGAAATATCCCACTGCCCAGGGAGTAACCCGTCGAGCCTTAAACCAAACGGCACGCGAGCTTCTCTTGGCGCAGGCGAGCGACTGGCCGTTTATCTTAAGCCAAGGGACGGCCACAACGTACGCCTTGAGGCGTCTTACAGGGCATTTGGGTCGATTCTTGACGTTGTATGACCAACTTCAAACCGGATCGTTGGATGAGAAAGAACTAGAAACCCTCGAGGAACAAGACAATCCCTTCCCCTTCCTTGACTATACCGTCTATCGATAAAAGGGTGCCAGGCACCTTAGATTTGCCCCGCCACGTGGCCATCATCATGGACGGCAACGGCCGCTGGGCTTCGAGTCGGGGTCTGCCCAGGGTGATGGGGCATCGCGCCGGGATTAAGTCGGTTCGAACGGTGGTGGAAGCGGCTCGGGAGTTGGGGATAGGGGTATTGACCCTCTACGCCTTCTCCGTGGAGAACTGGAAACGGCCCTCGCAAGAGGTGGCCACCCTGATGCGGCTTTTGAATCGGTATCTTCGGCTGGAGTTGCCCCGGTTGATGCGCCATGAGATCCGGCTGAACGTCCTGGGGGATTTTGAGGGGTTGCCCGAGAAGGTCCAAGACCACTTGGCGCAGGTTATGGCGACCACCAAAAAGAACCAACGAATGGTCTTGAATCTGGCCTTAAACTACGGCGGCCGACACGAAATCCTGCAGGCGGTTCGACGGGTTTCTGCAGAGGTCAAGGCCGGAAGGCTCAAAGAGGGTCAACTCGACGAAACGACCTTTAGCCGATTCCTCTACACCGACGGACAGCCGGATCCGGATCTCTTGATTCGGACCAGCGGCGAGCAGCGGATCTCCAACTTTCTCCTCTGGCAGATTTCCTATGCCGAGCTTTATTTGACCCCCACCCTTTGGCCGGATTTTGGAAAGGCCGACTTCCTCCAGGCCGTGCGCGAGTACCAGCATCGCGACCGCCGCTTCGGCGCATGACCCCGCCCCTCCTTCAGAGCCAAAGCGCCTTCCCCAGCTTTGGCTCTGCGCCGAACTCCTCGAACCATCCAACGGTTCGGCGCAGGCGCCGTCCGGACCTGTTCCAACGGCCCGCTGAGTTACCGGACGGCGCTGCTGAAGGAGGGGCGGGGTGACCAACGTGATTTTGCGGATCATCACGGGATCGGCGCTCATCGCATTGGTCGCTGGGGTGCTGTTCTTTGCCCCCGTGTGGATCTTCGCGTTGGTGACCATGGCCTTTATCGGTTTGGCCCTCAATGAGTTTTTTGCCTTGGTGGAGCTCAAAGGAATCGTCATCGAACGCTGGATCGGCCTCATCGTGGGGCTTTTGATTCCGCTTTCCATCCTCTGCGGGTTTGAACCGACCAGAGGATGGGAGCTTTTCTTTATGGTGTTGGCCTTTTTGGTGTTGTTTATCCTCCAGTTGCGCCGACAGGACAGCTCCCAGGCCATTGTGGGGATCTCGACGGCCTTGTTTGGCATCTTCTACGTCTCCTGGTGCTTCAGCTTTTTGATTAAGCTGCGCTTTTTAACGGGGCCTCAGCTTCCCCTAAGCCCCTGGCCGTTGGCTTATGTTATCCTGGTGACCAAGTCCGGCGATATGGGCGCCTACGCGATCGGATCGATCTTTGGCCGGCACACCTTGATTCGCCGGATCTCCCCTTCCAAGACGTGGGAAGGGGTTTTTGGGGGGGTTTTGTTCAGTTTGATCGTTGCCGCCGGGTTTAAGCCGGCCTTTCCCTCGGTGGAGCTTTCCCACCTTTTGACCTTAGGGGGATTGCTGGGAGTCTTGGGCCAGTTGGGGGATCTTTCCGAGTCGATGATCAAGCGGGACTGTCAGGTGAAGGATTCGGGAAACCTCCTTCCTGGGATGGGAGGCATCTTGGACGTTTTGGACAGCCTCTTGTTTGCCGCGCCCATCGGATATTTCTATTTCAGGAAATTTATGGTATAAATGTCAAAACGGCGGTTAGTGGTTCTGGGCTCCACCGGCTCCATTGGGGTGAATACCCTGAAGGTGGTCGCTGAGCACCCCACCGAGTTCGAGGTGGTGGGCCTGGCCGCGCACACCAACGTCGAGCGGCTGGCCGAGCAGGTTGGCGCCTTTCGGCCGAGGTGGGTGGCCGTGCGAGACGCCTCCCGCTGTGAAAGGTTGATCTCCCTGTTAAATGGGGAGGTCCCCCAAGTTTTGGGCGGAGACGCCGGTGTAGAGGAATTGGCGGCTCTGGAGGGAGTGGACCTCGTGGTGGTGGCCATCGCCGGAGCCGCGGCCTTGAAACCGACCTTAAGCGCCGTGGCCCAAGGCCGCACCATCGGCTTGGCCAATAAGGAGACCCTCGTCATGGCCGGGGAGTTGGTGATCGAAGAGGCCAAGGCGAAAGGGGCGACGATCTTGCCGATCGACAGCGAACACTCGGCGATCTTTCAATGTTTAGAGGGACGTATCCGATCCGAGGTGCGGCGGATCCTCTTGACCGGGTCGGGAGGCCCTTTAAAGGATATCCCGTCGGAGAAGTTGGGGGGGCTCTCCAAAGGTGAGATCATGAATCACCCCCGTTGGAAGATGGGACCGAAGATCACGGTCGACTCGGCCACCCTGATGAATAAGGCGTTGGAGGTGATCGAGGCCCACCGGCTTTTTGGGGTCCCCGTTGAGAAGATCGAGGTGGTGGTGCATCCCGAGGCGATCGTCCATTCCCTCGTGGAGTTCATCGATGGGTCAATCTTAGCCCAGTTGGGGGTCACCGACATGCGGATTCCGATTCAGCTGGCGCTCACTTATCCGAAGCGGTTCTCTTCTTCGTTGCCGGCCCTGGACTTGGTCCAGTTGAAACGTTTAACCTTTGAGGCCCCGGATCGGCAGAAGTTTCCCTGTCTCTCCTTCGGATACGAGGCGGCTAAGGTGGGTGGGACTTTACCGGCCGTCTTGAACGCGGCGAACGAGGAGTGCGTTCAGGCGTTCCTTAAGGACGAGATGCCTTTTACCCGGATTCCGGAGCGGATCGAGAAGGTAATCCGCCGCCATCGAACGGTTCCGCGTCCAACGCTCAAGGAGATCTTTGAAGCCGATGCCTGGGCCCGCGATGAGGTGAGGGCGCTACGATGAATCCCTGGTTGGCCTTTCTCCTTACGTTGAGCCTCATCATCCTCGTCCACGAATGGGGCCATTTCATCGTGGCCCGCAGGATTGGGGTGAAGGTGGAACGCTTCTCCTTTGGGTTCGGGCCTCGGTTGCTTGGAATCGTCCGCGGAGGGACCGACTACTGCATCTGTCTATTTCCGTTTGGCGGCTACGTGAAGATGGCCGGGGAGTCGCTCGAGTCGGCCTTGGAGGAGCCGAAGAAACTGTGGGAATACCGGGCCCGCTCGGTGGGGGAACGGATCCGGATCGTCTTGGCTGGACCGTTGGTCAACTACGGCCTTGGGTTTATCCTGTTCTTCTTTATTTTTCTGGTAGGAGCGCCGGTGTTGACCACTCGGGTTGGCCAAGTGATGGAAGGCTACCCCGCTTTCGAAGCCGGCTTAAAAGCTGCCGACCGAATCCTCGCGATCAATGGTCGGTCAGTGGAAAATTGGGAAGAGGTCACCCAGGCGATCCATGCCGAGAGGAAGCTGGTGGACCTTGACCTCGAACGAGAAGGCAAGCGCCTTCGCTTGAGCGTTCGGCCCAAAGTGGAGGAGGTAAACAATCTCTTAGGGGTCAAGATCCGGGTGGGCTTGATCGGGATCACCCCTTCGGATGAGGTGGCTGTTCACCGGTATTCGGTACCCCAAGCTTTCTTTAAGGCTGCACAAAGAGTTTGGACTTTGACCGACTTAACCTTAAGGGCTTTCTTGAAGATCTTAACGGGAGGGCTCCCCTTAAAGGAGACGGTCACCGGTCCCATTGGGATCTTTTATATTACTTCGGCCGTGGCCGAGCAGGGCTTTATCTCCCTGCTGCAGTTCATCGCGGTATTGAGTACGAGCTTAGGGTTGTTTAACCTGCTGCCGATCCCGGTGTTGGACGGAGGCCACTTGGCGTTTCTTCTTATAGAGCGGCTGAGGTCCAAGCCGGTGAGTCTCAGGATGCAGGAGACGATGACCCGGATCGGTTTGGGGCTTTTACTTCTGCTCTTGGTCGTGGTCACGTACCACGACCTCGAGAAATTCCGATTCGCCGAACGGATCTTCAAATGAGTGTCAGACACGGAACCGACTTTATAAAAGTTGACTCGGTGTCTGACACCGTTCGACGAAGAAGTCTCCCCGTCCAGGTGGGGAAGGTCCCCATCGGGGGGGACGCTCCGTTGAGCGTCCAGTCGATGACGACCACCAACACCCAGGAGGTGGCCGCCACGGTTGGGCAGACCATCGCTCTGATTAAGGCCGGCTGCGACTTGGTTCGGATCACCACGCAAACGACCGCCGAGGCCAAGGCCTTGGGCGACATCCAGGCGCAGCTTGCCTCCCAAGGGTATTCCACCCCCTTGATCGCCGACATTCACTTTAACCCTAAGGCTGCCTTAGAGGTGGCTGCCCACGCCGAGAAGGTTCGGATCAATCCTGGAAATTTCGTCGATTCCAAACGGTTTGCCCAGCGGGAATACACCGAGGCCGAGTACCAGGAGGAGCTGGATCGGATTACCGCTGCCTTCACGCCATTGGTCGAGAAGTGTCAGCGGCTTCATCGAGCGGTCCGGATCGGGACCAATCACGGCTCCCTTTCCGATCGGATCATGAACCGATACGGGGATACTCCCCAAGGGATGGTGGAATCGGCAATGGAGTACGTGCGGGTCGCCGAAGCGCAAAGGTTTGACCAAATCATTCTCTCCATGAAGGCCTCCAACCCGGTGGTGATGCTCCAAGCCAATCGGCTGTTGGTGAAGGCGTTAAAGGAACACGGCAGTCCCTATCCGCTCCATCTGGGGGTGACCGAGGCCGGCGAAGGGGAAGACGCGCGCTTGAAATCGGCCATTGGGATTGGGGTTCTGTTGGCCGATGGGATGGGAGACACGATTCGAGTTTCCTTGACCGAGGATCCGGTGAAGGAAGTTCCGGTGGCCCGAGCTCTGGCCGACTGGGCGCACAGACGCTGGGCTGAAGGCCAGGTGTTGCCGCCACCGCTTCATCCCTATGCCTGGGCCCGTCGAGCGACGACCCCTACCCTTTACGAGATGCTCGTCATCGGCGGTCAAGAGCCGGTGAAGGTGGGACTTTACTCGGGCGATTATCCGCACCCCAGAGCGGCGGGGGGGAAAGACACCCCTTGCGAATTTGTTTTGGGGACTGTCCCCGAACGGGGACTGCCCCCAGACGGAAAGTTCCACTCCCTTCAGGCAGAAGAACTTCTTCAGGCCGGTCGGGAACTGGCTCACCGACTGCAAGCAACAGGCGATCGCCGTCCGATCGTTCTGGTCTGGGACGCTCGACGGTTCTTGAAGGACGACATCCATTTCTTGATCGAGGCCGCGGTTCAAGTGGGGGGCCTCCTCGTCGATGGGATCGGCGACGCGGTGGTAATCCGTTCCCGTTTTCCCACCCAACGGATCTTAAGCTTGACCTACGATCTCCTCCAGGCGGCTCGGGTCCGATCGGTGAAGACCGAGTACATCGCCTGTCCCGGCTGCGGTCGAACCCTGTTCGACCTGGAGTCCACCACACAGCGGATCAAAAAAAGAACCAGCCATTTGAAAGGGGTCAAGATCGCCGTCATGGGCTGCATCGTCAACGGTCCCGGCGAGATGGCCGACGCCGA
>CAYJWF010000009.1:0-54475 GCA_964373805.1 uncultured Planctomycetia bacterium | reverse complement strand
ACCTCTGGTGTCCCAGTTGTGCCGCCAGGCGCAAAGGCTGGGTAGCCATGTTCGGTCGGGATAAGCGCTGAACGCATCTAAGCGCCAAGCCCACCCGAAGATAAGGATTCCCGGGCCGCAAGGCTCCTAAAGGCCCCTGGCAGACTACCAGGTATATAGGCTGGAGGTGTAAGGGAGGTAACTCCTTAAGCTGACCAGTCCTAATCGGCCGTGCGGCTTGATCACCGTTTTTTCCTTGGCGTCGTCCCCCCCGCTTTCGCAAGAAAGCAGGGGGGGACTAGCGCGGTGTGACCTAACCCCTAGACGGTTGTTGAAGAGCTTGTTCTTTGAGTTGTACGTGAGGTTCTTTTCCGGGTGCCCATACCGCGGGGGCCACACCCGTTCCCATTCCGAATACGGTCGTTAAGCCCCGCAGGGCCGATGGTACTTGGCTGGCAACGGCCTGGGAGAGTAGGTCGGTGCCCGGTTTACTTTGGGGGTCAGACTCCTAAAAAGGTTTGACCCCCTTCTAACGTGATATACTAAAACCTTGCCATGTCGGGACATTCGAAGTGGGCCAGCATTAAGCATAAGAAGGGCGCGGCCGATGCCAAGCGCGGCCAGCTCTTCACCAAGCTTATCAAGGAGATCACCGCCGCGGCCAAGGCCGGCGGCGGTAGCCCCGAAGGGAATCCTCGTCTGCGCCTCGCCGTGGCCAAGGCCAAAGAAGCCAACATGCCAAAGGACAACATCGAGAAGGCGGTGAAGCGCGGAACCGGGGAGCTGCCGGGGATCGTTTATGAAGAGGTCGTTTACGAGGGGTACGCCCCCGGCGGGGTGGCTGTTTTAGTCGAGGCCCTGACGGACAACAAGAATCGGACCACCGCCGAGGTTCGAAACCTCTTCAGCCGAAACGGAGGAAACTTGGCCGGGGCTGGCTCCGTGGCCTGGATCTTCCAGAAGAAAGGGTATCTCTTGATCGATAAATCTCGAATCGAGGAGGATCGCCTCATGGAGATCGTCGTGGGCGCCGGCGCCGAAGATCTCCAATCGGGTGGAGTCGCCTATGAAATTACGACGCCCCCTAAGGATTTCGAGGCAGTCAAGCAGGCCCTCCAGAAAGCCGATATCGAATGGCAATCGGCAGAGTTAACCATGCTTCCCTCTTCGACGGTTCCGGTGAACGATGAGGCGACCGCTAAGAGGATCCTCACCTTCATGGATTCTCTGGAAGAGCACGACGATGTTTCTCACGCTTACGCGAACTTCGACATTCCCGACCCGATCTTAGCCCTCGCCGCCAAGTGACCCCACCACCTGATTTATCCGCCGGAGGCGGATCGGCCCTGCGGGCCGCTCCCGCCACCACGAGGTAGGGAGACAGATTCGAGTGGCGGGAGGAAATCAGGTGGTGGGGTGACGGTCCGGAGGGCCCCTCATCCCGATTGGCTGTCATCCTCATGAAAATGAGGATCTGATCCTCGATCAAAAATTCCGAGGACGACACGTTGTGTCCTTGCGTACGCGAGGATCTCTCGCTGGAGCCTGCCCTCGTGAAAACGAGGGCGGGAATGACAACCGACAAACTTAGGATGCGCCCAGATCCCGCAATCCTTGACACTCCTTTACCGCAGGTCTATGCTGCTTTCATGCGGGTGCTCGGCATTGACCCTGGCCTCAAAGAAACCGGTTACGGTATCCTGGAAGTAAAAAATGGGATGGGGTCGGCTGTTCTTCTGGAGGCCGGCTTGATTCGTACGAGTTCCAGCGACCCACTAGGGAAACGTCTAGCGGCGGTGGCCCGGGAGATTCGGACGATCCTTCTCCAGCATCGGCCGGATCGGGTGGCCATCGAAGACTTGTACAGCTTCTACAAGACGCCCAAACCGGCTCTCTTGATGGGCCATGTGCGCGGGGTCCTCTTAAGCCAGGCGGCGTTGCAGGGGATTCCGGTGGTGAGCTACCTCCCTACCCGTGTTAAGAAAGCGGTGGTGGGCCGCGGGCATGCCTCGAAGGAACAGGTCGCCCGAATGGTTCAGGTGCGGCTAGGGATAAGCCGCAAGCGGGTGCCGGCCGATGTCAGCGACGCCCTGGCCGTCGCGTTGTGCGACCTGGATCATGGTGAGCGAGTGAAAGGGGTCGAACCGTGATCTCTCGACTTCACGGAACGTTGGTGGAACGCAGAGACACCGCGATTCTCCTCGAAACCAACGGCGTGACGTACGAGGTCGCTATCCCCGTCGCCATCGGGCGTATCCTAGACCGCCACATCGGAACCGACGGAAAGGTGCGGTTGATCACCTTCCACTATCACCACGTGGAGCCTTCCCGAGCTACCCCGATCCTGATCGGCTTTACCAACGAGATCGAACGGGAGTTCTTCGTAACCTTCATCACCGTCTCCGGGATCGGGCCAAGGGCCGCGGTCAAGGCGATCAATCAGCCGATTCCTCTCATTGCGCGGGCGATCGACGATGGGAACCTGGAGTTCCTACGCACCCTTCCCGGGATTGGACCCCAGCGGGCTAAGGAGATTGTGGCTAAGCTGCAGGGGAAGGTGGGGAAGTTCGCCCTGATTCCCGATGAGGAAGATCGCGCGTCGGAAGGTCGGTCAGCGCCGGACGCGGCCACCGAGGCGCTGGAAATTTTGCTTCAGCTGCAATACCGCCGGCACGAGGCTTCGGGGATGATCAAGAACGCCTTGAGCCGGAGTTCGAATCTGGCGACGGCCGAGGAGATCTTGAACGAGGTGTACAAACAACGGGCGAGAAACCAGTAAATGGACGAACGGGTTAAGGAAACCGATGATTTTTCGCGGCAGGTGCTCCTGACGCAGCAGGAAACAGAAGAGGACCGCGTCCTCAACCTCTCCTTAAGACCGCAGACGTTGGCCGAGTTTGTGGGCCAGCCGGAGTTGGTAGAGAATTTGAAAGTGGCCATTCAAGCGGCCCAGCAAAGATCGGAACCGTTGGAGCACCTCCTTTTAAGTGGGCCGCAAGGATTAGGAAAGACTACCTTGGCGTACATTGTTGCCCATGAGATGGGGACCAAGATCACCGCCACCTCTGGGCCGGCCATTGAACGGGCCGGGGATCTGATCGGGATCTTGACCAATTTAGCAGAGGGGGACATCCTGTTTATCGATGAAATCCATCGGCTCTCCAAGGTGGTGGAGGAGTTCCTCTATCCCGCCATGGAGCAGTTCCAAATCGATTTTGTGATCGACAAGGGGCCGTACGCCAAGACGATCAAGTTCAACTTGAAACGGTTCACCTTAATCGGGGCCACGACCCGATCCGGGCTTTTGACCTCTCCGTTAAGGGCCCGATTTGGCCTGGCCCATCACCTTAACTTCTACGATCCCGCGGATTTGGTTCGAATCTTGGAGCGATCGGCCCGGCTCCTGGGGATCTCGTTGGATCAACAGGGAGCCGAGGAGATTGCCCGGCGGGCTCGAGGGACTCCGCGGGTGGCCAATCGGCTGCTCCGACGGGTGCGAGATTATGCCCAGGTGAAGGAAGATGGACGGATCCGAGAGAGTACGGCTCAGGTCGCTTTGAACGCTCAGGGAGTCGATTCGTTGGGGCTGGACGAGATGGATCGCCGCGTTTTGAAGGTGATCCTGGAACAGTACGAGGGAGGGCCGGTGGGGGTGGAGGCATTGGCGGCGACATTGAACGAAGAATCGGATACCTTGGTGGATGTGGTGGAGCCGTATCTCTTGAAGGGAGGATTACTCCGTCGAACTCCCAGAGGGCGAGAGGCAACGAAATTAGCCCGGGAACATTTGGGAGCAAGGGCTGCCTCCAAGGGGACTGTCCCCGAATTGTTTTAACTCGGCCCATGCCGATCGGCAGGTTTCTCATTGTCACCGGTTTGATCCTCCTCGTCATGGGAATTATGATTTCGCTTGCCCCGAAACTTCCTGGCCCTTGGGGCCGGTTGCCGGGGGACATCTGGATGGAGCGGCAGCGGTTCACCTTCTTTTTTCCGCTCACCACCTGTCTGATTTTGAGCCTCCTCGTTACGCTCCTCCTCAACCTGTTTTCCCGCCGGTAAAACAGAGTGGTTAGAGGTCAGAGGTCAGAGGACAGAAAACAGAAGTCAGAAGTCAGAGAGTCTGTCCTCTGTTCTCTGTTTTCTGTTCTCTGTTTTCTGTCCCCTGTTCTCTGTCCCTCAGATTCCTTTGCCGAAGAGCCGATCGTGCGGGTGGCGATCCTTCAGGAGGTGGCCAACGCTCGGATCACGGTGTTGGCGCCCTGTCGGTTGACCGAGTTAAAGAGCGGGAGGTTCCTGCACGAGTGGAACAGCTTGAAATGGCAGGTGGTGCAGGCGAGTCATCCGGGAATTAAGGTTGGGTCTGTTTCGGTACCGGCCGAGGCGGTCTTATTGGAGCCAACCGAGGCGGCGGCGATTCGGGTCGATTCCAGGCCGTATCGGGGGGCTCTTATCTTGTATCGGACCTCCGGTGGGAAATTGACCATTGTCAATCGGCTCGCCCTCGAGGAGTATCTGGTCGGCGCCTTGGCGAGCGAGGTGGATCCGTTCTGGCCCTTGGAGGCCTTGAAGGCGCATGCGGTGGTTTCACGGACGATGGTGGCCCATCGGATTTGGATTCAGCGCGCTCGACCTTTTGATGTCACCGCCGACACGGCAACGCATCTCTACTATGGGATCGCCGTGGAGCGGGAGGGAACGCGTCAGGCGGTGGAGGCCACCCGTGGTCAGGTACTCGCGTACGATGGGGAACTCCTTTCGGCGACGTTTCATGCCAACTGCGGAGGGCATACCGAGAATGCCACTGAGATCTGGGCGGTCAAAGGGAACCCTCCGCCGCTTCAGGGTCGACCCGATCCCTTCTGCAAGAACTTGCGGCACTTTCGGTGGAAAACCGATTTAACCAACAAAGCCTTGCTCACCGCCCTGGGATCCGAAAGCAAGGGTGTCGGGGATCTTCAGGCTTGTCAGGTGTTGGAACGGAATCGCTCCGGTCGGGTCCGGGAGGTTCTCCTCCAGGGTACGCTGGGGTCGGTTTCTCTTTCCGGCAAGAAGTTCCGGGAGCTGTTGGGCCCCCATTCCTTGAGGAGTTTAAACTTCACCGTGGCCTTTTACGGGAGCCGGGTTTCCTTTCAGGGCTTTGGCTGGGGCCATGGGGTGGGCCTCTGCCAATGGGGGGCCTACGGGATGGCCAAACGGGGGTTTTCCATGGACCAGATCCTCGCCTCCTATTTCCCCAACGCCCAACGCCGTCCCTTAAGCGGCCTTCCCGGCTTCACCGACGCATAAGCTTGAATTAGTAATAACGAATATTTTGTTATAATATTTGCAATCTTCCTCGGGATCGGGTATCCTTATTACCGATGATGAAACCATCCCTTGTTTTCTCCCAAATCTCGGCCCTTTGGCTAACCCTAGGGCTAATCTTGCCCGACCCTGTCTTGGCGCTTCACCCGCTTAGCCCTACCGAGAGCGCCGGCTTGGAAGAGGAGATTCAGGAGGCCTTGACCCCAGCCGCCGGGCTGGAGGGGCGGCCGCCGGAGCTGAACGTGGAGCAGGCCGATCCCAGTCTCGATCGCTTTCAACTTTTGACCAAGGAAATTCAGACTGCACTTGCCCCTCTGGCTCCGAATACACCGGTCGATTTTCGGATCGTTGCAGGATTGGCTCAGAAAATCAATCCACAGTTCGGAAAGAGATTTCCCATCGGAGAGTTGCTCAGAACCGATCCAGAAAGGGTCGCTGGCTTCCTCGAAGAACTTCTTTGGAAAGTCTACCTTCCTACGGGACGGATATTTTCCTATCGTTTTGACGGAGGAGGGCCTCAGTTTTTTTACAGCTCCATTCGAGAAGGAACATGGAGGCCGGAGCGGTATTTGGATACGGAGATCTGGATGGCCGAGATCGAGCCGTTTCGAGGTCCAGAGGAGCAGCATCCGGAATATGAACATCAGATGGCTATTGGTCGGTTAGGCTTTCTTGATCCTCAAGGGGCGAGGGAGGATCCCCTCCTATTGAAGTCCTATGGATCTTTGCTGACGAGTCTCCCAGAGGACCTCCCAGCCACGTTCCGAGAACTTCAGTTCCACCTCTTGTCTTTTTTGGCCGCTTCTGAATTCAGGCTCTCCTGGAAACAGGTCGTTCCCGAGTTAAGTGAAGTGTCCCTCCGCCAGGAGATGCGTCGCTATGCACAGGATTATGCCTATGCTCAACTTCGGGAAAAACAGGACCTTCGAATGAATCCCGACGCCGACCAACTCGTCGTCAAGGCGATTTTAAAGCCAGGCACCACGTTGTATGACCAATGGACCCCGAGCCCCGCTCGATCCGAATCGGAACAGAAGCTCCTGGATCTTTCTATTCGGACCCTTGCCGGCAGATTAGGTGGAGCGATTTCTGCGATCAGAATTCACCTTGAACGGAAAAATCCAGATCTGGCCTATGCCACGTTTCTTTCCTTCCTTGGGAACATGGAGCGCCAGGCGAATGATCCATCCGAGCTTGGCCTAAAGCCAGAAGAGATGAATTTGGCCAAATGGGTCACCACCAAGCTCGTTGTTGAGACGGGAAAACTCACGATGGAGGAGTTCCTTCGTTTCCTCAGGGAAGGGGAAGGGCACCCCGCTGTCCGTAGCATGGAGCTTCTCGAGCAGGTTTATGGGAACCTCTTCTTTACCGATGCGGAGCGAGCCGTCAAACGGCCCTCCTCCACCACCGGACTGGAGGAGTACGAAGAGTACGATGTGGGTAGTCTTGAGCAGCTCAGTGTGGATAGCCGCAAGCGGAAAGGTTTCATTGAGGTAACGGTTGGAGAACCTCTCCTGCTTGTTTCAGTCGAGAAGCCTGACAGGGAGTATGCTCTGCTGAGGGTTACCCCTAAGGGAGGAGTAGAGGGTGTCGTGGCTAAATATTTGTCACGTGGAGAGGATTGGACCGTAACCTTCGGTGAACGGGGTGTGGTTCCAACGTTTATACGGGTAAAGCCGAGACTATGGAGCTCCGATGTCTTTCGAGGCACGGTGATCTCTATTTTGGGGTTAGAGATAGAAGCAGTTCGTAAGCCGAACGTGGGACTACAGGTTAAATTGGAAGAGAAGGGGCAGTCCAACGCCTTCTTTTTCAAACTTCGCCGCTGGCCTAGCTTGGGATGGAAACCTTTGGGGGAAGCTGTGAAAGACCTTCGGCGATGCATGAGCCAAGCCATTCGGTTGGGAAGGAAATCGGGAAGGGAAACTCTGGATGTGGTCGTGGCTCTCGTGAATACACTGGACGGGTGGGAAACGGACCCCTTCAAGGTGAATGGGCCACCTCGGGGGATAACCGACCAACAGTTGATGAGTGCCTGGTCACGCGAGGCGACGTCCACTGAGATTCGCTTCCCTGTCTCGCTCAAAAGAGGATCTTTTCTGCGTTGGGCAAGAGCTCCTTATCGTTCTCTGTATCGCGATCTGGAAAGGGTGGCTCGAATAGGGGTTGCTGGGTGGGATAGAGGAGAGATCCGAGCGGCCGTTAATTTCACTCCGGAGAAGGGAGAGCTTAAGATTATCCTCCGGCCCGAACCGCCCATTCAACCAAAAGATCGGTGGAAGGTGGACCGCACTGGCCTGGAGGAGCCGACGAACGGGCCCTCTGCGGAGGAATTTATTATCAAGAAGGTACAGAAATCCTTTCCCAGTGGAGGGTCCTTGCCGACGGCCGATCAACTTTTCATGTGGCTCGATTTTTGGGCGAGGGAGCAGGGGTCTAAGTTTGTCTTCCGCAACGATAGGATGGGTTTTAATCGCCGTGCATTCTTTGAACACATCGCCTCTGAGAAACCCGAGGAGTGGGAAGGTCGGTTTCGAACGTTATTGATGGAAAGCGTTAAAAGGTCGGACAAGATTCAAGCTGTGATCGGAGGTCTGTTAAAGAGATTACGAGAACAGTACGGGATTCACCGCCGAATCGCCAGAATTGCCTTCGACTTCGATCCAGATGTCCACGTGCCAATTCCTGGGATAGAGACGCTCATTGCGGATTCTTTATCTTATAGCGGCGATCTTAGAAGCTACGGTCTTGACTACGACCCAAATCGTGAAGCGCCCGAGACAAACGAGGACGGACTGGTCCATGTATTAAGAGTCAACCTCGCTGTCCCCTTGAGGGAAGATGAGCTTGTTCCGATAGTGGCGCATGAGCTTGGTCATGCCTTGTTCGCGGCTGATATTGCAAAAAAGATCCCCTTCGGTAGTTTTCTCAAGGCGAACTTAGTTCAGCCACTCCAGGATGGAGTGCGGCATCCCTATTTCAATGGGCTTCGATTTCCTTGTAGAGACTATGGGAACTTGAACCCCCCCGAAAACCTTCAGTGGTTGGTGATTCTTCTGGAGGAAGCGCACGCCTGGTGGGTTGCCGCTCAGTTGGTTCAAGGAGAGGATGGAAGGCCCGATCCGCAGGTGGGGACTGCCTTGGATCGATTGGCCGGGTACCATCTGGAGAAACTTAAGTCAGCTAGCCCCCAACAAAAAGAGGTTACCTGGGGACGAGCCTTCCGCGCCTCTGCGGTGATTGGGAGTCTTGTTAAGGTCTTCCGCCTGGAACCGACCGAGAACATGAAAGGGCTTGAACGGTGGTCTATTCGAACTGGGTTTAATTACAGTCGTTTAGTGGGCGATGACACAACGAAGGGTGACCTGACCTCCTTCCTTCAGCGGTTAAGCTTCCAGTCCCACCCCGAGGCCGCTGGCTTGGAGGAGAGTACTCTCCAGAAGGTGGCGCAGGTGTGGAAGGATGTGGTGGCGACGCCGAGGTATGCGGGGGTCACTGGAGGGATTTTACCGGTCTTGAATGGAAAGGGAACTTTTTCAGGGATTCCCTTTGTGGCCAGGCTCGCAAGGCAGCCTCTCATTGCTCTCGTCGACTCACAGGCTGGCCTGGAGCAGGTTCAGATCCTCATGGAGAGTCTCTCCATCGATCCGAATCGGTACCGGATTTGGCGACTCGATCAAGGTTTGAGTGTCTCCGAAGCCCTTGTGAGAGCTCAGCAGGAGTTTCCCGGTTTCCATCCCTACCTGGTGGAGGACCGACCCCATTGGTTGAGGGATTTGCTCGCGGGGCTCGAGGAGATGGGGATCCTTCCGGTGCCGGTGAGGGAATTCGAGCGGGCCGTCGAGACAACCCAAGGTTATTTCCAAGCTGCGTAACCCTCATGGAGTTCGACATCCACCACATTTTTCTTGAAGTGGATCATATAAATGTGCTATTCTTTATATAGATAATACATATCAATGGATGGGATTATATGCGAACGACTCTCGAACTCCCAGACGAATTGATCACCGAGGCGATGCGGGTATCCCATGCCAAGACCAAGACGATGGCCGTTGCGTTGGGGCTTCAGGAGCTGATCAACCGGTACCGGATTGAGGAGCTTCGCTCTCTCCGAGGCAAGATAGACTTGGATATTGACCTTCGGAAGTCCCGGCGCCGATAGCAGTGCCTGGCCTTGCAGGGATCTTGGTGGACAGCTCGGTTTGGGTGAATTTCTTCCGCTTCAAACAATCTTCGGAGGCTCTGCATCTGGATGGGTTGCTTCAAGCCAAGGCAGTTCAAGGCTGCGCTCCTGTCCGAGCAGAGGTCTTGTCGGGTGCACGCACCGAGCGGGAAAGATTACACCTGCGGGAATGGTTTAAGGCCATTCCGATGTTAATGGCGCCGGATAATCTCTGGGAACAGGTAGAGGAGGTCCGCTTTTCACTTGCGCGACATGGTTACCAGGTTTCCATGATCGACCTCATAATCGCTTCTACGGCGGCTCACCATCACACACCGCTCTGGACGCTGGATGAGGACTTTACTGTTATCCACCGAGTTCTGTCATTTCCCAGGTACCTCCCAGAAACTTAGAGCCTACTACGAGTAAGTTTTACTTGCTTATAGTAAAAAAGTAAGGTAGACTTACTAGTGGGAGGTGTGGAAAAGGTGCTCGTTAAAAGGTCACGGAAGAATCAAATCGCAATCCCCAAGGCGGTTCTGGAGCGAGCTGGGTTGGGCCCAGAGGATGTCTATTTTGATGTAGGCTGCTCCAACGGGCGAATCGTGTTGACCCCCATGGAATTGGAGGAGAAGATCTCCCCGGAGGCCTTAGGTCGATTTGAAGAAAAGGTCTTGAAACGGGAGGCTGGCGATCGAGTCTTCCGATCGATGGGGGAGCTCATCAAGGGCCTTCACCAGAGACGCCCCCGATAAATGCCTTGGCAGATCGTTGCCAAGGCCGGGTTCCTTAAGGTCTATGATCGGCTTTCCGGGGACGATCGTCATCGGGTGGACGAAGCTCTTGGACGCTTTCGGCATTACCTTCAGACCCGCGAGGCCCCGGTTGGTTTCGGGATAAAGCACCTGGGAGGCCGTACCTACGAGTTTCGTGCTGGTTTGGCCCTTCGCGTCGTCTACGTTGTGGAACAGCAAGAGATTATTTTGGCCCTTTTAGGAACGCACGATGAAGTCCGGCGATTCCTAAAGCGACAATGATTCCTTGATATAATGGACGGGTGTTGACGTACGAGCTGCCCGAGAGGCTCATTGCCCAGCGGCCGTGTGAGCCGCGGGATCGGGCCCGCCTGTTGGTATTGGATCGCGCCACAGGAGAGATTTCCCACCATATTTTCCGAGATTTGCCCCAATTTCTACGGCCGGGAGATTGTCTAGTCCTCAACGACACGAAGGTTTTGACGGCTCGTGTTTACGGGAAACGGGAGGAAACCGGAGGCAAAGTAGAGCTACTGGTGCTTCGGTCAGAGGGGGAAGCGACTTATTGGTGCTTGGGGAAGCCGGGGAAAAACCTACGACCTGGCTCAAGACTCTTTTTCAATGGTGCCAGGCACCATTTGGAGGCAGAGGTGATATCAGCGAATGGAGCCGAGCGGCTTGTTCGGTTTCAGGGGTCAGACCCCTTTAAAATCGGGGAGGTCCCCTTACCGCCGTATATCCGAAGGGCGGTTCAGCCGGAGGATAGCCAGTGGTATCAGACCGTCTATGCCCGGAATCCAGGAGCGGTGGCGGCGCCAACGGCAGGGCTCCATTTCACGGAAGATCTCCTGGAGCGGATTAAAGCCCAAGGAGTTCGCCTCGCGTTTGTTACCCTCCACGTCGGTTGGGGGACGTTTAAACCGGTGGGAGGAGAGGAGCTTCGGGAAGGCAAACTCCACCCAGAGTGGTTTCGGATTCTGCCAGAGACCATGCAGACGATTGCCGAAGCTAAAGCGAAGGGTGGCCGTGTTATCGCGGTGGGGACGACGGTGGTACGGGCGTTGGAAACAGCGCATAGCGTAGAGCGTATGGCGTATAGAAGGGCAGCGTATAGCATACAGCGTGCAGCGTATAGAAAGCACCTATCCGCTGAACGCTATCCGCTAAACGCTACGGAGGGGACGACGGAACTGTTTATCCGGCCGCCGTTTCGGTTTAAAATGGTGGACGCCATGATCACCAATTTTCACCTGCCGGGAACAAGTCTCCTCTATCTGGTGGCTGCTTTCGCCGGGACCGAACAGATCCTGGCCGCTTACGAGGAAGCGATCCGAATGGGCTACCGGTTCTACTCCTACGGCGACGCGATGCTGGTGTCAGACACCGCACCAACTTTTAAAAAGTCGCATCGGTGTCTGACACCGTGATAGAGAAGTTTGAGGGAATTTGCCCGACGGTCGATCCGACCGCGTGGGTTCACCCCCAGGCTTTGCTGATCGGGCGGGTCACCTTGGGGCCCCGCGTCTCGATCTGGCCAGGGGCGGTGCTGCGGGGGGATATTGAGCCGATTGAGGTTGGGGAGGAAACGAACATTCAAGATCTGACGATCGCTCATACCAGCCGGGGGGAATCGCTGGTCAAGATCGGCAAGAGGGTTGTGGTCGGCCATCGGGTGATCCTGCACGGAACTACAGTGGGGAACGATTGCCTCGTGGGAATGGGGGCCATTCTTCTCGACGGCTCGGTGCTCGGGGAGGGATCGATTCTTGCGGCGGGCGCGCTGTTGACCGAGGGGACGAAAATTCCACCGGGAAGTTTGGCGATGGGGATTCCGGCCAAAGTGATCCGGCCGGTGACCGAAGCGGAGAGAACCAGAGTCCGGGAAGGGGTGAAGGTCTACCTGGAATTGATGAAGGGATACCAGAAAGGTGCCAGGTCGACCCGACCCCTTTAGAGTGGCGGCGCGAGATCCTGGCAGTCAGGCGAGGACTGGCTTCCTTCAAACCCCACATGGCGTCGTGAATACGCCGGCCTTCATGCCGGTGGGAACGCAGGGAACGGTGAAAACGCTCACGGTCCAGGATCTAAAGGAATGTGGAGTGGAGATCGTTTTAAGCAACGTGTACCATCTGTCCCTGCGTCCTGGGCAGGCGATCCTGGAGGTGGCCGGCGGACTGCACCGATTCATGGCCTGGGACGGCCCGATCCTCACCGATTCGGGCGGTTACCAGGTCTTGAGCTTGGCCTCTTTAAGAAAGGTGACCGATGAAGGGGTCAGCTTCTCCTCCCACGTGGATGGAGCGCTTCACCATTTGACGCCGGAGAAGGTGATCGATTTTCAATGGGCCATCGGAAGCGACATCGTGATCCCGCTGGATGAGTGCGTTCCTTATCCCTGCGAGCGGCCAGAGGCGGAGGTGGCCGTTGAGCGGACCACCCAGTGGGCCCTGCGCAGTAAAAAACAGTTCAATCAAAAGGTGCCAGGCAAAATGGTGCCAGGCACTTTTTCCGAAATAGTGCCTGGCACCAATCAGAGGAGGCCTGGCACCTTGCTGTTCGGGATTGCGCAGGGGGCTACGTATCCGGATCTTCGGAAAGAGGCGGTGGAGCGGCTTTTGGAGATCGGGTTTGACGGCTACTGCCTGGGAGGCTTTAGCGTGGGAGAGCCGCGGGGGCTTCTGTTTGAACTGCTCCCCGCCGTCACGGAGGCTCTTCCGGCCGACCGCCCTCGGTATCTGATGGGAATGGGGGAGCCGTTGGACATCGTGGAGGCGGTGATGAACGGAGTGGACCTGTTCGACTGTGTAGCCCCCACGCGCCACGGGCGAAACGGCTTGGCCTACACTTGGGGTGGGCGATGGAACCTCCGCAACGCCGCCTTCTCGAGGGATCCGAAGCCGGTGGATCCGGATTGCGATTGTCCGGTGTGTGGGACCTACAGCCGGATGTACGTTCGTCATTTGTTTCAGGTTCAGGAGATTTTGGGTTTGCGGCTCTTGTCGTATCACAACGTTTGGTTCTACAGTCAACTGATGCGGATGATTCGGCAGGCGATCGCGGTGGGGACGTTGGAAGAGCTCCGCGCTCGCCTTTTGGCCGTCTATCAGCCGAACTTGGGAGGAATAATGGTGGGATGACTCCAAATCCTTTGGTGAATCTGATGCCGATTGTGCTCATCTTCTTCGTCATGTACTTCGTGTTGATCCGTCCTCAGGCCAAGCAACAGAAGGATCTCGCCCGGATGCAGGCCGGATTAAAGAAGAACGATCAGGTGGTCACGATGGGAGGGATTTATGGAACCGTGGTGGACGTCCGAGATGAGACCGTGACGCTCCGAGTGGAAGAGGAGGTCCGTTTAAAGGTGGAAAAGACGGCCATTGCGCGCCGTATCAAAGAGGGATAGAATTTCGTCACGATGTACCGAAGACTAACCCCCTGGATCGTCACCATCGCAGCCGTTGCCCTCCTTTCGGCTTGGAATGCCTTTCCTTTAAAGGAGAAGATCGCCCTGGGGTTGGACTTGAGGGGGGGGATGCACCTCATCCTCAAGGTCGATACGAGTAAGGTTCCTGCCGAGGCGAGGACCGACGCCCCGGATCGGGCGTTGGAGGTGATCCGCAACCGGATCGATCAGTTTGGGGTGAAGGAGCCGTCGGTTCAGCGGCAAGGGATCGATGAGATTGTGGTGCAGCTTCCTGGGGTTACCGATCGGGAGCGGGCGTTGAACATCGTTCAGCAGGTGGCCCATCTGGAATTCCGATTGGTCTCCAGCGATGCCGAGGCGTTCCGCAAGGCGACCGCCGGGGAGGCGGTGGAAGGATACGAGCTTCTCCGGGATGCCCAAGGAGAGCCGTATCTATTGGAGAAGGGCGTCCCCTTAACCGGAACCGGGCTCGCCAACGCCTTGGTAGATTATGGACAGTTCGGTTTGCCGGTGGTGAGTTTCACCTTAACCCCGGAAGGGGCCAAGAGCTTCTCCAAGTTAACGGGAGACAACGTGGGTCGACGGCTCGCCATCGTGCTGGACGGCAAGATCAAATCGGCCCCGGTGATCCGCAGCCAGATCAACGATCAGGGACAGATTGAAGGGCGATTTACCCCTCAGGAAGCGGCCGACCTGGCGTTGGTCTTGAGAACCGGCGCCTTACCGGCTCCGTTGATCGTCGAGGAGGAACGGACGGTAGGGCCGCTGCTGGGATCCGATTCGATCCGGGCCGGGGTGCGGGCCACGGCCATCGGCCTGGTGCTCGTTTTTCTGTTCATGGCGGGGTATTACCTCTTGGCCGGTCTGATCGCCGATGTCGCGTTGGCCTTGAATTTCCTGATCATCTTAGGCGGCTTAGGGATGTTGAACGCCACCTTGACGCTGCCCGGAATCGCGGGGATTCTGCTCACCCTCGGGATGGCGGTGGACGCCAACGTCCTCATCTACGAACGGATGCGGGAGGAGCTAAAACAAGGCCGACCCCTGCGGCAGCTCATCGCCAACAGCTACGGCCGGGCCTTCAGCGCGATCTTTGACTCGAACGTCACCACCTTGATCGCCGCCTTCCTTTTGTTTCAGTTTGGGACCGGGCCGATCCGAGGGTTCGCCGTGACCACCGTGATCGGATTGACGGCCAGCATGTTCACTGCCATTGTGGTGACCCGGGTCATCTTCGAGTGGCTCCATCGGGTCGGGTGGCTCACGCAGGTTCGGATGCTCCGTTTGATTGGCGAGACTCGTGTCGATTTCTTAAAACCCAGGGTCTTTTGCTACGTCACCTCGCTCCTCCTCGTGATCGGAGGGGTGACTTACTTTGGCCTCTTGGGCCCCAAGGCGTACGGGATCGACTTTACCGGTGGCCAACTCCAGCAGTACCGGTTCCAGCAGCCGATCGCGTTGGAGAAGGTCCGCTCGAGCCTTAAAGAGATCGACTTGGCGGAGGCCTCCTTGCAGCAGTTCGGCCAATCCAACGAGGTTCTCATTCGAACCACCGGGGATACCGTCGAGACGGTCAAGGCCAAACTCAAGGCCGACTTTCCGGGGAACCCGTTTGAAATGGTCCGGGTCGAACAGGTGGGCCCCTCGGTGGGCAAGGACTTGCGGCGTCGAGCCGTTCAAGCGATCTTCTGGGCGTTGGTTTCGATCAGCGTCTACGTGGGAATCCGATTCCGCTCCTGGAGTTTTGGGATCGCCGGAATTGTGGCCCTTCTGCACGACGTCTTGATCGCGGTGGGGGCTTTGGGCGTAACCGGCCGGCCCCTGTCGCTCACCTTGGTGGCCGCTTTGCTGACGATCTCTGGTTATTCAATCAACGACACGATCGTGATCTACGATCGGATCCGGGAATTAAGAAGGACCGCTCGGCGGATGACCTTCCCGGAGCTGATCAACCTGGCCTTGAATCAGACCCTTTCCCGGACTGTGCTCACCTCCGGGGTGACGTTGTTGACGGTGTTGGCCCTTTTCTTTTTCGGGGGAGAGGTCTTAAACGACTTTGCCTTTGCCCTGATGGTGGGGTTTGTTTCGGGCGTCTATTCCACGGTCTATATCGCCAGTCCCCTGCTTCTGGCTTGGGCCAGAAAGCGATCGTAAAAGTTTAGATGCGCCGAATTTGGAGAATCCGAACGGTCGATGAGGCGAGGGTGCATCGCCTCGCCCAGAGCCTGGAAATCCCCCCTCTCCTGGCTCGTCTGCTGGCCCACCGTCGGGTGAACTCCCCGGAAGAGGCCTTGGGATTTCTCTGCGCCGATTTAGGCACCCTCGCCTCCCCGGAGCTTATGGCCGATTTGGAGAAGGCGGTTCATCGAATCCGTTTGGCCCTGCGAAGAAGAGAATCGATCCTTCTGGTAGGCGACTACGATGTCGATGGATTAACCGGCACGGCGCTTCTCTACCGCGTGCTGCGGGAGCTGGGAGCCCAAGTCTCTTGGCACATTCCACACCGAATGACCGACGGCTACGGGTTGAAATCGCAGGTGGTCCGGGAAGCGTCGGATCGCGGGGTGAAGCTTTTGGTGACGATCGATTGTGGGACGACCCATTTTGAGGAGTTGACGCTGGCCAACCAACTGGGGTTGGAAACGATCGTCGTGGATCACCACGAGCTTCTTCCGGCAGGACGGCCGCCGGTCAAGGCCCTCCTCAATCCCCTGCGAGCCGACTGTCGGTATCCCTGTAAGGATTTGGCCTCGGTGGGGGTGGCCTTTACCTTGGCTCGCGGATTATTGGGCGAGAGGGAACCCAAGGCGTGGGCCCATCTCGATTTGGTGGCGTTGGGAACGGTCGCCGATTGGGCGCCCCTGGTGGGAGAGAACCGGATTCTGGTGAAGGCCGGCCTTCATCGATTGCGATCGAACGCTAAGATAGGGCTGCAGGCCCTCTTATCGGCGGCTTCCCTGTCTCAGGAAACGTTGAGCGCCGAGGAGATCAGCTTCTATTTGGCTCCTCGCCTAAACGCCGTGGGGAGGACCGGTTCAGCCGAGGCCAGTTTGCGCCTGCTCATCACCGAGGACTTGAAAGAGGCGCAAGCGCTGGCCAAGGAGTTGAATCGAGAGAATAAGAACCGGAGGGTCCTGGAGCGAGAGGCGTTGGGCCGGGCTTTGGCCAAGGTGGAACGGGAGGTTAACTTTCGAACCGACCGGGTGATCGTCCTGGAGGACGAACGGTGGCACCCGGGCGTGATCGGCATTGTGGCCGCCCGATTGGCGCTCAGATTCCATCGCCCAACGGTGATCATCGCCTTAAACGGGACAGACTCTCGAGGTTCGGCCCGATCGATTCCCGACTTCCATTTGGTGGAAGCCTTGGAAGCGACGAAGGAGCACCTCGTGGCCTTTGGAGGGCATCCGGCCGCGGCGGGTCTGACGATCCGCCAAGATCAAGTGGGGCCGTTTCGGCAGGCCTTGAATCAAGTGGCGCACAGCCGAATCGACCCCAAGGCCTTGACCCCCTGTTTAGAGCTGGACGCTCAGTTGCCGCTTTTCTCTTTGACCGAGGGGCTGATGCGGGACCTCGAGGTGTTGGCCCCCTTCGGCTCTGGCAACCCCTGGCCGATTTTTATGTCGCAGGAGGTTCGTTTCAAAACAGCGGATAAATCAACGGCCTTTTCCCCCCAGGGGATTCGCCGCCTCGTCCAGGATACCGGCGGCCAGACTTTCGAAGCCATCCAGCCGCGGTACGATGGTTGGCTGGAGGAGGGGATCCAGCGGTTGAAGGATCAGCCGGTCGCGCTGGCCTATTCGCCCATCCGTCGGATCGATTCCACCGGTCGTCGGATTGAACTCAAGGTGCGCGGCATCAGGGCGCCCGGCCCCCTTTAACGGAACGGAAACCACTCGTCCGGCTGGATCTTTCCTTCGATCCGGTGGAGCGGCACCGTCCCAAAATGGCGGCTGTCCATACTGTCCAAGCGGTTGTCTCCCAGCACGAAGTAGTTTCCCTTCTCCATCGTGTACGGCCCGAGGTTGGGATAGGTTCTCCCCACGGCGTACGGTTCGTTGAGGCGCTCCCCGTTGATGTAAACCTCTCCGTTCTTGATTTGGATGGTTTCCCCTTCCAGACCGATCGCCCGCTTGACGTAAGGATCCGGGGCAAAAGGGAATTTGCGTAGGACCACGATGTCTCCCCGTTTAGGCCGGGTGAAGTGGTAGAGGTATTTGTTGATCAAGTAGATGCTGTTTTCCTGCAGGGTGGGAAGCATGCTTCGGTCGGTGACAATCCCGACCCCAATCACGCAGCGCTGGACGAAGAAGGTCATCAGGATCGACCAAAACAGAATGCAGGCCCAGGTGTAGAGTCGGCGCTGTTCCATCGGGACGTATCGCCAGTCCCAGAACGCCCGTTTCTTCCGCTCGGCTCGGTTTCCCATTCTTGGCGTAGTAGTGTACCACAATGGGAGCATGCTAAAATAAAGGGGTGATCCGTTGCCCCATCTGCCAGGGGACGCTATCCCCCTACGAAAAACACCCTTACGCGCCGATCTGCTCGGAGGCTTGTCGGAAGGAAGCCCTTCGCCGGGTCGGTTTGCTTGAGCCCCAGGGGTCTGTCCCGGCCGAAGATTCTTCCCCGAAGGCCCAGTTTGAATCGCTGAATGCCACCCATCTTTACTGCCCTACCTGTCGACGTTCCATGCCAACTCGGGAGCGGTTGCTTCTGACCTTGGCCGATGGGGATCTGTACGGCTACTGGTGTGCCCAATGCGGGTCCGACGTAGGCGCTCGGACCGAGAAGAGGAGGTAAGTGGAAACGCTCCTGCGCTTTACCCCCATGATGGAGCAGTATCGCTCGATGAAGAAGACGTTGTCCGAGGATACCGTCCTCTTCTTCCGGTTGGGGGATTTTTACGAAATGTTTTTTGAAGACGCTGTTCGGGCCTCGGAGATCCTGAACATCACCTTGACCGGTCGAGACGCAGGACCTGCCGGGCGGGTGCCGATGTGTGGGATTCCCTACCACGCCTTTGGGCCGTACGTTCGCGCCCTCTTGGGGAAGAATCTCAAAGTGGCCATCTGCGAACAGATCGGGGATCCCCAGATCTCCAAAGGGTTGGTGGAACGTAAGGTCACCCGGATCATCTCGCCGGCCACCTATCTGGACGACGAGGTGGCCGGAAGCCGACCCGAATACCTCGTGGCGGTGGCGGCCGATCCGACGAACGCCGCCTGGGCGGCCCTGGACCTGGGCACCGGAGAGTTCTTCGTTCGGGAGGCCCCTCTGGAGCGGATGATCCACGAACTGGCCGGGATCGAGCCGAAGGAGGCGATTTTACCCAAGCGGCTGTCAGCGAACCCCGCGTTGGTCTCTACCCTCAAAGAGGATCTTGGGGCCGCCCTTACGATCTACGACGATTGGATCTTTGGATGGGAAGAGGGGTCGAGGCTCTTGAGAGATGGGTTTTCGTTGGCCTCGGAGCGGGCCATCGCCTTCCACGACCGGGAGCTGGCCGTTGGCGCCGCTGGAGCGGTCCTCTATTATCTTAAAGACCACCTCTACCACGATCTTCGGCACGTGCAGTTGCCGGTCTTGCGGGCGAGCCACGAGAGGATGACGCTCGACCGGCAGACGTTGAGGAACCTGGAGATCGTTTCTTGTCTGAGCGGCGACCGAGGGGGCGGCTGCCTCCTGGATTGCGTGGATCAGACCTTGACCCCGATGGGCAAACGGGCTTTGCTGGATTGGGTTACACACCCGCTGTTGGATCTAAAACAGATCCAGGACCGGCAAGAGGCAACGGCCGGATTGGTTCAGGAGGCGTCTCTGCTTCAGACGATCCGCTCTGGGTTGAAAGGCATTCGGGACATCGAACGGGTTTTGAGCCGACTGAACGTTGGGGTGGCCAACGCTCGGGATCTGGTGCAGCTTAGGTTTTTCTTAAGGCGGATTCCTGAGATCGAAGCGGCCCTCTCCAAAGGGCGTAGTTCCTTCTTATACGTTTCTGGCTGCGCCAGCGGCCAGTCCAGAAACGTCCCGAGCGTTAGCGAGGGATTCTTACAGGAGTTGAGGAGCCGGATGTCCCCCTCTGCCACCCCGTACGATCTCCTCGCTCGGGCGATTGTGGAAGATCCTCCCCTGACGTTAAGAGAGGGGGGGATGATCCGGGACGGTTTCTCGAAAGAGCTGGACGAGCTGAAGGCCCTGACCGCGCAAGGGAAGAGCTGGCTCATCGAGTTTCAACGGCGCCAGATCGAACGAACCGGGATTAAGTCGCTTAAGATTCGATACTCCCATCTGTTCGGCTACGCGATCGAGGTGAGCGCCGCCAACCTTCCTCTGGTTCCCCCGGACTACATCCGTAAGCAGACGCTGGTCAACGCGGAGCGATTCATCGTTCCGGAACTTAAGGAATGGGATGAGAGGATCGCTGGAGCCGAGGAACGGATCAAGGAGTTGGAGCTTCGGCTTTTCCAAGAAATCCGAGAGGAGGTGCTCCAGGCTTTAAACCCCTTGCAGGAGATGGCCCGGGCGGTGGGAAGGTTGGACGCGGTGTCCTCCTTGAGCCTCACGGCGATTCAGAAACGGTGGGTTCGCCCGATCGTGACCGATTCCCTCGAATTGGAAATTAAAGAGGGCCGTCATCCGGTGGTGGAGAGCGTGTTGCCCGCAGGGCAGTTCGTCGAGAACGACACGACGCTCGACGGTCAAGAGAACCAGCTCCTCATTTTGACCGGACCCAACATGGCCGGGAAGTCGACCACCATTCGGCAGGTGGCCCAGATCGTCCTCTTGGCCCAGATCGGCTCGTTTGTTCCAGCAAGTTTCGCCCGGATTGGCCTCGTGGATCGGATCTTTACCCGGATTGGCGCTTCCGATTCCATCGCGCGGGGAGAGAGCACCTTCATGGTGGAGATGATCGAGATGGCCCAAATCCTTCAGAGCGCCACCGAAAGAAGTCTCCTCCTTCTCGATGAGGTTGGCCGCGGGACCTCCACCTTCGACGGGGTGAGTCTCGCCTGGGCGATCTGCGAACATCTCGTTCAAGGACCGGTCCGCCCCCGCACCCTGTTCGCGACCCACTACCATGAGCTGATCCAGTTGGAATCGCAGTGGGCCGGCATCAAGAATTACACGATGGCCGTCAAGGAAACTGGCCAAGGAATCGTTTTCCTTCGCAAACTGATCCGCGGCGGGTCGGATAAAAGTTATGGGATTCATGTGGCGCGGCTGGCCGGGGTTCCATCGCAGGTCACGGACCGGGCCGAGCAGATTCTCAAGATTTTGGAGCGGGACAGGAATTTTTGACGATGGGGGCTATCCGTGTTTTATCCGAGGCGATCGCCAACAAGATCGCCGCCGGCGAGGTGATCGAGCGTACAGCCTCGGTAGCCAAAGAGCTGATGGAAAACTCGTTGGATGCCGGGGCCACCTTCCTGGAGCTTGCCCTGGAACATGGGGGAAAGAGCTTGATCCGGGTTTCGGACAACGGCTGCGGCATGGACCCGGAGGACGCGCGGCTCGCCTTTGAGCGGCACGCCACCAGTAAGATCGCGACCGTTCAAGATCTCGATGGGATCGGTTCCTTCGGGTTCCGGGGAGAGGCGCTTCCCAGCATCGCGGCGGTCTCGAGAACCCGTTTGATCACCCGGGCTTTAAGAGCCACAACCGGTACCGAGGTGGTCGTCGAGGGAGGGAACCGTTTGGGGGTTCAGGACCATCCTTGCGCCCACGGAACGATCGTGGAGGTGCGGGATCTCTTTTTCAATACGCCGGCCCGTCGGAAGTTCCTCAAAGCCGACTCCACGGAGTTGGGCCATACCTTGGAGTGGGTATACCGATTGGCCGGATCAGTCCCCCAAGTCCGTTTCACGGTGAAGTCGTCCGGCCAACCGATCTTGGATCTGTTGGCGGTGACGGATCTTAAGGCTCGTGTCCAAATGATCCTCGGAGAAAAAGAGGAACAGGCGTTGCTTCCGCTCAAAGCCGAGCGGGACGGGATTCGGCTGACCGGATTCATCGGTAAACCCAACATCTCCCGTTCCAACCGGAGCGGCCTGTTGTTTTACGTGAACGGTCGGTGGATTCGATCCCCCTCCTTTTCCTACGCGGTCCAGGCCGGCACCCAAGATTGGTTGGCGCACGGTCGATTCCCCGTGGCGGTTCTGTTCCTGGAATTGGATCGCTCCCGCGTGGACGTCAACGTCCATCCCACCAAACAGGAGGTGCGGATCTCCAACGAACCGGAGGTGACCGCGCTCATCCGACAGACGGTTCGGGAGCGCCTGACGAAAGGGCAAGATCTGAGTGATCGCCTTCTGATTCCTCCAGTTCCATCCGGATTGCCGGCCATGGCGGTGAAACCTTATTCCCTGGGAGCCACCCCCGAGGCTATTTACGAGGTGCCCACAACGATTTTTGAACCGATCGCGGTCAAGGATTCCTTGGCGATCACCAAGGTGTTGGGGCAGGTCCATCAAACCTTTCTCATCGCAGAGACAGAGGAAGGGTTCATGGTGATCGATCAACACGCCGCGCACGAACGGATCGTGTACGAGCGGCTTCTGGAATCGTTGAAATCGGGACGGGCCGAACGGCAGAGGCTCTTTTTGGAAGAGGTCCTCGAACTGGACATCCGGCAGCGAGAGGTCTTTGAAAGGGCTTTAAAGCTTTTGTCCGGAGTCGGCTTTGAGATCGAGCCATTTGGAGAGCGAACCTTCATCGTTCGCGCGATCCCTGCTGCCTTTGGAGAGCTGAACGCCACCGACTTGATCAAGACCTTCCTGGACGAGTTGGAGGAGGGGAAAGGGGATACCGCCCTGGAGGATCAACCCCGGGCCTTGGCGGCCCTTTGCGCCTGTAAGAGAGGGTCGGTCAAGGCGGGCGACCCCCTTCATCCCACGGCGATTCGGGCCCTTTTGGAGGGCTTAAGCCGATGTGAGAATCCTTTCCATTGTCCACACGGTCGGCCGGTCTTCTTCACCACGACCGTTTCCGATCTGGAGAAGCAGTTTAAGCGGAGGTAGGCCCATCCCATGAAAAAATTCCTGATCGTCGTTGGCATCCTTTTGGGATTGGTGATCTTAGGGCTCACCATTTTTATCGCCACCTTCGATCTGGATCGCCATCGGGGTGTCGTGGTTGAGTGCCTATCCTCGGCCCTCGGAAAGCCGGTAGGGATCGAGCGGATTTCCCTGGGTTGGTCCGGAGGACTCGCCTTTCAAGCCCAAGGGGTGTCCGTTTATCCAGAGCTTTCGGCGAAGAGGATGAGCCTCTGGGTTCCTTGGAAGCCTCTCATCCAATCGGTTTTGAAAGGACGGTGGGAACCGTCTGAGCTCGTTGCCTCCTTCCGGCTCAAGGTGGAAGAAATCCGACTCAACACCTTTAAAAGTCCGATCGATTCGATTCAGGTAGACGTCGATCGTTTCGTTTCGAATCATCGGATCGAGATCTCCCAGCTTTCTGCCCGGATCGCCGAGGGGAAGATTTCCGCCAAAGGGGTGGTGGACCATCTGGTGGGTCGTCCCGAGGCCACCTTTTCGTTCACGGTGGAGAATTTAGATCTCGGGTCCATCTTGCCCGACCCCGACCCCCGTGAGCCTCATCTTCAGGGAAGGTTCTTCGCCTCTTTCCAAGGGGCCGCTTCGGGTTTAACGCCCGAGGAGATGAAACGGACGTTGACCGGTCAGGGAAGACTCCGATTGACCGAGGCCCGAATCGTTCACCTCAACATTCTGCGGGCCGCCTTTCAGCCGATCGCGATCCTGCCGGGTTTAATCGAGATCCTTCAGTCTCGGCTTCCCCCCAACTACCGGGAGAGATTGGCCGCCGAGGATACGGTCTTGGAGCCGATGGATCTGGGCTTCAAGGTGGAGAACGGGACCTTCTCCTTTGATGACTTCCGCGTGGCCACCGACTCTTTGGAGCTGGTGGGTGCCGGTCGTTTGGGACTCGACGGCAAACTTTCCTGTCGGGTGACCCTCCGGATGGAGACCGCCCTGTCCGCCGCTTTTATCCGGAGTGTGGAGGAGCTGCGCGCCTTGACGAATGCGGAGGGCCAACTGGAGTTGCCGGCTACCGTGGAGGGAACACTGCCCAGGGTCATGGTTCTACCGGATCTTCAGTACGTGGTAACCCGTTTGGCGACGAATGTGGCGGAAGGGTTGATCGGAGGACTTTTGGACGATTTACTGAAGAAGTAGATGAGGCCGAACCAGGCGGCCTTTCTTGATGCACTTGGTACAGACGAGGATTCTTTTAACGATCCCATTCAAAAGGACGCGGGCTCGTTGAAGGTTAGGCAGGAACCGGCGCTTGTTCTTGCGCGCGATGTGGCGTCCCCCACCGCCTTCCTTCTTCGGTTTTCCTTTCCGGACATAGGTCCGCCCCGCCACCGGACTTTTTCCACAGAAAACACAGCGTTTGGCCATTGGAGTACCGTCGTCAGTGATGAGCCTTGAGTCGTGAGTGAAAAACAGAACCTTATCATACGTGACCGATTAGAGACCGTCAAGCCGAAAAGTCTCACAACTCATCCCTCACGACCCACGACGGTAACTTGGGAGACGCCGGTTCAGTTCTTGAAAGGGGTAGGTCCCAAGCGGTTCCCCTTTTTCCGACGGATGGGGATTACCACCTTACGGGACTTGGTCTATCATTTGCCGCGCCGCCATGAAGACCGAAGAACCTTTCGGCCCATCGCCCAACTGATTCCGGGAGAGAAGGCCACGGTTCGAGGGCAAGTGGCGGGTTCATCGGTCTTTCGGGCCCGAACCGGAACGGTGATCCTTCAAGTGGTCGTGCGCGACTCAACCGGCACGCTCGTCGCCATGTGGTTCAATCAGCCGTACATGCGCCGTTGGTTCCCGGTGGGTGAGAAGCTCATCCTGTTCGGAGCCGTGGAACGGGTGGGGCGGAAGTTTCAGATGTTGGTCCCGGAGTTTGAGGTGATCCCCGAAACGGTGTCAGGCACCGGCGGGCGGCCGGAGCCAGATACCCCACCGAGGTCGTTGCATATGGGACGGATGGTCCCGATCTATCCGGCCACCTCGGGGCTTCACCAACGGGAGTTAAGGAACGCGGTGGCCGAAGCCTTGAAGGCCCTCCTGCCCATCCTGGAGGATCCGTTACCCGCGGCGATTCGGGAACGCCACAGCCTTCTCGACTTAGCCACGGCCTTGAAGAGGATTCACTTTCCTCCGGTGCCGGAGGCGATCCCAGGGGCCCAGGCTCGTCTTACCTTTGATGAGCTCATCTGTTTCCAGTTGGCCTTGAGTTCAAGGCGCCGATCGCTTCGGGAGCGGGCCGGGATCTCTCACCAGACCGAGGGGGATCTGGTCGCTCGATGGAAGGAGAGCCTTCCATTTGTTTTGACCCCGGGACAGGAGAGGGCGATACAGGAGATTGCCCAGGACCTGGCGGCCTCCCGCCCGATGCTTCGGCTTCTCCAGGGCGAGGTGGGATCCGGCAAGACGGTGGTGGCGGCATATGCGATCGTGGTGGCGGTCCAAAGCGGTTTTCAGGCAGCGGTCATGGCTCCCACCGAGGTGTTGGCCCGTCAACATGCCCTGACCTTGTCCCAACTGTTGGCCTCGGTGGATATCCCGGTGTCTCTTCTCACCAGTTCCTTGGAGGCGTCGGCTCGAGAGCGAATCGGTCGGGAGCTGTCCCAAGGGGAGATTTCGGTCTCGGTGGGAACCCATGCTTTGCTCGAGCCGGGGGTTCAATTTTCCCGGTTGGGGCTGGTGGTGATCGATGAGCAACAGAAGTTTGGGGTCGATCAGAGAAACCTCCTCGTGGGCAAGGGTCTGAATCCCGATGTTTTGATCTTGACCGCCACCCCCATTCCCAGAACCTTGGCCATGACCCTCTATGGAGAGTTGGAGATCTCAACCATCACCGAGCGGCCGGTCGGCCGGCAGCCGGTCCGCACCGTTTGGATGGATTCCACCCGGCGGGAAGAAGTCCACACCTTCGTGAAAAGAGAGCTGGACGCCGGCCGGCAGGCGTACGTGGTCTCGCCCCGAATCGGCGCGGGAGCGGGAATTTCCGAAGACCTTTTCTATTCGTCGGCAGGCTCGATGGCCACCGCTACCCAACTTTTTCAGGAATACCAGCGAATCTTCTCGGGATATCGGGTGGGCCTGTTGCACGGCAAGATGAGGCCAACCGAACAAAAAGGGATCTTCTCGGCTTTTAAACAAGGCGAGATCCAGCTGTTGGTGGCGACCCAGATCGTGGAGGTGGGGGTGGATGTAGCCAACGCCACGGTCATGGTGATTGAAGGGGCCGACCGATTCGGCTTATCGCAGCTCCACCAGTTACGGGGTCGGGTAGGCCGAGGAAAACAGGAGGGAACCTGCATCTGCTTGGCCGATCCCAAAGCTCCTTCCGGCGCCGAACGCCTTCAGAAGTTGGTCGAGCTCTCCGATGCTTTTCAGATCGCTGAGGAGGACCTCCGCCTGCGCGGGCCCGGGGAGCTTTTAGGCAAGCGACAGGCCGGATTGCCGGATCTGAAGTGCTTGGCCTGGGCTGCCCAAGGCCCCTGGCTGGAGCTCACCCGCACCGAGGCCGATAGGCTTCTTGCACAAGATCCCGTTTTGGTTTCTTTCGAACTCTCACCGTTAAGAAAAGAAGTCTATCTTCGATTTCCTTCCCTAATTGGCTCAAAAGTAACTTAGGCTAAAATGAGGCCAATTGACATAAAGGCTAAACCGTGGTATATTTGCTTATGTAGGGTTCATACTGAATCATTGGATAATTTGGAAAGTCAATTGGAGGGAAATTTAGATGAAATTGATTGAGCGTTGGCCGCGAAAAGTTTCGGAAAAGGCCCTGAGCAGATTGAACGAGGTTCGGAAAGTCGTTCTTGTGCTGGGACGCACGAATCGGATCAGTGTGTGGGATCTCTCCACGTATGAGAAACAGAAAAAGGGGATTCATGAAAATAAGCCCTGGGAAAAGAGGCAGAAGAAGACGTTCCTGAATCCCCTTGTGGCCGATCATCCGCTTGGAGTGAAGGGCAGTTTATCTCGGGATAAGATTTACGATTATCTATGAGCGATCCTGCATGGGTTGGCTTGGATACCAACATTCTGGTTCACGCAACGGACCCTTCGGGCCATCATTACGAGAAGGCAAGAGAAGTCATCGTGAAAATATTGCAGGGTACTCTGCATGGCTGTTTGAGCCAACAGGTACTTGCGGAGTATTTCGCGGTGATGACAAGCGGAAGGCTAGAGCATCCGTTGTCTGTCGAAGAGGCGAAGGAACGGGTTTTGATTCTTAGCAGGGCGAGGCGAATCAAGAAGCTTTATCCTAAACGGCGTACCTTCAGGAAATGTATAGAATTCTGTGCAAAAAATGAGATTCAAGGTCGGCGCTTTTTCGATGCCTTCTATGCATTTACACTCATTGAAAATGGTGTCAAAAGGCTCATGACCCAAGATACAAAGGATTTTCGGTTCTTTGAAGGGCAGCTCGAGATCATGGATCCTTTTCACCCTTAGTTTTTCTCCCGGTTTTCTTTTCTTCTGTCCGTGCGCGTGACGGGGGGGGAGTTTCGGGGTAGGCCGATTGGGGTGCCGAAGGGGACAGCGATCCGGACGACGCTGGATCACGTTCGGCAGGCGATCTTCAACTTGATCGGAGCCCGGGTGTCTGGGGCTCGGGTGCTGGACCTCTTCAGCGGATCCGGCGCCTTAGGGATCGAGGCGTTGAGCCGGGGGGCCGCCCATGTGACTTTTGTGGACCGCTCCCATTTCTCTATCCAAGCGATCCAAGCCAACTTGGACAGTTTTTCCCTCACGACTCAAGACCCACGACTCACGACTATTCTTCGGGCCGATTTCATGACCGCCATCCGCCGGCTGGCCAGAGAATTGCAGGCTCCGTTTGACGTAGTGCTTCTCGATCCTCCCTACAGCCGCGGGTTGGCCAGAATCTCCTTGAACGCCTTAACCCAGTATGCTATAGTCGGCGCGGCTGGACTCGTCGTCGCTGAAGCGGACAAACGGGATTCCCTTCCTCTACAGATAGAAGGAAAAGATTCGTGCCTTAGGCTTAAAAGTTCAAGGCGTTATGGGGATACGGCGCTCACGGTCTATGAGAGACAGTAGGCGGCTTAAAAGAACCTCCTACTGTTTGTCATTTAAGAGACAGCTCTAAAAGAACTTGAAACCCGCAAAGTCGACCTTAGCCGTCTATCCGGGCAGCTTCGACCCGGTCACCAACGGCCACCTGGACCTCATTCGACGGGCCTTGAGTCTCTTTGAACGGATCGTCGTCGGGGTGGCCGTTCGTCCCGATAAGGAGGTCCTCTTTTCCGTGGAGGAGAGGGTTCGGATGTTAAGGGTGGCGACCCGCCGATGGCCGAAGGTTGAGGTCAAGCCGTTCGACAGCCTGGTGGTGGAGTTCGCTCGGGCTGAAAGGGCTCGGATGATTATCCGGGGCTTGAGGATGCTCTCCGATTTTGAGTACGAGTTTCAGATGGCGCTGACCAATCGGAAGCTTAACCCAACGATCGAGACGGCGTTTCTCATGCCTTCGGCGGAATATTCGTACCTGTCCTCCCGCTTGATCAAGGAAACGGTGAGCCTCGGAGCAGACGTTCGGGGGTTGGTTCCCGATTTCGTCTTTAAATGCTTAAAGGAGAAACTGGGTGAAGGTGAAGTTAAATGAGATCCCCGAAGAGGGGCTCACCTTGACGGAGCGGTTCGATCCGGTCCAGATGGAGCTTCAAACCTCCGAGATGGAGTTTAAAGCCCCCGTGGAGGTCACGGCGACGTTCCATAAGGAACGGGAAACCGTTTGGGTTCATGTGGAAACTTTTGGAAATCTCCAGATGACCTGCGGGCGGTGTCTCCAAGTGTACCCAGAGGGATTCGACAGCCGGTTCGATCTGGACTATTCCGTTAAGGACCAATGGGTTCTGGACGTGACCGACGACATCCGACAGGAGATCCTGCTCAGTTACCCGGTGAGGTTTCTCTGCCGGGAGGATTGTCGGGGGTTGTGTCCTCATTGTGGAAAGAACTTAAACGAGGGGAACTGTTCACATGGCTCTTCCTAAGCGTCGCTTTTCACGCGCTCGACGAGATAAACGGCGCCTTCAGCATAACCTGACGGCTCCCACCTTGACCCGATGCGGACACTGCGGGGCGGCGGTTCTAACGCATCGGATCTGTCCCTCCTGTGGCTATTATCGGGGCCGAGCTGTTTATCCCGTGAAAACCAAGGAAAAGAAAGCGTAGATCTCTTTTGACCCGCATCGCCATCGATGGAATGGGGGGAGACCGGGCACCGGGCGCGGTGGTGGCTGGGGCCGTTCAGGCGGCTCGAACCTTAGGCCTCGAGATTACCCTGGTGGGCCAGGAGGATCGTCTTCAAAAGGAGCTGCGTCGGTTTAAGCCTGTACCGCCCAATCTTAAAGTTCACCACGCCTCGGAGGTGATCGAGATGGCGGAATCGCCGGCCTTAAGCGTCCGGAAGAAACGGGATTCCTCCATCTGTCAGATGGTGGAGCTGGCCAAAGAAAATGAGGTCGATGCCGTGGTCAGCGCCGGAAACACCGGCGCCATGGTCTGCGCCGCTTCGTTAGGATTAAAACTGCTCAAGGGAATCGAGCGGCCGGGGATCGCGGTCGTTATCCCCACGCTGGGGGGACCCACCATGGTGATCGACGTGGGGGCCAACATCGATCCGAAACCGGAGCACCTATACCAGTATGGGCTCATGGGTTCGGTCTACATGCGCCAGGTGGTGGGGAAGTCGAATCCAACGGTCGGTCTTCTCAACGTGGGAGAAGAGGAGGAGAAAGGAACGGAGTTCATCCGGCAGACCTTTAAACTTCTGGAGGAGGCCCCCTTAAACTTCATCGGCAACGTGGAGGGCCGCGACATCTACACCGGCCGGTGCGACGTGATCGTCTGCGACGGCTTTGTGGGCAACGTCGCCCTCAAGGTTTCCGAGAGCATGGCCCTGGCCTTGGCCGAGTTGTTGAGGCGGGAGTTGAAGCGCACCCTGTGGAACCGGTTTGGGGCGATGCTGTTGTTGCCGGCTTTCTTAGGGTTGCGCCGCCGGATGGATTATGCCGAGTATGGAGGGGCCCCGCTTCTGGGCGTGGGAGGCGCCTGTTTTATCTGTCACGGCGCCTCGTCGCCCAAGGCGATTCGTAACGCGATTCGGGCCGCCGCCTCGTTTGTCTCCCACGACGTCAATCGGTTCATCGTGGCCGCGGCCGCCCAGGATGCCCAGAGGATCCCTCCTCCTTAAATGAACCCACTGGTGGGTATTCTAGGGTTAGGGTACTACCTTCCCGAGAAGAGGCTCACCAACTCCGATTTGGAAAAGATGGTGGAGACTACCGATGAGTGGATCCTCACTCGGACAGGGATCTCTGAACGGCGAATCGCCGCGGTGGGAGAGAACACGAGCGATTTGGCGGTGAAGGCCGCTCAGGCCGCTCTCACCGACGCGAAACTTGAAGCCACCGATTTGGGGCTCATCCTCCTGGCGACCATGACCCCGGACATGCCGTGCCCGGCCACCTCCTGCATCGTTCAGGACAAACTGGGAGCTCCTCAAGCGGCGGCGGTGGATGTGGCCGCGGCCTGTTCCGGTTTTGTGTATGGGCTGGTCATGGCGCAGCAGTTCGTGGCCAGCGGGACCTATGCTCACGTTTTGGTGATCGGGGCCGAGGTGCTGTCTCGGGTGATCGACTGGACCGATCGGTCGACCTGTGTCCTTTTTGGGGATGGCGCCGGGGCGGCGATCGTGGGCTCCACTTCCCAGGGGCGAATCCTCTCAACCTATTTAGGATCGGACGGCTCCAAGGCGGATCTTTTAAAGGTTCCTGGAGGAGGGGTGGCTCGACCCGCTTCCCACGAATCGGTTGACTCCAGAGATCATTTCTTGAAGATGAACGGAACCGAGGTGTTCAAGCATGCCGTCCGGGCGATGTCGGACGCCTGTTTGAAGGCGATCGAGAAGGCCGGGATCGCTCCGGAAAAGATCGCCTGTGTGATTCCTCACCAGGCCAACATCCGGATCATTCAGGCGGTCGTGGAGAGGGCCGGGATCCCTCTCGAGAAGGTGTACCTGAACGTCGAGCGGTACGGCAACATGTCGGCCGCCTCCACCATCGTCGCCTTCTGCGAGGCGGTGAGGGACGGACGGGTGAAGTCAGGGGACTACGCCCTCCTGGTCGCCTTCGGGGCGGGGTTGACCTGGGGCTCCTGCGTTATTCAGTGGTGAGGCTCGCCCTCCTGTTTCCGGGGCAGGGGGCCCAGTTCGTTGGGATGGGCCGGGAGGTGGCGCAACAGTATCCCGAGGCGATGGCCCGATTCCAACAGGCCGATTCCCTGCTTGATTTTTCCCTCTCGCGCTTCTGCTGGGAAGGTCCTCTGGAGACGCTCACCCGCACCGAGATCTGTCAACCGGCCCTCTACGTAACCTCGATGGCCACCCTCGCCGCCTTGCAATCTGCAATTCATCCTACGGCGGCGGCCGGTTTGAGCCTCGGAGAGTACACCGCCTTGGCCGCGGCTGGGGCGATCTCGTTTGAAGAGGGATTGCGGCTGGTTCGCTTGAGAGGCCAGGCCATGGAAGAGGCTTCCAAAGCGGCTCCAGGGACCATGGCCAGTGTGTTGGGATTAGAGCTGGAAGCCCTCGAGGCGGTCTGCGCCGAGGCTGGCGCTCAAGTCGCTAACGTGAACAGCCCGGGCCAGTTGGTCATCTCCGGCCCTTTGGAGGCGGTCAAGGCCGCTTCGGAAAAGGCCAAGGCCCAGGGAGCCAAGCGGGTGGTGGCTTTGGAGGTGGGCGGGGCCTTTCACTCCCGGTTGATGGAGCCGGCGGGCCGTCAACTCCAAGCCGCCTTGGAAAAGGTGGTGGTTCAATCCCCTCAATTCCCGGTGGTCAGCAACGTAACCGGTTCTTACCACGGCTCTCCGGCAGAGATCAAAGCGCTGCTCGTTCAGCAGCTCACCCATCCGGTTCGATGGGAGGCGGGCATGCGGAAGCTCCTCAACGCCGGGATCCGAATCTTCCTGGAAGTCGGGGCCGGGACGGTCTTAAAAGGGCTGCTTCGGCGGATCGATCCGGAAGCCGAGGTTTTCTCCGTGGGTACGGCGGAGGATGTTCGGGAGGCTGCCGAGAGGTTCATCGGGCCTTGACAAGGCCTTGACAAACCGGGTCGGATCGTTATACTGGCAAAGATTATAGTATTAGGTACCAGGTACCCTCTTCGAAGCAAAACAGGAAGCAGAAGGTACGTGGTACCTATTAAAGGAGGAGACTATGCCGTTACAGGAAAAGGTGCGTTCTATCATTGCAGAGCAGTTGGGCGTCAAGCCTGAAGAGGTCACGCCACAAGCCTCGTTCATTGACGACCTAGGGGCCGATTCACTCGATACGGTGGAACTGGTCATGGCCCTGGAAGAGGAGTTTGGGGTCGAGATCCCGGACGAGGAGGCGGAGAAACTGGTCACGGTGGGCGATGCGATCAAGTACATTGAGGAGAAGGCGGGCCAAAAGGCCTCGTGACCCCGCATCGTGGCGAAAGTCCGCCGGGTTGTTGTCACCGGGTTGGGCGTCGTCTCACCCGTTGGGAATACTCCTTCCGAGGCGTGGGCCTCTTTAGTTCAGGGCAAGGGCGGAGTCTCCAAACTCACCCATTTTGACGTCACCGATTATCCCACCAAGATTGCCGCCGAAGTTAAAGGTTTCGATCCCTCCCTTTACTTAGCTCCCAAGGAACTCAAACACTCCGATCGGTTTGTCCAGTTCGCCGTGGCCACGGCCAAGCAGGCGGTGGCCGACGCCCGGCTGGATATCCTCAAGGAAGATCCCCACCGGATCGGGGTCTGGATCGGGACCGGGATGGGGGGCTTGGGCACCATTGAGGAGGGGTATCGGGACTTAGAGAAGAGGGGCCCGGCCAGGGTGCGTCCCTTCTTTATCCCGATGATCATCTGCAACATGGCGCCGGGTCAAGTTTCGATCAGCCTGGGGGTGAAGGGACCCAACTCCTGCACGGTGAGTGCCTGCGCCTCTTCCGCTCATGCCATTGGAGATGCCTGTGAGATCATTGAGCGGGGTCAAGCCGACCTGATGGTGGCTGGAGGTTCGGAGTTCGCCACCACCCCTTTGGGGGTCGCCGGGTTCTGCGCGCTCAAGGCCCTCTCCACCCGAAACGACGAACCGGAAACGGCCAGTCGTCCATTCGACAAAACCAGGGACGGCTTTGTGATTGGGGAGGGGGGTGCCATGCTGGTATTGGAGGAATTGGAGCACGCGTTAAAGCGTGGGGCCAAGATCTACGCCGAGATGATCGGCTACGGGATGAGCGCAGATGCCTACCACGTGACGGCTCCCGATCCGGGGGGAGACGGAGCGGCCGCCTCCATGAAGTTCGCCTTGGAAGACGCTGGGATCAAACCTCAGGATGTTTCCTATATTAACGCGCACGGAACCTCCACCCAGCTCAACGACAAGATAGAGACCAAGGCGATCAAACAGGTCTTTGGGGAGTACGCCAAGAAGGTCCCGGTCAGCTCCACCAAATCGATGACCGGCCATCTGTTGGGGGCGGCCGGGGCGATTGAGTTTGTCGCCTCTTGCCTGGCGATCCGGGACGAGCTGATTCCTCCGACCATCAACTATAAACATCCGGATCCGGAGTGCGACCTGGATTATGTTCCCAACGAGGCCCGCAAGGCAAAACTGAATGTGGTGTTGAGCAACTCCCTGGGCTTCGGCGGCCACAACGTGACGCTCATCGTCAGGAAGTTTGAGGGATGAAAGGGATAGCGTATAAAAGGGATAGCGTATAGCGTAGAGCGTATAGGGTATAGGGAAACTATCCGCTATCCGCTAAACGCTAGGCAGATGCTGCTTCAGGGTAAAAAAGGTCTCATTGTTGGAGTCGCCAACAAGCGGTCGATCGCTTGGGCCATCGCCCAGGCCGCCCATCGGGAGGGGGCCGGGCTCGCCTTCACCTATCAGGGGGAGCGGCTGAAAACCTCGGTGGAGGAACTGGCCCATTCCCTCGGAGGGGATTCCCCACTTTTCGACTGCGATGTCACGAACGACGCCCAAATCGACGCCGCCTTCCAAGGGGTGAAGGAGTCCTTTGGGACCTTGGATTTTCTCGTCCATGCGGTCGCCTTTGCCAAACGGGAGGAACTGGAAGGGGAGTTCCTGATCACCTCCCGAGACGGCTTTAAGCTGGCCCTGGATGTCTCCAGCTACAGCTTGACCGCCTTGGCCCAACGGGCGGTTCCCTTGATGACCAACGGAGGCAGCATCGTGGCGATGACCTATTACGGGGCAGAGAAGGTGATCCCCCGATACAACGTGATGGGGGTAGCCAAGGCCGCCCTGGAGGCGTCCATCCGGTACCTAGCCTTTGATCTGGGGCCCAAGAAGGTCCGGGTGAATGGCCTCTCCTCCGGCCCGGTGCAGACCCTGGCGGCCCGCGGGATCTCCGGCTTTACCGACATGATGAAGATTGTGGAATCCAAGGCGCCCCTTCGCCGGAACGTCGACATCGCCGAAGTGGCCAACGCTGCTGTTTTCCTCCTTTCCCCCTACTCCTCCGGGGTGACCGGAGAGATCCTCCACGTCGACTGTGGCTACCACATCCTGGGGATGTAGTTAAAGTAACGCAAGGCTATATTTTAATACGAGTCATGCAAAACCGTCCGTGCTGAGCTTGGTCGAAGGGCTCACCACGAACGGCCTTTCTCGCTGTCTCGGAGAGCCAAACTCTTACCGTCCTCGGGATGTGAGTTAAAGTAACGCAAGGTTATATTTTACTTGATTTTTTTCGCCCTATCGGCTATACTGATCGTATCTACCGATAAAATCCGATGAAAAACCAATCTCCGTCTAAACTCGTGGCGGTCCCTCTCATGGCTTTGGCTAAAGGACGCCAAACCATTGCCCTCTGGCTCATCGCCGCCCAACTGGCCTGGGGTCTGCCCCCATTGGCCGCCCACCCGGATCCCTCTGCGGACGTCCTGCGCCCACCCATCGAGGAGAAGGTCGAGGCCGGCCTCGAGGAAGCGCTCGCTTCTAAGGACAGATTACCTCACCGCCGTGAACCGACCCAGACTCGTCGAGATTTCCTGACCAATTCGGCGAGAAGAGTGACCGCTTTGGCCGTCAGTGCCGGCGCCGCCGGTGTCATTGGATTAGGAGCCCAAGCACCTCCACCACTCACTCAACCATCGCCCCGCTCGCCACGAGAGGTCGACCTCTTCCAAGAAGTGGGCAGAACCATGTCAAAAAAGGTGATTCAAACTTCTCTTCGTCCACCTCCTCACTATCTGGTGGTCAACGACACCATACCTGATCCAATCATCACGCGCTGGAAGAAGTTTGAGGAGGAGTGGGCGACCCTCCTGGGAGAGCCGGGTCGACTGGATCAGGATCCGCAGCGGGCCGAGAGGATCCGAAAAGTTCATCGGGATTTCTTTGAGAGGCTCCAGGATCTCATGGATCTACATGGCAAGGATCGGCTTGTCTATTCTGAGGAATCTCCGCAGGAATCGATGGATGAGCTCCTCTTCCGATTGGAGGATTATTTGGCTGAACACAGTGGCGGATGGATGAGCCTTCCTACCCATGTGGGGGTTGTTACTCTAGGGCCGTCTCAACCAGGAGGTCCTGCCACTTTTCTGGTCGGCTATCCCCTCCCATCCCTTTTCCGTGTTGTCTCTGTTGATCCGATCTATGTCCCCGTTCTTCAAGGGGGGAGGCGATCCTTCCAACAGGTTCGTATCAAGCCTTTCATGGATAGAGGAGAACTTTCCTCTGAGCATTTCGCCAAGAGGGGGAGTTTCTTTTTTGGCGATCGATTTGCTGATGAGGATCTCCGGATCGAGCAGGAGATGATGAAGGTGCTGAAGGTAAGTGAGTTAGCCCCTCCCCTTGAGGAGATGGATTTTTGGAAGTATCTCCAGATGCAAGAGACCGCTTTAGGACATCTTTTCGACTCTGCCTTAACTGCAAAAACATTCTCATTGATCAAGCTCCTTGAGCAGCTTTCCAGACAAGGCCAGAGCCAGGAAGAGAAGAAGGTAGAGATAGAGACTTATTATCGTTTATTCTTCGCGCAGCTGCTGGCCGATGCGCCGGATCCGGATGATCCATCCTTGGAGAATTCCTTGTATTTCAGATATGCCTCAGGTGACCCATCTGCTGTCTCCGCGTTGGAGTATCGGGCTCGGTTAAATGAACTCTTGGGTGGGGCTGCTTCAAGGCGTCTTTTTACGGCGCTGTTTTATATCACCCCACTTTCTCAAGAGGTCAATGAGCTTGTGAAATATTACCAGAGCCGAAAGTCTTTTTCTAAAGCCGAAGAGCAGTTCCTTCAATCGGTTGTGGATGCCATTGTCCGGGATGCCATTCTGGGTAAAGATACAAAGAGTCTCTACGGAATCGAGATCCGTCCAACCGATCGCCGAGTGGAGTTAACAGATCAGGTGATGGGGCAGTTGTACCAACTGGCTGATCCTGCTCACCCAGAGCGGATCACAAATCTCCTGGAGGCGTTGGTCTCATCCCAGCCAAAGGAGCCAGCCCTTGTGCCAGTCGTGCAGCCGAATGAGGGGGATGTTCCATGGTGGGTGGTTCCGGTTGCCTTCATTCTCGGTCTCTCTATCGAGGGAATGCGCCATCGCCTCCGGAGGCAGGATGCCGCTCAACCCACCTTGGCCGAGCCACCAAAAGGCCCCACCACCGGTCCTTCAGCAGATTCGCTCAGGACAGGGTTGGAGGAGCCGGAGGGATCTTCCAAAGGGACCACCACGGTCGATGAGAGGAAACAGAAACCCTTGATTTTCTTGCAAGGCAATGGCACGGCAACACTGGAATTATCACATAGACGGCTGCAGATCCTCAGTCCGGGGCGGTCTTGGAAGGAAGCGTTTCCTCCAAAGGTGCTGGTTTATGTGGAAAAACGTTCCTACAGAGAGAGGCCCTATCTATGCGTTTATCCCCGATCGGTTTTCGAGAAGATGGTCTCTCAGTTCAAGGACGGATTGACTGCGCAAGGAATTGCGAAGGAAGTCGACGATAAGTTGCGTGATTTCCTTGAAAAGTTTACTCAGGTCCAGGTGACAAAGAAGAGGGAAATAACGTTGAAACCTGATTTAACAAACTGGATCGGAGTAAAGCAGGGAGAGAAGGTTCTTGAGGTAGGAATGTTGGATCATCTCGAATTGTGGCGTCCAGAGATGTTCAAGTCGCGGAACGATCCTACCGATACCGGCCTGTCAGCGCCTGGGGCCGCTCTCTCCCTACCTGAACCGCACGAGCCGGTAATACCCGGCCCGAAGAGGCCCAGGCGACCTCAAGCGTACGATCCGGTGCAGATAGTGAACGATCTCCTTCAAGCTCTTTTAGATCGTCCTGGCCTGGGCCACGGGGCCATCTCGGTTTCCTATAGCTCGGCCAGTAGACTCTTGGGTGGTTATCCAGATGTCTCGACTTTTACCCAGTCTTCTAAACGGGAACATCCCTCCGGAAAACATTCCCTCGTTGTTGAAACCAACAGTCTATTTACAGTTGTTTTTAGCGAAGAACCCCAAGAGGAACATTCGTTGCTTCGTTCCGCGTGGGAGAAGGCGCAAGTCCTACAGGAACGAGGAGTAACCAGCGTTCAAATTGGGAAGGGTCCCAATGTTGGTCTTTCCGTTTTAAAAGGTGGACGTCCTCGTTCTCATACTAAAGGAGAAGTGGGAATCGCGGGTGTTCAGGTGGCTGCGCGTACAGAATCCAGATCTCCTACCGGGTTGGAGGAAGGGACACTGACTGAAACGGGATTCCATTCTGAGGTTTCACAGCGGAAAGATCCCGGAGAGGTAAGCGACTATCTTTGGAATCTGTGGAAGCAAAAGATCAATCCGATTCCTTGGCTCATGGATTGGTGTTCGAATAAGGAGGAATGGTATGAGCTCCGGGAAGGACAGCGAGAGGAGACCGTTCGATGGCTGGCGAATGAGGGGGTTATCGGGGATGCTTCATCGGAGGAGTTGCCGGTCCTTTTTGAGCTTTTTAAGAAGGTAGCGAGAAGCTTGAGGGAGTGGGCTGGTACTCGGGCATGGGCAGTCACGGGCATGCGAAGGACAGCAAAGACCCAGGAGCAGCAGAAGATTACCCTTGAAATGATTCAGGGATTGTGGGAAGAAACGTCACATTGGGAAAAGAAGCTTAAATATTCGATGTGGAAGGATCTAGAACGGGACGCCAGAAAACTGGAGATTCCGGAGGCTCAGCAATGGCTCGATCAAGTGCTCCCTGAAGGATCTTCCTATTTTGCGGGTGGCTTGGAAGAGGGGGATCGGGGGAAGAAGGTGGTGGTGCGATATCCCGGTGCCGACGAAGGGGTTTTCCAAGAGGGTAACGATCCGGAAGATGCGGTGGTTCGCAAGGTGGTTCACGATCCTGAGAAGGCGAGGCAGTTGATTCAAACCGGATGGACCGCGACCGAGGTGCGGGAGCCGTTCCCCAGGGTGGTTAGGTTCCAACGCGTGCCGCTTGGATCGGTAGCGGCTTCCAGAATTCCACCTGGAACCAAGGTTTACCATCAAGGGGGTGTGTTGCCCGCTGGATTAGAGGAAGCCTTGAAAAGTCTGTGGGGCGCTCAGCCGTTGACCGCTGCTGTCTGGATTCAATTGACCACTCCACGAGAAGAAGGAGCCGAATCCGGCTTGGACCGGCCTGCCGGCTCGAACCGGCTTGCCGGCTTGGAGGAGCCGCTGGTTTTAGTCATCGCCAATTCGGATACGGCGAAGGAATTGTATGACTGCCTTCCGGAAAAGGCCGGCGTGGCTGTCTTGAGCATCATCCCTAACGTGGGATTAGAGGAGATTTCTCCTTCGGCTTTCTCATCTTACTTGGCCGGAATTCTGGAGCGGGCCGAGATGTACCAGGGTCGGCTGCTCGTTCGGTTGGAAGCCGCCGCCGGTTTGGAACAGCGAAGACAAGCCCTGTTCGTCGACGTCAGCGCTTAAATCCAAAGGGGTCGGGTTCAACCTGGCACCTTTGTGGGGCACCTACTTGACAAGGGTGTAAATCGTTTGATACAGTAACGCCACTCCCCGGGAAAGGTCGCGTAACCTTTGCGTTTTAAGAAACTCGAGCTTCTCGGGTTTAAATCGTTCGCCGATCCCACCGAGCTTACCTTCGAGCCCGGCATCACCGCCATCGTCGGTCCCAACGGCTGCGGGAAGTGCCTCCCAAGTTCCGCCGAACTCCTTACCGCCGATGGGCAGCGTCGGAGAATCGGCGACCTGGTTGAAGCGGCTCTCCGAGAAGCCTATCAAAGTATTTCCCTCGATGACGGCGTTTATACGACGGACAATCCGAACCACCTGTCCATTCTCTCTTTAAATCCTGAGACCCTCAAGTTAGAGCCACGTCCTATTGCTGCCTTTATCAAACGGACAGCGCCTGCTTTTCTACTGATGATCCAAACCAAAAGTGGACGCCAAGTCACGGCGACACCCTACCATCCTCTCTTTACCCTGCAGAGTGGACAACTTCGTGCTCTCCGAGCTGACGAGGTCCAGGTAGGGGTGAAGATAGCTGTGGCTCCGTTGCACAAACGGGTGGAGGAGAACGATCTTTTAGGTCGTCCCACGGAGCAGAGGTGGTCCGCCTCAACGACTGTTGTCGAACGAACCATGGTTGACCTCTGGATTGGAGCGGATGTTGATTGGGATGAAATCATGGCCATCGAGCAGGTCCCGCCAGAGGGACCGTGGGTGTATGACCTGTCGGTTGCGGAGACCCACAATTTTGTGGCTGAGAATGTTGTGGTTCATAACTCGAACATAGCCGACGGAATCAAGTGGGTGCTCGGGGAGCAGTCCCCCAGAGAGATGCGCGGCGGACGGATGGAGGATCTGATCTTCAACGGGACCGACCGCCGGGATCCGGTCAACTACGCCGAGGTGGCCCTCACCCTCGATAACGCCGACCAAACTCTCCCCCTCGCCTATTCCGAGATTACCATTGCCCGACGCCTGTTCCGCTCCGGCGAGAGCGAGTACCTCTTAAACGGCACGCAGGTCCGATTGAAGGACGTGACCGAGCTTTTGATGGGAACCGGCATCGGCACGAGCGCCTACTCCCTTTTTGAGCAGGGACGCATCGAACAGGTGATCAATTCCAAACCGGAGGAGCGCCGAGCGATCTTTGAGGAGGCCGCTGGGATCACGAAATTCAAGACCCAGAAACGGGAGGCGATGCGCAGGCTGGACGAGACCGAGGCGAACCTGGCCAGGGTCGGGGATGTGATCGGGGAGATCAAGCGCCAGATCCAATCGATCGAACGGCAGGTCCGGAAGGCCAAACATTATCAGGAACAGTTTGAGGAGTTAAAGGAACTGGAGCTCAAATCCGCCCGCTGCGAGGAGCGTCGGCTCACCGCCCAGTGGCGCGAACAGGAGGAGGTCCTTCAGGAGATCCGCCGACAGATGGCCGAGCTGCAGAGTCGGATGAGCGGCCAAGAGGGGGAGCTGAACGAGGCCCGTCGGCAGGGAGCCCAAGCCGATCAGGCGCTCCAAAAAGGGCGGGAAGATCTGCTCAACGTGACGCATCAACAGGAGACGGCTCGCCATCGATGGGAGGTCACCCGGGAGCGGATCGAAGAGGCCAAGGGCCGCCAGGCTCAAACGGCCGAAAACTTGAAGGCTGCCGAAACTGAGATCGGTGAACTGGATGCGCAGCAATCCGAGTTGGCCCAACTCGTGGCGCAGGCCGATACCGAGCGGGAAAATAAAGAGGCGAATCTCACTTGGCTTCAGGCTCGATTAGACGACTGCGCGAAGAAGATTTCCGAGGCCAAAGAGGCCATCGCCCGCGTTCAGGAGCAGCTCTTAGAGGAGACCGACTCCCAGGTTCAGGTGAAGAACACCTTGGTCAAGGTCCAACAGGAAGTGACCCGCCTGGAAGCGAGAGCGACTCGGCTGAACCTGGAGAAGACCAAGGTTTCTCAGGAACGGGGGGAGGCTTCCACTCAACTTGAGCGGCTGGGAAAGGAGCTCACCCAGGCCCGAGAAGCGTTGGAGGCGATCGGCCAGGAGAGATCGGCTCATCGAGAAAAGTTGGCCGGCACGGAAGCGAGTTTAACTCAGGCTCGGGAGAAGGCGCTTAAGCTCGAGCAAGAGAGGAGTAAGCTGAGCTCACAGCTGGAGCTGTTAAAAGGGGTCCTGTTAAGCCACGACGGCTATTCCAGCGGGGTGAAGACCCTTTTGACCGCGTTGGACCAAGGAGTCGTCTCGCGAGAAGGGGTGAGCGGAAGCTTAGCCGAGCTGATTCAGGTTGGGCCCTCGGAATCGGCCGCGGTGGAGGCGGCCCTCGGGTCCTGGGCCCAGGCGTTGGTGGTGGAGTCGCTGGCCGTGGCGGAACGGTGCCGTCAATACCTGGAGGAGTCCGGTGCCGGCCGGGTGCTCTTTTTGATTCGAGACCGCGTGCCAACCACCGAGGCGCCTGCAACTACCGAGGCGCCTGCAACCACCGAGGTGCCAGGCACCATTTTGAAAGAGGTGCCTGGCACCACCCTGACCCTCCTTTACGAGAAGCTGGGGATTACCCCGCACCTCGAACCGGTGTTGAAATTCCTTTTGGCCAACACCTGGTTGGTTCCCGATCGAGAGGCGGCCACCGCTCTCCTTCGACCCTTCGACCCCTCGACGACGCTCGGGGCAGGCTCCGCTCAGGGCAGGCAAGCTCAGGATGACCGGTGGGCTCAGGGCAACCGACTCGCGGCTCACGGCTGTATGGTCACCCCGGCTGGAGAGCTGTTTACGACGGTCAGCGCCTGGATCGGTTCGCCACCGATGGAGGAAGGACTGGTCGTTGGCCGAAAGGACCGACTCCAATCGTTGGAGATCGGCTTCGTTCACTTAAGCGATCACCTGAAACAGGCCCAGGAGAGCCTGGCGTCTCTTCAAATGGAACATCGAACGCAGACGGAGCGGTTAGAGGGGTTGGAGGCGATTTTCCAAGAGCGGACCCAAACGTTCCAGCGGATGGAGGCAACGGCCGCCTCGGCCCAATCGGGCCTGGCCAAACTGGAGGAGGAAGAGGCGCTGGTCAGTTCCGAGCAACAAGAGGTGGATCAGGAACTTGAAGAAGCAGGGATCCAGCTTAAGGGATGGGAGGATCGGCTGACCGACCGGGACCAGGCCCTTCATACCTTGCAGATCACCATTCGGCAGGCCCAAGAAGAGATCGCTGAGGCGACTCGAACCCGAGAGGAGAGCTCGGTCCTTTTAGCGACCGCCAAAGCGCAGTGCGCCTCCTTTGACCAGGTTCGGGCCAGTCGAAAGGCTTCCCTTCAGGTGTTGGAACAGACCTTGAGGAACGCTCAAGTAAAGATCGTTTCGGATCGGAAGGATCTGGAAAACCTGCAGGAGTCCCAGAAACGGTGGGAGACCACCTGCCGAGAGCTCGAAGCCCAGTTGGAACAGTTGGCACAGGCGCAAGCGCAGGCCCAAGCCGAGGTCACGCGACTGGAAGGGGAGAAGTCCAGGGTTATGGAAGCGGCTCAAGAAGAGGAACGGCAGTGGATGGGATTGAGCCGCCAGTTTGAGCAACTTCAGTCGAAAGGCCACGACCTCGAAATGCAGCAGGCTCAGATCAACTTTGAGCGGCAGCAGCGGTTGAGTCGGCTCACCCAGCTCTACCAAGTGGATCTTGAGGCAGAGGACAGAGGACAGAGGACAGAGGACAGTCAGGAAGAGGTCGCTGGTTTAAGAGAAAGGATTGAGGAGCTTTCCGAGAAGCTTCAGCGACTGGGCCCGGTGAACTTGGGCTCCATCGAGGAAGAGAAAGAGCTTCAATCTCGGTACGAGTTTTTAGGGAACCAGCAGAACGATCTCCTGAAGGCTAAAGAAAACCTTCACGAGGCGATCACCAAGATCAATCGCACCACCCGGGCGATGTTCCGGGAGACCTTTCAAGCGATTCAGAAAGAATTTGAGGTGACCTTCAAACAGCTGTTCGGAGGGGGAGAGGCCCGCCTGGTGCTGCTCGATGAGGAGGACGTCCTGGAAAGCGGGATCGAGATCATCGCTCGACCGCCGGGCAAGCCCCTTCAGGCGATTTCCCTTTTATCGGGAGGGGAGAAGGCCTTGACCACCATCGCCCTTTTATTCGCCATCTTCCGGGTGAAACCCAGCCCCTTCTGCCTCTTAGACGAGATCGACGCCCCGTTGGATGAGTCCAACATTGGCCGTTTCACCGGCGCCTTGAAGGAATTCTTGAAGAACTCCCAGTTCATCATCATCACCCACAACAAGAAGACGATCACCATGGCCGACTGCATGTACGGGATCACCATGGAGGAGTCCGGGGTCTCCAAGATCGTGTCGGTGAAATTCCGGTCCAACGGGGAGAGCGCTTCAAACGGAAACGGCGCTAGCGCTTCAGATCCCAGACGATCAGAGCCAGAACCAGCGTCAGCCCACCCCACGCCAGTCCCCACGGCACCACCGCCTTCGTAACGCGGCGCCTCCCCATCGCTTGGGGGTTCTTCAAGATCCAGGCCAGTTCCGTCTCAGCAATCGGCTCCAGTCCATAATGCTTGAGGCCCTCCGGCAGGTTTGACCTTTCGGAGGGGTTCTTTAGCCAGACGATCACCTTTGCCGGTTCGATCGGACCGTCTCTTGGATGGTTATTCATCTCGCCGAGCATCTCGGTGGTGGTGGCCCGGCCGGTCAAAACGCTCAACATCCCGCCAATGTAGGGAAGGTTGCAGCCGATGAGATCGTCCGGTTCCGAATGCGCCACGATCGTCTTGACCAAATCCCGCATGAGCGATTCGTGAAAGAGAGGCTGCTGGGTGACGCGGGGGACTCCGGTCGACAAGCCGCTTAATTGGAGAAAGGTGGTGTCGGCCCATACCCACCGGATCCCTTCGGGTGTTGCGCGTAAGGTGGGGGAGAGCGCAGAGAAGAGAAATAGTCCCGCCGCGACCCACCCCTTCTTCGACGATCGTTTCATCCCATTCTCCAAGGTTAGTCCCGCCAACAACAGCCAGGGGAAAAGCCCTTGCGCGCTGAAGAACCGAAAGGGATAGAGGAGTCCCATGGGGAGGAATCCGACCGCCAAAGAAAACAGGAACCGGTTTTCCCGCCAAGCAGTCCTTAAGCCGAGGAGTCCGAGTGCCACGAGAAGAATCGGGCTTTCGAGGAGAAGGTCTTCTCCTCGCGCGTGAAACTTGAGCAACGCGACATGTCGGCTCAGGTGGATTAACCAGGGAAGCGCCCCTACGATACCGATGGCTAGAATGATTCCCGTGGTTTTTCGTCGTTCCGGTTCCAGAAGACCGAACAGGGTCAAGCTTAAAACCACGAGCCAGGGTAAGCCCGCATGCAGCCAGAAGATTAAGCTTAAAAGAAGTCCCCCCGCCAGCGATTTCCCTTTTTGAACGGCCAACATCAACCCCAATATTGCCATGAGGCTCAAGGTGGCCGGCAGGTAATTGACCGCCGCCAAGAAGAAGCTAAAGGGAGTAGCGAGCAAGATCAAGGAGAGGCAGGCGATCCGCTCCGTGAAGATCGATTTCAAAACGGTCCAAGCCACGAGCAACAGACCAGGGAATGCGGCCCAAGACCAGAAGCGGGCAATCACCAGAGGAGGAAGGTGCGCCAAGCTGGCCGGAAGAAACAAGAGGTGGAACAGCGGCGGATAAAGATGCGGCTGTCCTTCTGGAGCAGCCTCCCAAAAAGAGTGGAGCACCACTCCTGCGGCCTCGCGAAATCCCTGGATGACGCTTAGATGATAGTAGCTATCCAGGAAATAAGGGAAAGCCGGCCACTGGGAGGCGCTTAAAATGGTTGCCGCGACGATCAGAAGCCAGGCGATCGGTCGCCAACTAAGAGCCCCTTTCAAGCAACGACCACCCGGTTACGGCCCGCCGCCTTGGCTTGATACAGGGCCTGATCGGCCGCTTTCAAAAGCCCGTCGGGATCCGGAGAGTCTTCCGGAAAGGTGGCCACCCCGACGGAGAGGGTGAGCGGCAGACCGATCCGTTCCATCGACAGGCGAATCCGCTCGGCCAGCTTCAAGGCGTCCAGCTTTCGGGTCATCGGAAGGATGAGGGCGAACTCCTCTCCGCCGTAACGGGCGACGAAATCCCCGGCTCGCGCGGTTTCTTTGAGCAGACTCGCGATCCGGGTGAGGGCCTCATCCCCGGCCGGATGACCGGCCCGGTCGTTGTACATCTTGAAATGGTCCAAGTCCGCCAACAGCAGCGAAAACGGCTGGCGGCTCCGTTCGGCGCTGGCCTTCGTTTCCAGGAGATGCCGTTGAAAAGCGCCCCAATTCCAGAGTTGGGTCAGGGGATCCAGGTTGGCCTGTTGGCGGGCCGCCTCGTAAAGGCGGGCGTTTTCAATGGCGAGGCCCGCGTGGGCGGAAAGGAGCGCTAAGAGCCGAAACGACTCTCGGGTGATTGGTTCCATGGTGATCCGATTATCGGCGAAGATCACTCCATCGACGTGGCCATCCGAGGCCTTCAAAGGAACCAGAACGGAACTGGTGCTTTTCAAAAGCTTCAACACCGGATCTTGGGCAGCTTTGGCCTGGTCCTCGGGATGGACGATTTCCAGAGGGGTTCCTTCCAAGACGGCTTTCGCGATGAAGCCACCGGCCCGCTCGGTCAGGGGGATTTTAAGCTGCCGGATCGTCTGATGGAACGAGGAGTTCTCCAGCGGTTTTCCCAGTCGATAGTTGGCGATCAAGCCTCCTAAGCCCAACCGACGGCTCTGGATCTCCTCCCAGATGACCTGCGCCTCTTCTCCGGTATTGGGGCCGATCCCGAGGGTTCCCTCGAGGAGATTTTGCTTCTCATTTTTGAGGAAGATGGCGGCCCGATTGAAACCGAGCCCCACGTGAGCGGTCACCCCGGTCAAGACGATGTAGAGGATTTCGTTCAAATCCAAGGTTAACCGCAGGGCGTTTCCCAACTCGTAGAGGAGGGTCAATTCGCCCCTCGCCTTTTCCAACAGTTCCGTAAGCTTATCCGGGGTCATCTTTGGGACGGTTCTCAAACGGCGAGAGCCATCCCTATTATACCGCGCTTGACAAGCAGAGGTTTGAAAAGGGTATAATGAGCCAAGGCCGAGCGGGATGGATTCATTGGACGATTCGGTTCAAACGATAAGAGATCGAGCGGTAGGGCTACTGGTGCTGGGATTAGCCGTGGTAACCTACCATAACTCGTGCAACTTTTCCTTTGCCACCCAGGCGCTTCGGCCCGGGTTTGCCAACTCTCCCAGCGTCCATGCCGGTTTGGCCCAACGGCTGATTCCACCCCATCGAGTCGCGAGCGTGGGCGAGACCGTGGAAGCCCCCGCACCGGTTGATATGGGAAACCTTCGACCGACCGGGATTTTACCGGATGGAACAGAGCTTTGGGAGCCGGCGGAGAACTCTCCGTTGGCGGGCAGAGTCCGGGTGAGAATCCGAAATGGCCAAGTGATTGGCCAAGAGGTCTTTCGCTAAAATCCTCAGTCACTCCCTACCTAAGAGCTCTAAAAGTTCGGTTCTTCGGCTTTACGACCCCACCACGCAGGGAAACAGTTTCTCCTTAGACGGATTCCCTTCCTTGGAAGATGGGACCGACTGGTTCAGCCGGCTCCTGAAGATCATCGAAACCCAAGGGGCGATCGGGATGACCACCAACCAGACCCTCTTTCGTCAGCTGATGGAGGCCGGCGCGTTGGATGAACGCCTGCGAATCTTAAAGCGGGAGGGCCGCTCACCTCACGAGATCTACCGACTTCTCTACAACGAAGCCGCTACCCAAGCGGCGAGAGCCTTTCGAGAAATCCATGCCCGCTGGCCGTGGGAGGGTCGCGTTTCCCAGGAGGCATCGGCACTGCTCACCGAAGTAGAGCCGTTGGTTAAAGAGGTCCAGAGAATTGCCCAGGCGATGCAGGGGGTTGGGGCTTTCACCAAGATCCCCAACCTGAACGTAGGTCCACAGGCAATTCAAAAGGCGGTGGCCGGCGAGGTGACCGTCCATCCCAACGTGACCTTGGTCTTTTCAGACCGGCACTATCTTCAGACGGTAGAAGGGTACCTCGACGGGCTGTCCCAGCGGGGCGCCAAAGATTTGGGCGCGATCTACTCGGTGAACTCCCTGTTCGTCAGCCGGATCGATCGGGTGGTGGACCCGATGATCGATGAGGCCCAACGACCCGCTCAGGGCGAACGGCTGTCCCTGCTGAAAGGAAAGGTGGCCGTGGCCCAGGCGAAGAAGATCTACCAGATCTTTGAGGCGATCTTTTTGGGTGTTCCCTTTGAAGATCCGGAAGGCCTCTATGCGGACGAAGAGGGAAAGCGGATGGTCAAGACCATCGAACGGCTTAACACGCTCTTTTCGACCTTAAAATCCCACGGGGCGCATCCCCAGCGGCTTCTCATCGCCTCGAGCGGTGTCAAATCGGATCAGCCGTACAGCCCTCTTCTGTACGTCTTGCCTTTCTTAGGCCCTTGGACAGCCAACACCCTACCGGAGCCAACCCTGGAACATTTCAGTCGATGCGTCGAGAGGCTTTCCGAGGAGGAGGTGACCTCCTTGAAAGGACGAAACCTCATGCGGGAGCCGTTGCCGCGTATCCCCACCGCCACCCATCCAGTTTCCGAGTGGGATCGGATCCTCTTGATGACCCCCGAAAAGCGCCAAGCCCAAGGGATTCCCGAGATCACTTCAGATCGAATCCTCCGAGAGGTCAACGACCTGGTCCTTCAACCGAAGGGAACTTCCCTGCGAGCCATCGGGGATACCCTTCGGGATAAGGGAGCCAGCGCCTTCATGGTCGACGAGCAGGCCACCCTCCAAGCGATCCAGTCCAAGTTGCAGAGTCTCTGATATAACACGAGTCGTGCAAAACCGTTCGTGCTGAGCTTGTCGAAGCACGAACATTGCCGTTCACCCTTCGACAGGCTCAGGGTGAACGGATCAACTTGCATGGGTCGTGATATAATGTTCTTTTACGAGGAGAAACGATGTTTAATCCTATCCCTGAGATACTCGAGGATTTAAAAGCCGGCAGGCTCGTCATCGTGGTGGACGACGAGGACCGAGAGAACGAGGGGGATCTCGTCGTAGCGGCCCAGTTCGCCACGCCGGAGGCGATCAATTTTATGGTCAGCCACGGCCGGGGCTTGATCTGTGTCCCGATGGAGGCCGAACGGTTGGAGATCCTGGAGCTTAAGCCGATGGTGCTCGAGAGCCAGTCGCCCTACGGGACCGCCTGGATGGTGTCGGTGGATGCGCGGGCCGGTGTCACCACCGGGATCTCGGCGCACGATCGGGCCACGACCATCGCCAGGTTGATCGAGCCGGACGCCAAGCCGTCCGACCTGGTCCGCCCGGGGCATGTGTTTCCGCTGCGGGCCCGTCACGGCGGAGTTCTGGTTCGGGCCGGACACACCGAAGCGGCCGTGGACCTGATGCGGCTGACCGGGCTTTACCCGGCTGGGGTGATCTGCGAGATCATGCGGCCGGACGGGTCGATGGCCCGGGTTCCGGATTTGATCGAGTTTGCGAAGGGGCACGGGTTAAAGATCGGCTCGATCGCCGATCTCATTACCCATCGTCTCTCCAAGGAACGATTCATCCGCCGCGTCGTGGAGACGGTCCTGCCGACTCCGTATGGGGAGTTTCAACTGATCTTGTACGAGTCCACGCTGGACACCCAAGCCCATATGGCCTTGGTTTTGGGGGATGTCCGCCAAGCCCCGGTCTTGGTGCGGGTGCACTCCCAGTGCCTCACAGGGGATGTTTTCGGCTCTTGGCGGTGCGATTGTGGGCCGCAGCTCGAATCGGCGTTGAAGCTCATCCAAGAGGCAGGGCGAGGGGTGCTGTTGTACTTACGTCAGGAGGGGCGAGGAATCGGATTGGCGAATAAGCTGAAGGCGTACGCTCTTCAGGACGAGGGGCTCGACACGGTGGAAGCGAACCGGGCCTTAGGGTTCGATCCGGATCTGCGCGATTATGGGATTGGCGCCCAGATTCTGGCCGACTTAGGCTTAACGCAGGTCCGTTTGATGACCAACAATCCCCGCAAGGTGGTGGGCTTGGACGGATTTGGCCTCACCATCGTGGAAAGGGTGCCGTTGGAGGTCCCCCCCACCCCGGGAAACGCCCGATACTTGAAGACCAAGCGGGAGAAATTGGGGCACCTCCTCTTGGAAGTTCTGGATTCCCAATAGCTCTTTTTCAGCGATGCCTTCCCGGGTGGTTCGCTACGGCATTGTGGCCAGTCGTTTCAACCGGGAAATCACCGAGGCTCTCCTTCGGGGAGCCTTAAATTTCTTTAAGGACCGGCGCGTTCCCTTGAAGGCGGTCGACGTTGTTTGGGTGGCCGGTGCCTTTGAGTTGCCGATGGCGGCCCTTAAGATGGCGCAATCCCAACGGTACGTTGGCATCGTGGCGGTGGGATGCATCTTGGCCGGCGAGACCCCCCACTTCGATTTTCTCTCTCAAGCGGCTCTCCAAGGGTTGACGATGGCGGGACTATTGAGCGGGGTACCGGTGACCTGTGGGGTCATCACGGCCCGGCGATGGGATCAAGCCAAGGCACGGGCTCGACCGAACGGACTCAATCGGGGTCGGCAGGCCGCGCAGGCCGCCTGGGATCTCGTGAGGGCCTTGAAGGTTTCGTTGAGACCTTGAAGAGGTTTTAAAATGGCGGGCAGACGTTCCCAGGCGAGAGTCGCGGCGCTTAAGATCCTTTACCAGATGGACATCACCCAGGATCCCGCCGAGGAAGGATTGAAGATCTTCTTTCGGCATCACCGGGTCCCGGTCGATCGGAAGCTTTTCATCACCGAGTTGGTGACCAAAACCATGGCCCAGCGGGAGGAGATCGACCAGTTGATCGGCCGGTTCGCCACCAACTGGTCTTTAAGCCGGATGGCCATGGTGGATCGGAACATCCTACGGTTGGCCACCTATGAGATGCTCTTTTACCATGAAACGCCTCCGAAAGTCGTCATGAACGAAGCGGTGGAATTGGCCAAACAGTTTGGGACGCCGGACTCCGGTAAGTTCGTCAATGGCGTCCTCGATGCCATCCATAAAGCCCAGCTGAACCCCTCCCAGTGTCCTTAACCAAGAAGGCGGACCTGCACATTCACACCCTTTACTCCGATGGAACCTTTTCGCCGGAGGAAGTCGTTCAACGGGCGAGTCGGCTTAAACTGGCCTGTATCGCCATCACCGATCACGATGCGATCGCCGGCATCGGCAGGGCCCAGGAGGCGGCTAAAGTGTTTGGGATAGAGGTCCTCTCCGGGGTAGAGTTGACCGCCGTTTTTAAGGAACGGGAAATCCACGTTCTGGGCTACGGTTTCCGGTTAAAGGACCCGACGCTTACCGCTTTTTTGGAGCGGATGCGGCGGTATCGCGTGGATCGAATCCAAGCGATGATCGACCGATTGCGTTCTCAGGAGATCCATCTGGAACTGGAAACCGTTCAGTCGATCGCTGGAGAAGGTTCCCTGGGTCGCCCCCATCTGGCTGAGGCGATGGTGAAGCAGGGGTTTGTCCGATCCATGGAAGAGGCCTTTCAGCGTTACCTTGGGGATCGCGGCCCCTGTTTTGTCAAAGGAGCGACCCTCACCGTATCGGAGGCGGTTCGCCTCATTCGAGGGGCAGGGGGAGTCGTCATCCTGGCGCATCCCCATCGACTGATTGAAGAGGCTTCGATCCCGGAGCTGGTGGCCGCTGGGATCCAGGGGATCGAGGTGTATCATTCGGACCATGAGCCGTCGGTGGTCAAGAAGTACCGCAAGATCGCCGAGCAGCATCGCCTTTTAATTACCGGCGGTTCCGATTGCCATGGGCATCGAAAGTCCGAGGGCCCAGTCCTAGGAACGGTGACCGTTCCGTACGAAGAGGTTGAACGATTAAAAGCAGCGACGAACAGTTTATGCGATTAGCTCTTCAACTGGCGGTCCGGGCCCAGGGGAGAACTCGGCCGAACCCGATGGTGGGGGCGGTGGTGGTTCGTCAGGGGCAGGTGAAGGGCCAAGGGTTTCATCGGCGGGTGGGGCTCGCCCACGCGGAAGTTTTGGCCCTTACCCAAGCTGGGCGTCATGCCCGTGGAGCGACCCTCTACGTCTCTTTGGAGCCGTGCGCCCATACCGGGCGGACCCCTCCTTGCACGGAGGCGATTAAGAGGGCCAAGATCCAGCGAGTGGTGGTGGCCATGATCGATCCGAATCCTAAGAACCGTGGCAGGGGCCTGCGATGGCTTCGGCGTCATGGAATCCAGACCACCCTCGGGGTTTTGAAGAGGGAGGCCAATGCCCTGAACCGGGTCTTCGTGACCTGGATGAGAGAGGGACGGCCCTTTGTGACGGTGAAGGTGGCCCAGTCGTTGGATGGCAAGATCGCCACCCGAATGGGGACAAGCCGCTGGATCTCCAGCCCGAAGGCGCGCCAGTGGGTTCATCGACTTCGTTCCCAAGTCGACGCCATTCTCGTGGGAGTGAACACGGTCCTCAAAGACAATCCTCGGTTAACGGTCAGGTCAGAAGTCAGAGGTCAGAGGTCAGAGGTCAGAAGAGAACCGATCAAGGTGATCTTGGACTCCCATCTGCGTACTCCCCCGTCCGCTCGGATCTTTTCTTCCGGAGGCCCTGTGATCGTGGCGACAACCCAGAGCGCCTCGGCGGATCGGGAAAAGCGGCTTCGTCAAAAGGGTGCCGAGATTTGGCGCTTTCCTAGTCAGAAGGGACGCGTTTCTCTGCCGGCCCTGTTGAGGCGGTTGGCCAAAAGAGAGATCTCTCATCTTTTGGTCGAAGGTGGCGGCGAGGTGATCGCCTCGGCTTTTCAGGCGCAAGCCGTGGATCGCCTCGTTTGCATCGTAGCTCCTTCTCTGATTGGTGGAAGGGAGGCTCCGACGTCGGTCGAGGGGGAGGGGGCGGTTTCATTACAGCAGGCCGTTTCACTCAAGAACCTTAGCGTCGGTCGTTTAGGTTCGGATCTTCTCATTACGGCAGAAGTCGGATAGAGAGATGTTCACTGGGATCATTCAAACCCAAGGCGTCGTCACGGCGAGGAGCACTGGCAGGCTCCTGATCCGGCCCCAACGGCCGTTCAAAAAAGTATCCGTGGGTGAGAGCATTGCCGTGGACGGGGCCTGCTTGACGGTAGACCAGGTGGTGCCAAAGGTGCCAGGCATTGGTGCCAGGCACTATTTTGGAAAAAGTGCCTGGCACCATTTTCGGGTGCCTGGCACCGTTCAGAGGTTGGCGTTTCGTCTCCTTCCGGAGACGGTCCGAGCCACCACGTTAGGCCGCCTTCGGGTGGGAGACCGGGTGAACCTGGAACGGTCCCTTCGGGTGGGAGACCGATTGGGAGGGCACTGGTTGTTGGGTCATGTGGATGGAAAGGGAACGATCACGGGTCGGAGACGATCGGGACGGTTCTTGACCTTGGGAGTCCGAGTCCCCTCGCATCTGGCGGGTCTGGTGGTTCCTAAAGGGCCCATTGCCGTCGATGGGGTGAGCCTCACGTTGGATTCCAAGCGAGACGCTGCGCGGATCAAGGTTCACCTGATCCCTCATACCGCGGAGGTCACGACCCTCGGGCAGAAACGGGTGGGGGATCCCGTGAATCTCGAGGTGGACCTCATCGCGAAATACCTATGGGGCATGCTATAGTGAAGCCGTCGTGAGAAATGAGTCTTGAGTCGTGGGTAAAGAGGATTCTCGTGGTGGCAGTGGGGCTTTGTTTGCTCACGACTCACGACCCACGATGCACGACAGCTCTAGCAGCGGGAAGCGTCTCCTCTGAACAGTGGGCGGTCGTTCAACGGGTGGTCGATGGGGACACCGTCGTCCTCTCGACTAAGGAACGGGTGCGGTACATTGGGATCGATACCCCCGAATTACATCATCCCAGGAAACCGGTGGAGGCGTACGGCCGGGAGGCGAAGGAGTTTAATCGCCGGTTGGTGGAAGGAAAAAAAGTCCGCCTGGAGTTCGATCTGGAGCGATATGACAAATACCACCGACTGCTGGCCTACGTCTTCTTGGAAAATGGAACCTTTGTCAACGCGGAGCTCCTGAGGCAGGGCTATGCGCAGCTTCTCACCATTCCTCCGAACGTGAAGTACGCGGATCTCTTTGTCAAATTCCAAAAGGAAGCCCGAGAGGCTAAGCGCGGGCTGTGGGGAAAACGATGAGAATAGCGTGTGGCATAGAGCGCATGGCGTATAGAAAAAGGCTATCCGCTATCCGCTATGCGCTATGCGCTGTCTTTTTAGCCGGCTGCGTTGAGCGGACCATTGTCATTGAGTCGGATCCGCCAGGGGCCACCGTCTGGGTGAACGAACATCCGGTCGGTCCTACCCCGCTCACCTACGAGTTCATTACCCACGGTCGGTACACCTTCCGAATTTTGAAAACGGGATTTCGGGAGCTGGTGACTCGGGAACGGGTGATGGCCCCGATCTATCAGTGGATCCCTCTCGACCTGGTATCGGAATATCTCGTTCCCTTCCAGTTCAAGGATCGGCACCTATTTCGGTATAAGCTGGTTCCCCAACCTCCCGAGGAGCGGTTAGAGACGGTGCGGCTCACCGATGTTCAGAAGGTGGTCGGGGAGCTGAAGAACCCCGATCCGAAGAAACGACGCTCAGCTTGCATCACCTTGGCGAGCTTGCGGGATCCGGCCACGGAGGAGGCGGTTCGGGCGGCCACGCAAGACCCCTCCCCGATCGTTCGGGCCGCGGCGCTGGAGGCTTGGCGCGCCATCGCGGGATCGAAATCGTTGGAGGAGCTGCTTCAGGCGTTGCGCCGCGATTCGGATCCCCAAGTCCGGTGGCAGGCGGCCGTGGAGTTGGAGGCCTTAAAGGATGCGCGGGCCATCCCCGGTCTCATCGAGGCGTTAAAGGATCGGGATCCCCTCGTCCGAACCGGCGCGGCGGAGGCTCTGAAAGGGATCCCCAATCCGATGGCGTTGCAGCCTTTGGTGCAAGCCCTCCGAGATCGGGATACGGCGGTCCGTCGGGCCGCCACCGAGGGTTTGGGGAAGATCGGGGATAAGGCGGCGGTGGCCCCTTTGAGTAAGGTGTTATTTCACCACGATGTTCACACACGCCGCAAGGCGGTGGAGGGATTGGCTCGGCTTAAAGATCCAGCCTCTGGACCGGCTTTGGTTCGCACTTTTACCGATTGGGATCCCAAGGTTCGGCAAGTCGCTACCAAGGCGCTCATCGCCTTCGGAGACGAGCGGGTGGTGCCGATCCTCGTCCGTCGTTTGAGGGGGTTGAAACCCTGGACGCGGGAACACGCGGCGCAGGTGTTGGGTGGTTTGAAAGATCCTCGTGCCGTCGAACCTCTGGCCAAGGCGTTTCGTCGGGAGTCCAATTTTCCAGCATCCCAGGCGATGGTCCAGGCCCTGACCGCCCTTGGGGTCAAGCCAGACGAAACCTGGGATCAGACCCTCTCGATCCGAATGAAACGTGCCGAAGAGAAAGCGGAAGAGGAGAAGAAAAAGAAGAGGCCTTGACGAAGAAACGACCTCTTCTTTCCTTTGGAGGAAAGGGGTGTGTTGGGGAAAACCCAATGGTTTTCCCCAACGAGGCCGATGTCTTTTGCCGGAGAGAGGGATACTAGGGAGAGAACCAGGCAGTGGTTCTCTCCCTAGAAACAGGTTTGGCGAATTTGAGAATCTCTTGGTCAACGGTGTTCAACCGTTATTATGGTTGACAGCCGAAACAGATTTGCATCGCCAAACTCGTTCGGGGCGTGGCTCAGCTTGGCTAGAGCGCTTGGTTCGGGACCAAGAGGTCGGGAGTTCAAATCTCCCCGCCCCGATGA
>CAYJWF010000008.1:0-55750 GCA_964373805.1 uncultured Planctomycetia bacterium | reverse complement strand
CCTGGTAATAATTCTCTTGACAAAAAACCGTATCTCATTAGAATAAGGAGTTTTGTACCAACAGTAAGGGTTTGTTTCTACCAGAGTACCAGCGAGCGCCTTGCTGGAGTAGCTCAGTTGGTAGAGCACGTCCTTGGTAAGGACGGGGTCACGGGTTCAATTCCCGTCTCCAGCTGAAAAAGGTAGAGAGAGGGATTGTCTTTTTTGAATCCAGGCACTTGGGAAGGAGGGGAAAAGTACAATGGCCAAGGAGAAGTTTAAGCGGAAGAAGCCCCACGTGAATGTGGGGACCATCGGTCATGTGGACCACGGCAAGACCATGTTGACCAGCACGATCACCAAGGTGCTGTCGAAAAAGGGTCAGGCCCAGGAAAAGTCGTACGCGGAAATCGCGAAGGGAGGCGTGGTCCGCGGAGAGAGCAAGATCTTAACGGTGAGCATCGCTCACGTGGAGTATGAGACCGATGCGCGGCACTACGCCCACGTGGACTGCCCGGGGCACGCCGATTACATCAAGAACATGATTACCGGTGCGGCCCAAATGGACGGGGCCATTCTGGTCGTCAGCGCTCCCGATGGTCCCATGCCTCAGACCCGTGAGCACATCCTTCTGGCTCGCCAGGTGGGGGTCCCGGCCATCGTGGTCTTCCTAAACAAGGTGGACCTCGTGGACGACAAGGAGCTGCTCGACTTGGTGGAGCTGGAGGTGCGGGAGCTCCTGACGAAGTACGGTTTTCCGGGAGATAAAACCCCGGTCATCAAGGGAAGCGCCCTGAAAGCCCACCAGGGAGATCCGGAGGCGGAGAAGGCGATTCTGGATCTCATGAAGGCGGTGGATGAGTTTATCCCCACCCCGAAGCGGGACATCGAGAAGCCGTTCCTCATGGCAGTGGAGGACGTCTTCTCGATTACCGGCCGGGGGACGGTGGGGACCGGCCGGATTGAGCGGGGCGTGGTGAAGGTCAACGATACGGTGGAGGTGGTGGGTTTAAGACCCAAACCGAGCCAGACGGTCGTCACCGGAATCGAGATGTTCCGAAAACTGCTGGACGAGGGGCAAGCCGGCGATAACGTGGGGTGTCTCTTGCGGGGGATCGATAAGAAGGATTTGGAACGGGGGATGGTCTTGGCCAAACCGGCGTCCATCACCCCGCATACCAAGTTTAAGGCCGAGGTGTACGCCTTAACGAAGGAGGAGGGAGGTCGCCATACGCCCTTCTTTGCCGGGTATCGGCCTCAGTTCTACTTCCGAACCACCGATGTGACCGGTGTCGTGACCTTGCCCAAAGGGGTCGAGATGGTCATGCCGGGGGATAACGCCAACGCCGAGGTGGAGTTGATCACTCCGGTGGCGATGGAAAAGACCCTGCGGTTTGCCATCCGGGAAGGGGGACGCACGGTTGGCGCTGGGGTCATCTCCGAGGTTCTGGCATAAGTGCGTGAGTTGGCGACCTTGGCCTGCGCCCAATGCCAGCGGCGGAACTATTCCACCACCCGGAATAAGAAGATCCATGCCGATCGGTTGGAGCTGAAGAAGTACTGCCGGTTTTGTCGGACCCACACCCTTCACCGCGAAACCAAATGACATGAGACCCGGACTTACGCGAGAGGTACCAGCGTAAGTCCGTTGGTCGAACGTCATCCTCACGGAAGGGAGGATGACGTTCGAGGGGATGACTCTTCGAGTCGGATTGCTTCGGCCCTTCGGGCCTCGCAATGACAGGCCTGCTGTTAGGTGAAGGAGCGTCGGTTAACGGTAAACCACCGGTCTCCAAAACCGGGACTGCAGGTTCGACTCCTGCCGCTCCTGATCAACTAGGGCGGCGGCAGGGGTGTACCCTTCGACCGGGGCTTCAAGGGTAGGGAAATGCCGAGGGGTTTTTTGTCTATAGGAAGGGGATCTGATCAACGGTGTCGGTATTGAAAAACGTGGTGGCCTTCTTGAGGGATGTCCGGAGCGAAATGGCCCAGGTTTCCTGGCCGCCGCCACGGGAACTTTTGGAATCGACCAAGGTGGTGTTGGCCACGGGAGCGCTGCTCTCTCTCGTCATCGGGATCTTCGATTTCCTATGCGCCCGCCTGATGAGCTGGGTGGTCCGTTAGTGGAAAAGCAGTGGTACGTGATCCACACCTTGACCGGTCAGGAAGAGAAGGTTCGATCGTCTCTCCAGCGGGCGGCCGATGCGGCCGAGGCTTTGGGCTCCATTTCCCAAGTGCTGGTGCCCATGGAGAAGGTCTCGGAGGTGAAGGCCGGGAAGAAGAAGATCTCGGAGCGCCGTGTTTTCCCGGGTTACGTGTTGGTTCAGATGGCGCTCACCGACGACAGCTGGTACGTGGTCCGCAACACCCCGGGGGTTTCCGGTTTCGTCGGTTCTGGGACGCGGCCGGTTCCCTTGAAAGAGGAAGAGGTCAACCAAATCTTGACCGCGGCCCAAGAGAAGATGGAGAAACCCACTCCTAAGGTGATCTTTGAGAAGGGAGAAGGGGTTCGGATCATCGATGGGCCGTTCAACAACTTTACGGGAATCATCGAAGAGATCAATCCGGAGAAGGGGAAGTTGAAGGTGATGGTCTCCATCTTCCAGCGGGCTACCCCCGTGGAGTTGGAGTATTGGCAGGTGGAAAAGGGTTAAAGGCGCCGTGCCGAAGAAGGTTACCGCCACGATCAAATTGTACTGTCCCGGGGGCCAAGCCAACCCGGCTCCGCCGGTGGGACCGGCGTTGGGGTCCCACGGCCTCAACATCATGGAGTTCTGCAAGAACTTCAACGAGAAGACCAAGGGTCAAGAGGGGCTGCTGTTGCCGGTGGTCATCACGGCGTACGAAGACAAGAGCTTTTCCTTTATCATTAAAAGCCCTCCGGCTTCGGTGCTCTTAAAGCAGGCCTGTGGAGTGGCCAAGGCCTCGGGGACACCGAATAAGGAAAAGGTCGGTCAAGTTCCCCGCTCCAAGGTTCGAGAGATTGCTCAGAAGAAGCTGAAGGACCTCAATACGGACTCGCTGGAACAGGCGGTCAAGCAGGTGGAAGGAACGGCCCGTTCCATGGGAATTGAGGTGGTAGGGCCTGTGGTGAGCGGAGTCGAACCATGAGCAAGCGAATGGCCGAGGTCAAGAAGCTCATCACACCGGGAAAGCGGTACAGCCTCCGAGAGGGGGTCGCTTTACTCAAGAAGGCGGCTCCCCTCAAGTTCGATGAGACCGTGGAACTGAGTCTGGATCTCGACGTCGACCCTAAGCAGACCGATCAGACGGTTCGGGGGACGGTTCTCTTACCGCACGGGACCGGAAAGTCCGTCAAGGTGCTCGTCTTGGCCAAGGGGGAGGCGGAACGACAAGCCAAGGAAGCAGGGGCCGATCTCGTGGGGGCGGAAGATCTCATCCAGAAGATTCAGGGAGGGTGGCTGGATTTCGATGTGGTGATCGCGACCCCCGATTTGATGAAGGAGGTAGGAAAGCTCGGAAAGCTCCTGGGTCCTCGGGGGCTCATGCCTAGCCCTAAGGCAGGCACCGTCACCAACGATGTGGCTCGAGCCGTCCAAGAGGTGAAACGGGGCAAGATCGAGTTTAAACTAGACAAGCAGGCCGATATCCATTTAGGAATTGGCAAACGCTCTTTCTCGGAGGAGATGTTGGCGGCCAACGGATTAGCGGTGTTGGAGGCGATCTGGAAGGTAAAGCCGGCCTCCGCTAAGGGTCGTTACGTTCGGGGGCTCTGTCTTTCCAGCACCATGGGACCCGGCATTCGACTGGATCCGACGCAAGGGCGTCCTGCCGTAGGATGAGCGTACCCGAAGCGGCGTTAGAGCCTGAGAAGACACCACCGAATGGTTCTCTCGACCGAGTGGGGCGGAAGGTCCGGGTTGGGCTGGTTCGAGATTTGAAAAAGACTCTTTCTGGAGTAGAGACGCTCGTGGTGGCCCGTTTGGAGAAGGTTTCGACCAAGGAGGTCAATGCGCTACGAAACAGCTTAAAACCTTTGGAGTCCACTTTTTGGGTGGTGAAGAACAATTTGGGGGCGATGGCCTTCCGAGATTTGGGGTGGCCCGGCCTTCAAGAGACGTTAAAAGGCACCTGTGCCGTGGCCACGGTCCGTTCCGAGCCGACGGCGGTTTGCCGAGTGTTAAGGAATTTCTCGAAGGAGCACGAGGGATTTGTCTTAGCCGGCGGGATCTTAGACGGCGAGCCGGTTTTGCCCCAGGATCTCATCGGATTGGCTGAGCTTCCATCGAGAGAGGTCTTGCTGGCTTTGGTGGCGGGGGTCGCGCAGTCTCCTCTTCGGAATCTCGTCTTCCTGTTGACGGCCCCGATGCGCTCTTTGGCGATGGTGGTCGAGGCGGTTCGACAGAAAAAAGCGTAAGGAGAGGAATGCCATGGCGAAGGTATTGGTGAACGACGTGTTGGAGTCGATCGAGAGCTGGACGGTGCTCGATTTGAACAAATTGGTGAAAGGGATTGAGGAGAAGTTTGGGGTTTCCGCCGCGGCCTTAACCGTGGCCGCTCCAAGTCAAGCGGCAGGGGCCCAAGCCGCCCCGGGGGCGGCCGCCGCCGAAGAGAAGGCGACCTTCGATGTGATCTTGGCCGAGGTGGGAGCCAATAAGATCCAGGTGATCAAGGAACTGAGAGCTGTGACCAACTTAGGTCTTAAAGAAGCCAAGGACTTGGTCGAGGCGGCGCCTAAGCCGATTAAGGCGGGGGCCTCGAAGGAAGAGGCCAAAACGATGAAGGAGAAGCTGGAGGCGGTGGGCGCCAAGGTGGAGTTGAAGTGAAGCAGAAGCATTTCGGGCGGATCCCGGAACAGTTCCAGTTGCCGGCTCTGCTGGGGATCCAAGTCAAGCCCTACGTCGACTTTTTGCAGCTCGATCTGCCGAGGACCCGTCGAGAGAATCAGGGCTTACAGGAGGTGTTCAACGAGGTCTTCCCCATCGAGAGTTCCGATCAGAAATGCCGATTGGAATTTCTTTCCTACAACGTGGGCAAACCCAAGTACGATTCCCTCGAGGCCCAACGGCGGGGCTTGACCTTTGCCGCTCCTTTGAGCGTCAAGCTTCGGCTTCGCTCCCCGAAGGAGATGAAGGAGCAGGAGGTTTACTTAGGGGACATCCCCCTCATGACCTCTACGGGCACCTTCATCGTCAACGGCGACGAACGGGTGGTGGTCAGTCAGCTTCACCGCTCTCCGGGGGTTTTCTTCGAGGAGGAGATCCATCCGAATGGAAAACGGATGTACACGGCGCGAATCATCCCTTACCGCGGGGCTTGGCTGGAATTTGAGTTTGACCTGACCGATACCTGGTACGCCCTGATCGATCGCCGTCGAAAAGTCCTGGTCACCACCTTCTTAAGGGCTACGGGGGCCGGATCGGACGAGGAGATCCTAGAGGCCTTCTGCGGGGTGGAGACGATCAAGGCCCACGAGATGTCCGATGTCAAGAACGCCGTGGGCCGGGTGTTGGCCGTCGACCTCGTGGATCCCCAGACCCATGCGGTACTGGTTCCTCGTTTCGAGAAGCTGTCCAAGGAACACCTCACCATGGTGTGGAACTCGGAGATCCGGGAACTGAAGGTATTGAAGCGGCTGGTTCCGGAGATCCAGCGAACGTTCGAGAAGGATCGTTTGAAGACCCGCGAAGACTCGGTACTCGACATCTTCCGGAAATTGCGTCCGGGGGATCCGGCCACGCTGGTATCGGCCCAGAGCTTGTTGACCCGCCTCTACTTCGATCCCCGACGGTACGACTTAGGCCGCGTCGGTCGGTACATCCTCAATCGGAAGCTCGGGATGACGAGGGAGTTAAGCGACCGGATCTTGGATTCCCCGACCGTCTTGGCGGTCTTGAAATACCTGATTCAATTGAAATCCGGACAGGGAGAGGTGGACGACATCGATCATCTGGGTTCCCGTCGGGTTCGGACGGTGGGGGAACTTCTTCAGAATCAGTTCCGGATGGCCTTGGCCCGCATCGACCACGCGGTCCGCGAGCGGATGGGAATCTACGACATGGACGCCACCATGCCGCACCAGTTGATCAACGCGAAGTTGGTCTCCGGCCTCGTCCGGGATTTCTTCGGCCGCTCCCAGCTTTCCCAGTTCTTGGATCAGACCAACCCCTTGGCGGAGCTCACCCACAAGCGTCGCCTCTCCGCGTTGGGGCCCGGGGGCCTCTCGCGCAAGAGAGCCGGTTTCGAAGTGCGCGATGTCCACTACTCACACTACGGCCGGATTTGTCCCATCGAGACACCGGAGGGCCCCAACATCGGCTTGATCGCGAGCCTCTCCACGTACGCTCAGGTCAACGACTTTGGATTCATCGAGACGCCGTATTGGGTGGTCGAGAAGGGACGGGTGACCCGATCGGTCAAATTCCTATCGGGCGATGAAGAGGATCGCTACACGATCGCCCAGGCCAATGCCCGGGTGGACGAATCCGGCCGCTTCATGGACCCATTGGTCTCCTGTCGCTACCGAGGCGATTTCCCGGTCGTTCGGCCGGATCAGGTGCAGTTTAAAGACATCTCTCCCAAACAGCTGGTTTCGGTGGCGGCGTCTCTCATCCCTTTCTTAGAACACGACGACGCCAACCGAGCCCTCATGGGATCGAACATGCAGCGGCAAGCGGTGCCCCTGCTTTTTCCCGAACCCCCGTTGATCGGCACCGGGATGGAGGCTCGGGTCGCTAAAGATTCTGGAGCGCTGGTCCTGGCCCCTTGCGGGGGGGTGGTCCGGGAGATGGAGGCCCACCGGATCGTCATCGAGCGGGAAACGATTCCGTTAAGGAAGTTTCAGCGTTCCAACGCCAACACCTGCGTCAATCAGCGGCCTTTGGTAAAGGTAGGACAGAAGGTTCAGGCCGGTCAGCCGATCGCCGATGGGTCCGGTACGAGAGATGGGATTCTGGCGTTGGGGAGGAATCTTTTGGTCGCCTTTATGCCGTGGCGGGGATACAACTTTGAGGACGCGATCTTGGTCAGCGAGCGGCTCGTTCGAGACGACATCTTCACCTCCGTTCATGTCGAAGAGTTTGAAATTGAAGCGCGGGATACCCGTTTGGGGAACGAAGAGATTACCCGAGACATCCCCAACGTCGGGGAAGAGGTCTTGAAGGATTTAGACGAGCACGGGATTACCCGGATCGGGGCGGAGGTTCATCCCGGCGACATCCTGGTCGGCAAGGTGGTCCCGAAATCGGAAACGGAGCAGTCGCCGGAAGAACGGCTCCTTCGGGCGATCTTTGGAGAGAAGGCCGGGGACGTGCGGGACGCCAGCCTCGTCGTGCCGCCGGGGGTCGAGGGGATCGTCGTGGACATTCGGGTATTCACGCGCAAGAAGGCCAGGCCTCGTTCCAAAGAGGAGATGACCGAGGAACAGGCCAAGATCGATCAAATCCACAAGGGGTATCAGAACCAGAGGAAGGCCTTGAAGAGGGAGAGGGTCAAGACCTTAGGGAAGCTCTTGGTCGGCCAGCGCCTCGAGGGTTCCATCCTCGAGGAGGAGTCTGGGAAACCTTTGTTGGCGGCTCCCCGGACGATTCGCGCCAGCGATACCTCCAAGCTGGAACGGGCGGATCTCGAGGAGATTCGCCTTCAGGACAAGGAGAAGACCGAAGAGGTTCGCAAGCTCTTAAAGGCCTTAAACGACCGGTTGGAAGAATTGAATTTTGAGGAGGACCGGGAGATCGACCATCTGAAAAGAGGCGACGAGCTGCCGCCGGGAGTCTTGAAGAAGGTGGTCGTCTACGTGGCCTCCAAGCGCAAGGTCCAGGTGGGGGACAAGGTGGCCGGACGGCATGGGAACAAAGGGGTCATCGCCAAGATTCTTCCCGAGGAGGACATGCCGTTTCTGCCGGATGGGACCCCGGTCGAGATCGTCTTGAATCCCTTAGGGGTTCCCTCCCGGATGAACGTTGGACAAATCTTAGAGACCCACTTGGGTTGGGCGGCGAAGGTGTTGGGATGGCAGATTACCTCGCCGGTTTTTGATGGGGCTAAGGAGTCGGAGATCAAGAGCCTGATGAAGGAGGCGGGACTTCCACCGGATGGGCAGATTCCTCTGCGGGATGGTCTGTTGGGGGATTCCTTTGCTCAAAAGGTGACCGTCGGCTACATCTACATGATGAAGCTGGCCCACTTGGTCGATGACAAGATCCATGCCCGCTCCATCGGTCCTTATTCTTTGGTGACCCAGCAGCCGTTGGGCGGCAAGGCGCAATTTGGGGGTCAGCGGTTCGGGGAGATGGAGGTCTGGGCCTTGGAGGCCTATGGGGCGGCCTATACGCTCCAAGAGCTGTTGACCGTCAAGTCGGACGATGTGGAGGGCCGAACCAAGATCTACGAGTTGATCGTCAAGGGCGAACATACCCTGCAGCCAGGGACCCCGGAGTCGTTCAACGTCTTGGTCAAGGAGCTGCAGAGTCTCTGTTTGGACATTCGAACCGAAAAGAAGAAGTGACATGAGGCCTGGACTTGGCCGAGAGAAACGACGCAAGTCCGCTAGCCCCCCACGTTTTGTTTCGTTTGCCCTGAGAAATCGCGAAGCGATTTCCAGGACTGAGCCCCGGGAATGCTTCGCATTCCACGGGGCGAAGCAAAACGAAACTTGGGGGGCCGGCCGAATGTCATCCTCGCGAAAGCGAGGATCCCCTCTTTCGAGGGGATGACCCTGGACAGGTTAGATAGGAGATCTTGATGGTGGATCGTACCAAAGAGCTGGATCGGTTGGAACGGGAGAGTCTCGAGGGAGTCGAACGGGCCGCGCGGGGCTTGGGGATTGCTCCAGAGCCCGTCGTTTCGGAAACGGCGGCCTTTGACACCATTTCGATTCGGCTGGCCTCCCCGGAGGTGATCCGTTCCTGGTCTCGGGGAGAGGTGAGGAAACCGGAGACGATCAACTACCGGACGCTGAAGCCCGAGAAGGACGGACTCTTCTGCGAGCGGATCTTTGGGCCCACCAAGGATTGGGAGTGTAACTGCGGGAAATACAAACGGATCAAGCACAAAGGGATCGTCTGCGATCGTTGTGGGGTGGAGGTGACCCGGTCTCGGGTCCGTCGGGAACGGATGGGACACATGGAGCTGGCGGCTCCGGTCACCCACATCTGGTTCTTCAAGGCGATCCCCAGCCGCCTGGGGACGATGCTCGATATGAACCTTCGCGATTTGGAGCGGGTCATCTACTACGAGGAGTACGTGGTCATCGATTCTGGCGACACCCCATTAAGGAAGAAGGAACTGTTGACCGAGGAACGGTATCAGGAGGCCTTAAAGAAATACGGGCATACGTTCAAAGCCGGGATGGGGGGGGAGGCGGTCCGGGAGATGTTGAGGGAGCTGGACCTCGACAAGATCGTCGAGAAGGCCAAACGGGACTTGAAGACCGCCAAAGGGGAGCAGGTCGTGAAGAAGCTGGTCAAGATCCTTCGGGTGGTGGACAGCTACCGGAAATCCGGGAACCGGCCGGAGTGGATGGTTCTTTCCGCGATCCCCGTCATTCCTCCGGACTTAAGGCCCTTGGTTCCGTTAGACGGCGGCCGATTCGCGACCAGCGACTTAAACGACCTTTACCGGCGGGTGATCAATCGGAACAACCGGTTGAAGAAGCTCATGGAGCTCAAGGCGCCCGATGTGATCGTTCGCAACGAAAAGCGGATGCTCCAGGAGGCGGTGGACGCCCTCTTCGATAACGGCCGCCACGGACGCCCCGTGTTGGGGCCGGGGAACCGGCCTTTGAAGTCGTTGGCCGACATGCTGAAAGGCAAGCAGGGCCGCTTTCGACAGAACCTCTTAGGCAAACGGGTGGACTACTCCGGTCGATCGGTGATCGTCATTGGACCGGAGCTCAAACTCCGTCAGTGCGGGCTGCCTAAGAAGATGGCCCTGGAGCTGTTTGAGCCGTTCATCATCAAGAAGCTTCGAGAGCGGGGTTTTGTCCACACGATCAAATCGGCCAAACGGATGGTGGAGCGGGCGCGCCTGGAGGTTTGGGACATCTTGGAGGAGGTGATCCGCGATCATCCGGTCCTCTTGAACCGAGCCCCGACCCTTCATCGTTTGGGCATTCAAGCCTTTGAACCGATCTTGATCGAGGGCAAGGCCATCAAGATTCACCCCTTGGTCTGCACGGCCTTCAACGCCGACTTCGATGGGGATCAGATGGCGGTCCATGTGCCGCTTTCCATCGAGGCTCAGATGGAGTCAACGCTCCTCATGATGTCCACCAACAACATCTTCTCTCCCTCCAACGGCCAGCCGATCCTGACCCCGACCCAAGACATCGTGTTGGGTTGTCACTACTTGACCCGAGAAAAACCGAAGGCCTTGGGGGAGGGGCGGCTTTTCTCTTCTCGGGAGGAGGCGCTCGTGGCCTACGAGGATTCGGTGGTGGTCGGGCATGCTGCGGTCAAGCTCCGCGAGAAGGGCGAGATCATCGAAACCACCGTCGGGCGGGTCGTACTCAACGATCTTCTGCCGCCGGAGATCCCGTTTGCCAATCAGGTCATGGACAAGAACACCTTAAGCGACCTCGTCGTTCAGGTGTACAAACGGTGTGGTCATACCCGGACGGTCCAGTTGTTGGACGATTTGAAGAGGCTTGGCTTTGAGATGGCCACCCGAGGAGGGCTTTCCATATCGATCGATAACCTCCAGGTTCCCCGAGAGAAGGAGAGGATCTTAAAGGAGGCCTTAGGATCGGTGGCCGAGGTGGATCGGCAATACCAAAAAGGCCTCATCACCGATGGGGAACGGTACAACAAGGTCATCGACATTTGGACCCACGCCACCGACAAGGTGTCGGACTTGATCTTCAAGGAGATGGATCCTTTTAACCCGATCTTCATGATGGCCGAGTCGGGAGCCCGAGGATCGAAGCAGCAGATCCGCCAGCTTTCTGGGATGCGGGGACTGATGGCCAAGCCGTCGGGCGAGATCATTGAGAGCCCGATTACGGCGAACTTCCGAGAGGGTTTAACGGTCCTCGAGTATTTCATCTCCACCCACGGGGCTCGCAAGGGCCTGGCCGACACGGCCTTGAAAACCGCCGATTCAGGGTACCTCACCCGGCGGTTGGTGGATGTGGCTCAGGACGTCTCCATCACCGGGGCGGATTGTGGAACCTTGAAAGGCATCTTCATGGGGGCCATCATCGAGGGGGATGAGGTGGTGGTGTCGCTTAAGGAGAGGATCGTTGGCCGGGTCGCCTTGGACCGAATAGCCGATGTGGTGACCGATACCCCCATCGTCGATGTGGGGCAGGAGATCACGGAGGAGGTGGCCGAGCGAATCGAACAGGCGGGCATCGAGAAGATTCGGATCCGATCGGTCTTGACCTGCGAGGCGAAGCGCGGCGTCTGTGCCCGCTGCTACGGTCGGAATCTCGCCACCGGTCGACTGGTCGACCTGGGAGAAGCGGTGGGGATCGTCGCCGCTCAGTCGATCGGAGAACCGGGGACTCAGCTGACCATGCGGACCTTTCACATTGGAGGAACCGCCTTCCGAGTGGTCGAGGTTTCCCACATCAAGGCGAAGAATCGAGGAATCTTAAAGTTCCATAATCTGCGGGTGGTCGAGAAGGCCAAGGAATACGTGGTCCTCAATCGAAATGGCCAAGCGGCCCTCCTGGACGAGAGCGGACGGGAGTTGGAACGTTACGCGATCCCTCCCGGAGCGGTCTTGAAAAGGACCGAGGGGGAGAAGGTGGCGAAGGACGAGATCTTCGTGCGATGGGATCCCTACACGGTTCCGATCTTGACCGAGGTTTCGGGTAAGATTCGGTACGAGGATTTGAAGGAAGGCGTCACCATGCGGACCGATATCGACCCGGCCACCGGTCTGCCGGAACGGATCGTGATGGAACAGCGAGGCGAGTACCATCCGCAGCTCATTGTGGTGAATTCCCAAGGGGAGGTGATGGCGATCTACCCGATTCCGGCCGGCGCCCACGTGGTGGTCAAGGACAATCAAAAGGTGGAGGCCGGGGATCTTTTGGCCAAGACCCCGCGGGTGGTCACCAAGACCAAGGACATTACCGGAGGTCTTCCCCGAGTGGCAGAGCTGTTTGAGGCCAGACGCCCAAAGGATCCGGCCATCATCAGCGAGATCGACGGGGTCGTGGAGTTCGGAGAGTCAAAGAAGGGCCAGCGCCGGGTCGTCGTCAAAAGCCCCACCGGGATGAAACGGGAGTACCTGATTCCGCATGGCAAGCACCTGAACGTCTACAAGGGGGATTGGGTGACCGCCGGGCAGCCGCTCATCGATGGGCCGGTCGTCCCTCAGGACATCCTGCGCATTGGGGGAGACAAGTGGCTGCAGGGGTATCTCGTCAACGAGATCCAGGAGGTGTATCGGCTCCAAGGGGTGCGGATCAACGATAAGCACATCGAGGTGATCGTTCGGCAGATGCTGCGCAAGGTCCGAATCGATGACCCCGGGGATACGGAGTTCCTCATCGGTCAACAGGTGGACAAGTGGCGATTCCAGGTGGAGAACGAGCGGGTCACGAAGCGGGGAGGGAAACCTGCCTCCGCGACCCAGCTCCTACTCGGGATCACCAAGGCCTCCCTCTCGACCGAGAGCTTCATCTCCGCGGCCAGCTTCCAAGAGACGACCCGGGTCTTAAGCGAGGCGGCCGCGGCCGGCAAGCGGGATGAGCTGTTGGGATTGAAAGAGAACGTGATCATGGGGCACCTGGTTCCGGTGGGATCCGGGTTCCAAGGTCATCGCGATATTGAGCTGGTCAAGAATGTGGCGGAGCTGTTGGGCCCGAAGGAACCTTCTGGAGGAGGGGTGGGGTGAGCCCGACCATTTCACAGCTCATTCGCCACGGCCGAAAGGAGAAGACCAAACGCCCCAAATCGCCGGCCTTAGACCGCCGTCCCCAAGTCCGAGGGGTCTGTCTGCAGGTGAAGACCATGACGCCGAAGAAGCCGAATTCGGCGCTTCGCAAGATCGCTCGCGTCCGATTGACCAATGGGACCGAGGTGACCGCGTACATCCCTGGTGAGGGACACAATCTTCAGGAGCACTCCATCGTCCTGGTTCGGGGGGGCAGGGTCAAGGATTTGCCCGGCGTTCGATACCACAGCGTCCGGGGTACCTTGGACGCCGCCGGGGTGAATCAGCGTCGTAAGTCCCGGTCGAAATACGGGGCCAAGCGGCCCAAGGGATAGTTCGGGGTTATTATAGGAGTTGCTGGTCCGATGAGGCGGGGGCGTAGAGAGAAGAGGGTGATTGTACCGGATCCTAAGTTCGGGTCTCGGTTGGTTCAGCGTTTCGTCCATATGGTGATGGAACGGGGAAAGAAATCGCTGGCCGAACGGATCGTGTATCAAGCGCTCGATCGAGCGGCTCAAAGGCTTCAACATCCCAATCCTCTGGAATTTTTGCAGAAGGCGGTGGAGAATGCGCGGCCGTTGGTGGAGGTGAAATCCCGTCGGGTGGGGGGGGCCACCTATCAGATTCCGATTGAGGTAAGGTCCGATCGGGGAACGTTCCTCGCCTTGCGCTGGCTGCGGGATTTTGCCCGCAGCCGGCCGGGTAAGCCGATGGTCGATCGATTGTCGGAGGAGTTGACAGCTGCTTTCCAAGGCCAGGGGTCGGCGGTTAAGCGAAAAGAGGATATGCATCGGATGGCCGAGGCCAACAAGGCCTTCAGCCATTACCGATGGTGACCTAGAGAACGATGCCTAAACCGCAATCGGCCGGGAAAGCCACCGACGTCACCGATTATCCACTGGAGAAGACCCGCAACATTGGGATCGTGGCCCACATCGACGCGGGAAAGACGACGACCAGTGAACGGATCCTCTTCTACACGGGCCGGGTCCATCGGATTGGAGAGGTGGATGAGGGAACCGCTACCATGGACTGGATGGTTCAGGAGCAGGAACGGGGGATCACGATCACCTCGGCCTGCACCACCTGTTTCTGGCGGGAGCACCGGATCAATCTGATCGATACCCCCGGACACGTGGACTTTACCGTGGAGGTGGAACGCAGTCTCAAAGTCTTGGACGGCTGTGTCGTGATCTTCGACGCGGCGGGCGGGGTAGAGCCTCAGTCGGAGACGGTCTGGCGGCAGGCGGATCGGTATCGGGTGCCCCGGATGGCCTTCATCAACAAGATGGATAAGGTGGGGGCCGATTTCTTCGGTACGGTGAAGCAGATCGAGGAACGGCTAGGGGCGGTGCCGATCCCGCTGCAGCTTCCCTTTGGGGTGGAAGGCTCTTTTTCTGGAATGGTGGATTTATTGCGTCAGGAGCTCAAGATTTACGTGGACGAAAAAGGAATGGAGATTGAGACCAAGCCTCTTCCCGAGAATCTTAAAGCCGATGTGGAGAAGTGGAGGGGGACCTTGTTCGAACGGTTGGCCGAGGCGGACGATCCGATCCTGCAGAAATTTGTTCACGATGAGAAGGCTTCCCTGGAGGAGCTCATGGCGGCCATCCGACGGGCGACCATCGCGGGAAAGGTGGTTCCCGTATTTTGCGGGGCCTCGGCCCGCAACAAAGGCGTCCAGCTCCTCTTGGATGCGGTGGTGGATTATCTGCCCTCTCCGTTGGACATTCCACCGGTGAAAGGAACCCATCCCGACACCAAGGCCGAGGAGTCGCGTCCCACCTCCCCGGAGGCCCCTTTCTGCGCCTTGGCCTTTAAGATCATGCGGGATCCCTTTGTCGGGAAGCTGACCTTCCTTCGGATCTACTCGGGGGTCTTAAACTCCGGCTCTTACGGGTACAACGTCAACCGTCAGGAGGACGAACGGATTGGGAAGCTCGTTCGGATGCACGCCAACAAGCAGGAGATCATTGATCACGTCTCGGCCGGCGACATCGTCGCCGCGGTGGGATTGAAGGAAACCAGGACCGGGGAGACGATCTGCGATGAGGAGAAGCCAATCCTATTGGAATCGATGATTTTCCCGGAGCCGGTCGTCTCCTTGGCGATTGAGGCCGAGACCAAGCTGGACCAGGAGAAGTTGAGCCATGCCTTGGGGACGCTTCAGGATGAGGATCCCTCGTTTAAGGTTTTCTACAACGGCGAGACCGCGCAGACCGTGATCTCGGGGATGGGGGAGCTTCACCTCGACGTGCTCCTCGATCGGATGCGGCGGGAGTTCAAGATAGGCGTCAAGATAGGACCCCCGCAAGTCGCCTACAAGGAGACGATCACCCGAAAGATCGAGGCGGTGGGCAAATTCATCCAGCAAAGCGGCGGCCGCGGCCAGTACGGACACGTGGTCTTGCAATTGGAGCCCGGAGAACGGGGATCCGGGGTGGAGTTCATCAATCGAGTGGTGGGAGGAGCGATCCCCAAGGAGTACATCCCGGCGGTCAAGGACGGAGTTTTGGGGGCGGCCCGCAACGGGGTGTTGGCCGGCTATCCGGTGGTGGATGTCTCCGTCACCTTGGTGGATGGCACTTACCATCAGGTCGACTCCTCCGAGATGGCTTTTAAGCTCGCCGGCTCCATCGGTTTTAAGGATGGGGTCCGCAGCGCAAAACCGATTCTGCTGGAGCCGATCATGCGGTTGGAGGTCGTGGTGCCGGAGGAGTATCTGGGCGAGGTGATCGGCGACTTGAACAGCCGACGATGCCGAATCGCCGAGATGGGGCAGCGGGTGAACGTCAAGGTGATTCACGGGGAGGTTCCCTTGGCCGAGATGTTCGGCTACGCCACGGTGATTCGAAGCTTGACCCAAGGTCGAGGGTACTTCACCATGGAGCCTCTCTGCTATTCGCCGGTTCCCAGTGCCATTGCCGAGATGCTCTTAAAGCGTGGGGAAAACACGTGAGGATCGATGGCGGAACGTAAGATTCGCATCAAATTGAAGGCCTACGACCATCGCATCCTGGATCGGTCGGCGGCGGAGATTGTCGAGTCGGCCAAGCGGACTGGGGCGGAGGTAGCGGGGCCGATTCCGTTGCCGACCAAACGGGAGATGTACACGGTGCTGCGTTCGCCTCACGTCGATAAGAAATCGCGGGAGCAGTTCCAGATGAAGACCCACAAGCGGCTGTTGGACATCGTGAATCCGACCTCGAAGACGATCGACGCGTTGCGCAAATTAGATCTTCCTGCTGGAGTGGATGTCGAGATCAAGTGACATGAGGCCCAAACTTACGGAGCGAAGCGAGATAAGTTTGATGGCCGAATGTCATCCCGAGGCCCGGAGGGCCGAGGGATCTCGATGGGGTTTCTCGCTTCGCTCGAAATGACGAGTCGATGAGCGCAATGTCAGTGGGCTTAATGGGTAGAAAGCTGGGCATGACGCAGATCTTTCGGGAGGACGGTCGTTGGGTGCCGGTCACCGTTTTAAGCGCTGGTCCCTGTACAGTGACTTTCGTCAGGTCCGCCGAACGAGACGGCTACCGGGCGGTTCAGTTGGGTTTTGAGGAGGTTAAGGCCGATCGGTTATCGAAGCCGGTGGCCGGTCATTTTTTGAAGAGGCAACTGCCTGCCCATCGGATCTTAAAGGAGTTTCGCCTGCCTACCGATCAAACGTTTGAGGTTGGTTCCTCCTTGAACGTGGAGCTGTTCAAGGTCGGGGATCGGGTTGACGTCACGGCCCGATCGATCGGCAAGGGGTTCCAGGGAGGGGTGAAGCGTTGGCATTGGAAAGGGGGGCCTGAAACCCACGGCTCCATGTCCCATCGCCGCCCCGGCTCGATCGGATCCAGCACCAACCCTTCGCGGGTTTTTAAGGGACATCACTTGCCCGGCCATATGGGAAACCGACAGGTGACGACGATAGGCTTGGAGGTGGTGAAGGTGGATCCGGCCCAGAATCTGCTCTTGGTGAAGGGATCGGTTCCTGGAGTTTCCAAGGCGGTGGTCTTGATCCGGAAGTCCCGTAAACCTCCTAAGCTGGCCGTGGTCCATAAGCCTCAAGCGAAAAAGAAGATGGCTCAACCGGCCAAACCCCAAGCGGCGGGCAAGGAAAAGGATAAGAAGAAAGCAGGTAGCCCCCAATGAGTGAGATTCGTCTGCACAACTTAGACGGTCAGGCCATCGGCAGCGTTCCCACCCCGAAAGGGTGGGAGGAACCTCCGAAGGGCGCGCTCCTTTGGGCCGCGGTTCGGAGGCACCTGGCCAATCAGCGGCAGGGGACGGCCGATACCAAGACCCGCGGTGAGGTCCGCGGCGGAGGAAAGAAGCCGTGGGCGCAAAAGCATACCGGTCGGGCCCGGGCCGGTTCGATCCGCTCTCCCATTTGGCGAAAGGGAGGGATCGTTTTTGGATCGCATCCGCGCGACTACCGTTACGCTTTTCCGAAACGCCTGCGTCGGTTGGCCTTGTTGAGCAGCTTACGGGCCAAGGTGGCGGACCAATCGGTGGTGGCGGTGGATAGCTTGGAAGGGTTGGAGCCCAAGACGAAATCGATGGGACGCCTGCTCGGGCGATTGGACGTCCAAAAGGGAGCCCTGCTTGTCGTGGACCAGGCTTCTCCGGTTTTGAATCGGATCTGTCGGAATCTGCCGAAGGTGTCGGTCAAACGGGCCGACGACTTGAACAGCTACGATGTGTTAAGCCATTCGAAGCTCGTGTTGACCGCGGCCAGTTTAAAGAGGTTGGAGGCCTTGGTCGGGCCTGTGGTGAGCGGAGTCGAACCATGACCCAGTTTGCTTCGGATTGCATCAGGACTCTCTTGAGGACCGAGAAGGGAACCGGAATGGAGCCGGGAGGAAAATACCTCTTTGCGGTGGACATTCGAGCGACCAAACCGGATATTAAGCGGTCGGTGGAGGAGCTCTTTAAGGTGAAGGTCGCCAAGGTGCATACGGCGATCTTAAGCGGCAAGCCTCGTCGGGTGGGAGCCCGGTGGGGGTATCGCTCCGATTGGAAGAAGGCGTACGTCACTTTGGGCAGCGGTTCGAAGATCGAGGTGGCGACGTGAAGAACCCCTCGGCTGCGCTCGGGACTTTTCTGGAGAGTTTGCTGGCGCAGCCAAAAACAAAGAAGAAGGTGTCCTTAGGGCGGTGAAGAGTTACAAGCCGTATACCCCTTCTCGGCGTCATATGACGACGGCCCTGTTCGATGAGATCACGAAGACGGAACCGGAGAAGTCTCTCGTCATTGCGCTTAGAAAAAAGGGAGGTCGCAATGCCCATGGGCACGTGACCGTCCGGCACCGGGGTGGAGGGCATAAGCGGATGATTCGCCTGATCGATTTTAAAAGGGATCGCCGGGATGTCCCGGCCAAGGTGGTGGCCGTGGAGTACGATCCCAACCGATCGGCTCGATTGGCGTTGCTCGAGTATCCCGATAGGGAGCGCCGTTACATCCTAGCCCCCCAGGGGATCGCGGTGGGAACTGAGGTATGGGCCTCTCCCACGGCCGAGGTGTCGCCCGGTAATGCGCTTCCTTTAAGTGCCATCCCGTTAGGAACCTTTGTGCACAACATCGAGCTGCAGCCGGGTCGCGGCGGGCAGATGGTTCGTTCCGCCGGAACCGCCGCTCAGTTGTTGGCCAAGGAGGCCGGATACGCCACCTTGCGGCTCCCCTCCGGGGAGATCCGTCGGGTGTTGGAAAGCTGTTTCGCTACGGTGGGACAGCTGGGCAACGTCGATCACGAGACCCTTTCGTTGGGCAAGGCCGGTCGCTCCCGGTGGTTGGGCCGCCGTCCGCATACCCGAGGACTGGCGATGAACCCCCACGATCACCCGCACGGAGGTGGGGAGGGAAAATCGGGCCAAGGCAATCCGCATCCGGTTTCCCCTTGGGGCTGGCAGACCAAGGGTTTTAAGACCCGGCATAAGCATAGGTTGTCGGATCGCCTGATCGTTAAACGGAGGAATTAGAGGAATGGGTCGATCGACTCGAAAAGGTCCGTTTGTCGATAAGTGCCTGATGGAAAAGATCGAAAGGCTCGCCAAGAGCGGGGAGCGCAAACCCGTGAAGACCTGGTCCCGTCGCTCCACGGTCACCCCCGATTTTGTGGGGCACACGTTCCTCGTTCACAACGGGATGAAATTTCTTCCGGTGTTCGTCACGGAGAACATGGTGGGACACAAGCTGGGAGAGTTTTCTCCCACCCGAACCTTTAAGAAACATGGGGTCAAGGGGGTCACCAAACCTCCTGCCCCGACGTAGGATTTCGCGATGGTGGCAAAGGCGATCGGTCGGTTTCTTCCGGTTTCGCCCCGAAAGGTGCGCTTGATCGCTCGCCTCATGAGGGGAGAGGGGGTTCCGAAAGCCGAAGCGATTCTTCTCAACCTCCGCAAGGGGACGGCCCGACCGGTGGCCAAGGTGTTTCGCTCGGCTGTGGCCAATGCCACCCGCGATGGAACCTTAAACAAGGAGCAGCTTTTCGTTTCCAGGATCTTGGCCGATGGCGGCCCAGCGGGCCGACGGGTCCGAGCGGCCGCTCGCGGACAGGCGAAATCGTACAAGAAGCGAATGACGCATCTTGTCATCGAACTGGATGTGAGGAAAAATGGGGCATAAGGTCCCTCCTTTGGCGAATCGTCTAGGGATCACCGAGACTTGGGCCTCCCGTTGGTTTGCCCGGCGGCAGAACTTTGGCCTCTTGCTGCAGGAGGATGAGAAGATCCGCCGATTCTTAGGGGAAGCCCTCACCAACGCGGCCGTGGCCAAAGTGGAAATCGAGCGGACGGCGAATAAGATTCGGGTGATGATCCATTCGGCTCGGCCGGGGGTGGTGATTGGACGTCGGGGAGCGGACATCGATCGGCTGCGGGACGAGCTTCACGCGATGACGAATCGGGAGGCCACGATCGACATTAAGGAAGTGCGCAATCCCGCCACCGTGCCGCAGTTGATCGCCGAGAACATCGCCTTTCAGTTGGAGCGGCAGGTCAGCTTCCGGCGGGCCATGAAGCGGGCGATGCAGCTGGCGATGAACTCCGGGGCGCTGGGGATTAAGGTGCGCTGTGGAGGACGCTTAGGTGGGGCGGAGATGTCTCGGGTGGAGACGTATCGGGACGGCAAGATCCCCTTGGGTACCTTTCGGGCCGATATCGGGTACGGGTTCGCCGAGGCCAAGACCACCTACGGACGGATCGGGGTGAAATGTTGGGTTTACCAAGGGGATACCCTGTTGAAGAGCCAAACGCCCTTGTCACCAGCGCCGGCACCAGAGAAGTCGGGAGCCAAAGAGTAAGATGCCGCTCATCCCGAAGCGGGTCAAGTATCGAAAGGCTCAACGAGGTCGGCGGGATGGGATCGCGACCCGTGGGTTTCTGGTGGCCTTTGGGGAATACGGCCTTCAGGCGTTGGAGAATGGGTGGCTCACCCACACGCAGCTGGAAGCGGCTCGGGTGGCCTTGACCCGTCACGTTCACCGAGGAGGCCGCGTCTACTTAAGGGTTTTTCCCGATAAGCCGGTGACGAGGAAGCCGGCCGAGACCCGGATGGGCAAGGGCAAGGGAATGCCGGAGTTTTGGGTGGCCGTGGTTCGTCGAGGGAAGGTGTTGGTGGAGATGGAAGGAATTCCGATGGAACTGGCCAAGGCCGCTTTGCGATTGGCGGCCGCCAAACTCCCCTTAAGGACCCGCTTCGTCACCCGCGTGGCGGCCTGAAAGAGCGGATAGCGTTTAGCGGATAGCGAATAGTAGAGGCCGATGAAGATTTCAGAGCTGAAAGAGTTGGGTTTGGAGGAGCTGACCCGAAGGTTGGGAGAGTTGAAGCGCCAGATGTTTGATTTTCGAATGCAGGCTTCCGCGGGGAAATTGGACCGACCCCATCGCATCGGCGAGGCCCGTCGGGAGGTCGCTCGGGTTTTGACCTTTCTTAAAGAGCGACAGCGCTCGTCCGCCGAGAAAAAAGGCTAAGCATGAACCGTCAAAAGCAGTTGGTGGGAATCGTGGTTTCCGATCGGATGGAGAAGACCATCGTGGTTCGGGTGATGCGCCTCTTTCGTCATCCGGTTTACCAGCGGGTGATTCGTCGGTTCAAGAAGTTTAAGGCCCACGATCCTGAGAAAGAGGCTCACCTGGGAGACGAGGTGAAGATTGGCCAGACTCGTCCCTTGTCCAAAGAGAAACGGTGGCGTCTGGTGCAGATCCTTCGGCGAGGGCTTAAGAGCACCCCTTTCCAGAAAGACCAAGAGAGCCTGAAAGAGGGAGTCGGCTGATCGATATGCTCCGCATGCGTTCCATTTTAGAGATTGCCGATAACACCGGTGTGAAGCGAGCCTCGATGATTGGGGTCGTAGGGGCTCACGGAAAGCTCTGGGCCGAGATCGGGGAGGTTGTGACGGCCAACGTACGGGAAGCCGCCCCAGAAGCCCTGATCAAGAAAGGGGAGGTGGTCAAGGCGGTGATCGTTCGGACCCGAGGTCCCATCCGTCGGCCCGATGGATCCACGTTGCGCTTCGACACGAACGCCGTGGTCATCATCGACAACCAGAAGAACCCTCGGGGGACGCGGATCTTTGGGCCGGTAGCGCGAGAGTTGAGGGACCGACGATTCACCAAGATTGTTTCACTGGCCCCGGAGGTGATTTAGACGATGTTTCGGATTAAGGCCAACGATTCCGTCGTGGTCTTAAGCGGAAAAAATCGCAAGAAGCGGGGAAAGGTGTTGAGGCTTCTCGTGGGAAAGTCCACCGCCACGGTGGAGGGATTGAATCTGGTCAAACGGCACTTGCGTCGTTCCCAGAACAACCCCCAGGGAAACATCTTGAGTCGAGAGAGTCCCATGGCCTTGGACCGGCTGCAGCCGATTTGCCCTCGTTGTAACCGGGGGGTACGGGTGGGTTTTAAGGTTGAGGCGGACGGATCGAAGGTGCGGGTTTGCCGTCGCTGTCAAGAGGCCTTTTAACGATGTCTTCTCAAGGGGAAGCGTCGCCAGCAGAACCACCCCGTTTGTTGGAGCGGTATCGCCAAGAGATCGTTCCCACTCTCATGGAGAAATTTAAGCTTAAAAATCGCCTGCAGACGCCTCGGCTGACCAAGGTGGTGATCAACATGGGGATTGGGGCCGGAGCCCAGGACATCAAGGTCATCGAACAGGCGGCCCAGGAGCTTGGGGCGATTACCGGTCAACGCCCCGTACTGACCCGGGCCAAGAAGGCGATCTCCCATTTCAAGATTAGGGAGGGCCAACCGGTGGGGGTCAAGGTGACCCTTCGCCGCGCCCGGATGTACGAATTCCTCGATCGCCTTCTTAACGTGGCGATGCCTCGCATGCGGGATTTCCGGGGAGTGTCCTTAGACGGCTTTGACGGCGGCGGCAATTACGCGATGGGGTTGACCGAGCAACTGATCTTTCCGGAGATCGATTACGACAAGGTGAACCGTGTTCAGGGGATGGACGTCGTGATTTGCACCACGGCGAAGTCCAAAGAAGAGACCCTGGAACTGCTTAAATCCTTAGGCATGCCGTTTAAACAGGACAGTAGAGATGGCAAAGAAAAGTCAGATTGAGCGGTGGAAGTTGGCGCCGAAATTCCGGACTCGGCGGTACAGCCGGTGTACTCGGTGTGGACGCTCCGGGGGCAACTACCGCAAGTTCAGGATCTGTCGCATCTGCTTCCGGGAAATGGCGCACCGAGGCCAGATCCCTGGGGTGACCAAGGCGAGTTGGTGAGGATGAAAGCTGTCGTAGGAGGTGCGGGGTGGGTTTGACCGATCCCATGGGTGATCTGTTGACGGCCGTGCGCAACGCCAGTCGCGCCGGTAAACAGGAAGTGGATGTGCGGGCTTCCCGCTTGGGGGGCACGGTCCTGGAGTGCCTTAAACAAGAGGGGTTTATCCTCAACTGGCGACTCCTCAAGGAGCGGAATCCCCAAGGGATTTTGCGCGTCTATTTGAAATACACCAAGGCGCGCCACCCGATCCTTCGGCACGTTCGGCGGATCTCGAAGCCGGGTCAGCGGATCTACGTTTCGAAGACCAAGGTACCGAGGGTGCTCTCTGGGATTGGCACGGCGATCTTAACGACGCCCGTGGGGATCTTGACCGATGCCGAGGCGAGACGCCGAGGGGTCGGCGGCGAGGTGATTTGTCATGTATGGTGAGCCGTGTCGCGCGTAGGGCTACGTCCCATTGTCGTTCCTAACCAGGTGAAGGTGGAGGTTCAAGCGGATCTCGTCGTGGTAGAAGGTCCTAAGGGGAAGCTCACCCATCGGCTACCTCCTGGAATCTCCTTGGATCGTCAAAATGGCCAGCTGCTCGTGAAACGAACGGGTGAAGATAAAGGATGGAAGAGCCTTCACGGCTTGACGAGGACGTTGATCGACAACATGGTGATCGGAGTCACGCAGGGGTTTGTCAAGGAGCTGGAGATTGTGGGGGTCGGCTACCGGGCCCAACTGTCTTCGAACAAGCTGGAGCTGTTTGTGGGGTTGACCCACCCGGTGGTTTACCCGATTCCACCCGGGGTGACCGTGGAGACTCCCAAGCCGACCCAGGTCATCGTCAAAGGGCTCGATAAGGCCCTCGTCGGCCAAGTCGCGGCCCGGCTGCGGGGCTTCGCCAAACCGGAGCCGTATAAGGGCAAGGGGATCCGCTACGCGGGAGAGGTGGTTCGCCGTAAGGCGGGCAAGGCGGTGGCCTGATGCAGAAGATTATGCACAAGCGGGAGAGGGGGCTTCACCGCCGACATCGTCGGGTCCGGAAGAAGGTCCATGGAACGCCGGAGCGGCCGCGGCTCTCGGTGCATCGAAGTCATCTTAACCTCTATGCTCAGTTTATTGACGATGCCGCCGGCAAGACACTGGCGGCCGGTTCAACGCTTCAAAAGGAATTTCGTAACTCCGGAACCATCGGCGGAAACGTAAAGGGAGCCCATCGATTGGGCGAGTGGGTGGCCGAGATCGCACAGAAAGCAGGGATCCGTCAGGTGGTGTTGGATCGAGGCGGCTATCGCTATTTTGGGCGGGTGAAGGCCTTAGCGGAAGCGGCCCGCGCCAAGGGACTCCGGTTCTAATGGCCAGGGGCAGGGGTTTCGCTCGAGGCGTCCGTTCCTCGGCTCCCGGCACCGGCTCGGCTGGCAGCTTCGTTGAGAAGGTCGTGGCCATCAACCGGGTCGCCAAGGTGACCAAGGGAGGCAAACGCCTTTCCTTCAGCGCCCTGGTGATCGTGGGAGATGGTCAAGCCCAAGTCGGGTGGGCATTGGGTAAGGCCAACGAAGTGGCCGATGCCATTCGTAAGGGATTGACCCAAGCGCGCAAGGCGATGTTCCGTGTCCCTTTGAAAAGCGGCACGATTCCTCACGAGACCATTGGGGAATACGGGGCTTCCCGGATTCTTTTAAAGCCGGCGGCTTCGGGGACCGGTGTGATTGCCGGAGGGACGGTCCGGGCGGTCTGCGAGGCGACCGGGATCAAGGACATCTTGACGAAGTCCTTGGGTTCCGACAACGTGATCAACGTGGTTCGAGCGACGGTGGAGGGGTTAAAGTCGCTTCAAAGGCCCGAGGAGGTCATTGCCCTTCGTCGGGAGGAGGCAGGAGGTGGGTTGGATGAGGCTCGGTGAATTGCCGGTTCCGCCGGGAGCCACCCATCGGAAGAAACGAAGAGGGTTTGGCGAATCCTCTGGTCATGGGAAGACCTCCGGTCGAGGGCACAAAGGGCAGAGCTCCCGTTCGGGATCGGGACTTCGGCCGGGGTTCGAGGGAGGGCAGATGCCCTTGATCCGTCGAATCCCCAATCGAGGGTTTCACCACGAACGCTCCATACCGGTCGAGATCGTTCCCATCGGTAGCTTAAATCGGTTCCCGGCGGGATCTGAGGTCGACCCGAAGCAGTTGGCCGAGGCCGGGCTCATCCGACCCCGGGGTGTTTTGGTCAAGATTCTGGGAGACGGAGATTTGGCGCATCCCTTGAAGGTGAAGGCCCATCGGTTTTCGAAGTCGGCCATAGAAAAGATTGCAAAAGCCGGCGGAACGGTGGAGACGGTTTCGTGCTAGCGGCGCTGGCGAACAGCTTCAAGATCCCGGAACTGCGGCGCCGGATTTTACTCACCTTAGGGCTCATGGCGGTCTATCGGTTAGGGGATTACATCCCTTTGCCAGGCATCGACGGACTTTCCCTGCGCCTGTTCTTTGAGCAGATGAGCCAGCAGTTGGGAGGGACCTTGTTCACGGTGATGGATCTCTTCAGCGGTGGGGGTCTTTCCCAGATGACGATCTTTGCCTTAGGGATCATGCCGGCCATTTCCGCCTCGATCATCATGCAGCTGTTGGTGGTGGTGATCCCCAGTTTGGAGCAGATGGCGAAGGAAGGGGGAGAGGCCGGGCGGCGCAGGATTAACCAGTATTCCCGGTATCTGACGATCGGCTTAGGGATCCTGCAGGCGATCTTCATCAGTCTCTGGCTCGAGAATCCCCGGAATTTTCAGGGGGTGGCGATGGTCCAGTTTCCAGGATGGGGGTTTAGGTGTCTTACCGTCATCACCTTGGCCAGTGGAACCGCCTTCATCATGTGGTTGGGAGAGCAGATCACCGCCTATGGGGTAGGTAACGGCATGTCGATCTTGATCACCGCCGGCATCCTCTCCCGACTTCCGACAGCGATCCACCAGCTGGTTCGCTTAAGCAGCCCCGGTTCTCCTGCCCAGCGGCAGATCCAGCCGGTGACGATTCTCTTGATGGTCGTGATGCTCGTGGCGGTGGTCTTGGCGGTGATCGCCATTACCCAAGGGCAGCGGCGAATCCCGGTGCAGTATGCCCGGCGAATCGTGGGTCGAAAGGTGTATGGAGGGCAGGCCAGCTACATTCCGATTCGGGTCAACCACGCCGGGGTGATCCCGATCATCTTTGCCCAGTCGATCATCCTGTTTCCGGCCACGGTCGCCGGCTTTACCGGGATCTCGGCGTTAACCCACGCTTCCGAATGGTTAACCCGTGGGCAGCTGTTGTACACCTTTCTTTACTCGGGGCTGATCGTCTTCTTCGCTTACTTTTACACGGCGATTGCCTTTAACCCGGTGGACGTGGCCGACAACATGAAGAAATTCGGAGGCTTTATCCCGGGGATTCGTCCCGGACGGCCCACCGCGGAGTTCTTTGACCGGCTGCTGACGCGGATTACGTTGCCGGGGGCGATTTTTCTCGCGGTGGTGGCGGTGCTGCCTGATTTGGTGGGACGATGGCTTAAGATTCCGTATCTGGTGGCGAGCTTTTTTGGGGGAACCAGTTTGCTCATCATCGTCGGGGTTCTGTTGGACACCCTGCGCCAGGTGGAGTCGTTTCTCCTGATGCGCAACTACGAAGGCTTTCTAAGCCATGGGCGGCTTCGGGCCCGCCGGTAGGCCCCGTGCCTTCGACTTGGGCTACGGCGATGGATCAATACATAGGGGAAATCGTGTGGACACAGAAGAAGGTGCGGGGTAGGTTCAGCGATGCGACCCCGCCCCTTCTTCAGAGCCAAAGCGCCTTCCCCAGCTTTGGCTCTGCGCCGAACTCCTCGAACCATCCAACGGTTCGGCGCAGGCGCCGTCCGGACCTGTTCCAACGGCCCGCTGAGTCACCGGACGGCGCTGCTGAAGGAGGGGCGGGGTGCGATTGGTTTTCTTAGGTCCCCCCGGTGCTGGGAAAGGGACCATGGCGACGTTCGCGGCCGAACGACTTCAGATGGTTCACCTTTCCAGTGGAGATCTTCTTCGGGAAGCGGTTCGACAGCAGAACGCGGTGGGGCGCCAGGCCCGTCGCTTCATGGAGCGAGGAACGCTGGTTCCCGATCGGTTGGTGGTAAGGTTCATCTTGGAGCGCCTTCAAGGACTGGGATCGGATCGTCCGGTCGTGTTGGACGGGTTTCCACGGACGGTAGAGCAGGCGGTTCGGTTGGATGAGATGCTCACCGAGGAGGGACACCGGCCGATCGACTTGGCCATCGATTTCGAGATTTCCGAAGAGACGGTGGTTAAGCGTCTCGTGGGGCGCAAGGTTTGCTCCCGATGTGGGGCGAATTACCATGTGGTGACTCTCCCGCCGCGCGAGAGCGATCTCTGCGATCGATGCGGGGCCTCCCTAAGCGCTCGGGCGGACGATGAGCTTCAGACGATTCGTAAACGCCTGAAGAGCTATCGGGAGGAGACGTCTGGCTTGTTGGAGTTTTACCGGTCTCAAGGAAAGCTCCGGCTCCTTTCGGGAGAGCCGGCCATCGAAGAGCAGTACCAGTCGCTCGTTCGACTCCTTCAAGAAGAGCGGTTGGCTTGAAAACGGTTTCATGATTGAGATCAAAAGCCCCAGTCAGTTGGAGAGGATGCGTCAAGCAGGAAGGATGGTGGCCGAGGTGCTTCAGGTGCTTCGAGGATCGATTCGTCCCGGGGTTTCGACCTTGGAATTGGATGAACTCGCCTTGAGCGCCATGCGCCGCCTCGGTGGTAAGCCGGCCTTCAAGGGGTATCGGGGGTTTCCGGCGAACATCTGCACCTCGGTGAACGACGAGGTGGTTCATGGGATTCCTTCCCATCGCCGGTTGAATTCCGGAGACATCGTGGGATTGGACGTCGGGGTGGAGGTGGACGGCTACTTCTCGGATGCGGCGCTGACCGTTGCCGTCGATGGGATTTCGCCCGAGGCGGCGGAACTGATCGCAGTGACGGAGCAGGCCTTGGCCGAAGGGATTGCGATGGCTCGGTCCCCTCGGAGGCTTTCGGACATTTCCCACGCCATCCAGAGGGCTGTGGAATCCCACGGGTTCTCGGTGGTCCGGGAGTTTGTGGGTCATGGGATCGGGACCCAACTTCACGAGCCGCCCCAGATTCCCAATTTCGGCAAGCCGGGTTTCGGACCCGTTTTAAAACCCGGCATGGTGTTGGCCATTGAGCCGATGGTGAATCAAGGGGAACCGGCGGTCAAGATCCTTCCCGACGGATGGACAGCGGTGGCGAAGGACGGCAAGCTCTCGGCCCACTTTGAGCATACGGTTGCCATCACCGAATCGGAACCGGAGATTTTGACGCAATGCCCAAAGAAGAAAACATCCAAGTAGAGGGAAAGGTCGTGGAGGCCCTTCCCAACGCGATGTTCCGGGTAGAACTGGAGAACGGCCATCGGGTATTGGCCCATGTGGCCGGCAAGATGCGGATGCACTTCATTCGGATTTTACCGGGGGATAAGGTCACCGTGGAGCTGTCTCCCTACGACTTGACGCGGGGAAGAATCACGTTTCGGATTCGGACTTAAGGAGTTTTGGAATGAAGGTCAAGGCGTCGGTTCGAAGGATCTGCGAGCGGTGCCGGATCGTCAAGCGCAATCGGGTGATCCGAGTGATCTGTACGAACCCTCGGCATAAACAGAGGCAGGGTTAGAAGGAGCCCCTCGCTAGCGCTCGGGACTTTTCTGCACTGGCCGCTGGCGCAGCGGCTGGCGCTGTCGGAAGCGCCACCACGCGCCCCGGCGCAGCCAGAAACGTAGAGGAGGTTACAGGTTTCCATGCCAAGGATTACGGGAGTGGATTTGCCTAAGGAGAAGCGGATCGATATCGCGCTCACCACCCTTTATGGAATTGGACGAACGACGGCGGCTCAAATTTTGGCCAAGGCCGAAATTCCGCCGGAAACCCGGGCCAAGGATTTGGCCGAGAATCAATTGACCCGGATCAACTTGGCGATCGGCCAGGGGTTTAAGGTGGAAGGGGATTTAAAAAGAGAGGTGTCCCAGAACATTAAGCGTCTGATCGACATCGGTTCCTACCGGGGCTTGCGGCATCGAAGAGGTCTTCCCGTTCGGGGGCAAAGGACCCACACCAACGCCCGGACCCGTAAGGGACCGAGGCGGCTCTTGGGGATTCGTCCCAAGAAGACCGGGGCAGCTGTCCCCGCGGCCCCTAAGGCTAAATAAGAGGAGGTCATGGCAGAAGGCAAGGCACGGAAGAAACTAAAGGTTCATGTGACCAGCGGGATCGCCCACATCCAGGCGACGTTTAACAATACCATTGTGACCATTACCGATAAGCAGGGAAATGTCCTCTGCTGGTCTTCCACGGGGGTGGTCGGTTTCAGCGGTTCGAAGAAGGCGACCCCCTTCGCCGCGCAGGTGACCGCCGAGGACGCTGCGAAGAAGGCGCTCAATCTGGGGGTCAAAGAGGTGGAGGTCCACGTCAACGGACCCGGCTCAGGCCGTGAGTCGGCCATCCGGTCCCTTCAGGCGACGGGGCTGACCATTACGTTGATTCGGGACGTCACCCCCGTGCCCCATAACGGGTGTCGTCCCCCGAAACGGCGAAGGGTTTAAGAGACGATGGCCCGCTACACAGGACCGGCTTGCCGCCTCTGTCGTCGCCAGGGGATGAAGCTGTTTTTGAAAGGCACCAAGTGCATGACCGAGAAGTGCCCTTTTCATAAACGGGGGTACGCCCCTGGGCAGCACCGGCAGACTCGGGCGAAGCTGTCCGACTACGGCCTGCAGTTGAAGGAGAAGCAGAAGGTCAAACGGATGTACGGGCTCCTGGAGCGGCAATTCCGTCAAACCTTCTTAAGGGCTTCCCGGGCCAAGGGGATCACAGGAGAGAAACTGTTGGAGTTGTTGGAGAGGCGTCTGGACAACGTGGTGTTCCGATTGGGATTCGCAACCTCTCGGGCTCAGGCCCGACAGATGGTTCGCCATGGGCATGCGCGGATCGGTGAGAAAAGAGTGACGATTCCCTCCTTCTCGGTAAAGCCGGGTGAGGTGGTTCGTCTCGTGGGGAAAGAGGCTTTCTTGAAATCCATCAAGGAAACGCGGCAGCTCACCCAAGAGCGGGCTCTGCCCCCATGGCTCGACCGACATCCGGAGGAACCTTACGCGACGGTGGTGGGGGCCCCTTCCCGAGCCGATGTTCAGTTTCCTGTTTCCGAGCAGTTGATCGTCGAGTTGTATTCGAAGTGAAATGAGACCCGGACTTGACTCTTGGAGTCAAGTCCGGAGGTCGAATTTCATCCCGACCCCCGCTTGAAACGGGGGGAGGGATCTCATAGGGAGGATCTTCATGGGAATCGCGTGGAAAGATTTTGAGATGCCGTCTAAGGTCGAGTGTGAAGAGACGTCCTACAACTTCACGTATGGCAAGTTTACGGCCGAACCTTTCGAAAGGGGGTACGGGACCACCATCGGCAATTCCTTGCGGCGGGTCCTCTTGTCCTCTTTAGAGGGAGCGGCCATCACCTCGGTCAAGTTGGATGGGGTTCTTCATGAGTTTTCCACCATCCCGGGAGTGGTGGAGGACATCTCCGAGATCGTGATGAACGTCAAAGGCTTGATCCTGAGGTCCCATTCCCGCCAGCCCAAAACCTTGGTGCTGGACGCCGGGAAGAAGGGCCCCGTGACGGCTCGACAGATGGCGACCGATGAGACGGTGGAGATCTTAAATCCGGATCTCCACATCGCGACCTTGACGAAACCGTCCAAATTTCACATGGAGTTAGAGATGGGAATCGGGCGGGGCTACGTTCCCGCCGACCGGAACCGGAAAGAGTCGCTGCCGATTGGAGTGATCCCCATCGATTCGATCTTTTCACCGGTTCGAAAGGTAAACTTTCAAGTTGAGAACACCCGGGTGGGGCAGATGACCGACTACGATCGCCTGATCCTAGAGATCTGGACCAACGGATCGGTGAATCCCAAAGAGGCGCTGCTGACGGCCGGCCACGTGCTGCAGAAACACTTGGAGATCTTCACCGCCTTCGGGCAGCTGCCGGCGCAGGAAGGGGCCGAAGAGGAAGAGGCCTTGGCCCCGGAGGTCGTCGAGAAGTTGCGTATGCCGGTCTCGGAATTGGAGCTCTCGGTTCGATCGGCGAACTGTTTACGAGAGGCGAAGATCAAGAGCATGGCCGACTTGGTTCAGAGGACCGAACCGGAGATGTTGAAATTTAGGAACTTTGGCAAAAAGTCTCTCGCCGAGATCCAGGAGATTTTAAAGAGCATGGGGTTGAACCTCGGCATGAAATTGGACCGTCGGACGGTCGAACAGGTCGCCGGGTAGGGATACGAGAAGGATCTTTCTTGTGAGGCACGCGGTCTTAACCCGTAACTTAGGGCGTCGTTCCAGTTGGCGAAAGGCGACGGTCTCAAGCCTCACCCAGGCGCTTTTTAAGTTCGAGAGGATCCACACGACGTTGGCGAAAGCCAAGGAGACCCAGCGGTTCGCCGAACGGTTGATTACGCTGGGAAGATCCAGAACCCTGGCCGCTCGTCGGCAGGCGATTCGCCTCTTAGACGATTCTCGGCTGGTGGCTCGGCTTTTCGACGAGGTGGCCCCCCGTTTTGCGAGCCGTCCGGGAGGGTACACCCGACTCCTGCACGACGGATACCGAGCTGGGGACGGTTCCCTCATGGCGGTGTTAGAACTTGTTGAGATGGCCCCGGCTAAAAAGGAGGTTCCGCGGGTTGAGGGGAAGGCCAAGGGGAAAGTGCCGGAGCGTACCCTAGGAGTCTCACCGGTCAAAACCGAGGAGGTCAAGCCTTCCGAGAGACCGAAGCTGGAAAAGCCGCAGCCGGATCAGCCGAAGAAAGAGGAGAAAAAGCGAGAAAAGAAGGAAGCCCCGCTTCGCGGGACCCTTCTGGATAAAAGCTTAAAGGAAGAAAAACCCCGCGGTTTTCTCGACGGGTTGCGCCGGTTGTTTAAAAAGGACCGCCCCAGGCTTTAAAGAGGCCTTCCCTATTTTCTCGATGTTGACACAGCGGATCCAGGCGGTGAAGAGCTCTTCCACGTTGCGCATCACGGCCTTGGCCAAGGAGCTGCAGGCCCAGGGCAAAAAGGTCGTGAACCTCGCGGCCGGAGAGCCGGACTTCGATACCCCAGAACCGATCAAGGCCGCGGCGATTCAAGCGATCCACGACGGCTTCACGAAATACACCCCCACCACCGGAATCCCTGAGTTGAGACGGGCCGTCGCCGATTTCCTGAAAAAGGATCGGAAACTCACCTACGAGCCCAACCAGATCAATATCACCTGTGGGGCCAAGCAGGCGATTTTCAATCTCCTCATGGTCCTCGTCCAATCGGGGGACGAGGTGCTGATTCCCTCGCCTTATTGGGTGAGCTACCCCGAGATGGTCCGTTTGACGGGTGCGACTCCGGTCGAGGTTCGCACCGATGGGGAGCAAGGTTTCCAATTACAGGTGGATGCCTTGAAAAAGGCGGTGACGAGCCATTCCCGCTGCTTGATCTTGAACAGCCCCTCGAATCCAACCGGGGTCGTGATGAAACCTAGGTTTCTCGAGGCGATCGCCCAGTGGCTTCAAGAGACCGACCTTTGGGTGATCAGCGATGAGATTTACAGCCAGTTGGTCTATGGGGTGGAGCATCGATCGATTGCCGGATATTCCCCGGAGGTTTTCCAGCGGACGATCTTGGTGGATGGGTTTTCCAAGGCGTACGCCATGACCGGCTGGCGAATGGGATACCTTGCCGGCCCGGTAGAGGTGGTGGAGGCGGCGGGTCGGTTGCAGGACCATTCCACCTCCAACCCCACCTCGATCAGTCAGAAGGCCGCCTTGGCCGCCTTGACGTCCGACCCTTTTTTTCTCCGACAGATGGTGGAGGAGTTTCGAAAGCGGCGTGATCTCCTCATGGAGAGGCTCAAAAACATCCCAAAGCTTTCCGCCGTCCAACCGGAGGGAGCCTTTTACTCCTTTATCGACATCTCGGCCACCGGCCTGACCTCGACCCAGTTTTCTGAACGGCTCCTTCAAGAGGCCTGGGTGGCCTTGGTTCCTGGAGCGGCCTTCGGATGGGATACCCACGTTCGGGTCAGCTTCGCGACCGGAATCGACCAACTGAAGGAGGGGATGGATCGGATCGAGAAATTCGTGAAAGGCGTGGGTGCCCGGTGAGTCATCGAGTCACCTTGATTCCCGGGGATGGAATAGGGCCGGAGGTGGCCGCGGCGGCCAAGGCCTGCTTGGAAGCGACCGGCGTGCCGTTCGAGTGGGAGGTTCATGCCGCCGGGGAAGGAATCATCCCTCAATTCGGTTCTCCGCTTCCCGAGGTGGTCCTGGAATCGATCCGGCGTAACCGGGTGGCCCTCAAAGGACCGATCACCACTCCCGTGGGAACCGGGATCCGATCGGTCAACGTGGCGCTCAGGCACGCCTTGGATCTTTATGCGTGCGTGCGTCCCTGCCGACTTTATCCTGGGGTCCCTTCCCACCACGAGAAGGTGGATCTGGTGATCGTCCGAGAAAATTCAGAGGATCTGTACGCCGGGATCGAATACGACAACGACACCCCGGAGGCGAAGGAGTTGATCGCCTGGGTGAAGGGGCACGGGGGCAAAACAATCCGGTCGGATTCGGCCATTTCCCTGAAGCCGATTTCGGCCACTGCCTCTCAGAGGATCGTGCGGTTTGCCTTCGAATACGCGCTTAAAGCTCATCGAAAAAAGATCACAGCGGTGCATAAGGCCAACATCATGAAGTACAGCGATGGGCTCTTTCTCGCCGTGGCGAGGACGGTAGCGGGCGACTACGCGGGCCGCGTGGAGTTTGAGGACCGAATCGTGGACAACCTTTGCATGCAGCTGGTCCAGCGTCCGGAGAACTTCGATGTGCTGGTCACCCCAAATCTCTATGGGGACATCGTCTCCGATCTTTGCGCCGGTTTGATTGGAGGATTGGGAGTGGCTCCGGGGGCCAATTTGGGAGATGGGATAGCGGTCTTCGAACCGGTCCACGGGTCGGCCCCCAAATATCAGGGGCAGAACAGGGTCAACCCAACGGCCACGATCCTTTCCGGGGTCTTGATGCTCCGGTATTTAGGGGAATGGGAAGCGGCCGATCGGCTGGATCGGGCCGTGGCCGAGGTCTTGCGCGAGGGAGAGTCTGTTACCTACGATCTTAAGAAGCGGAGGATGGACCCCACGGCGGTGGGAACACGCCAGATGGCCGAGGCGATCGTTCAAAAGCTAAGAGTGCTTTGATCTCCCCGTGGATTCGTACGACCTTTGCGTTTTAGGAGGCGGACCCGGCGGCTTGTCGGCGGCCATCCGGGGCGCTCAGAAAGGAGCCAAGGTTTGCCTCATCGATCCCGGGCCGTTGGGGGGGACCTGTTTGAATCGGGGGTGTATCCCGGCCCGCGCTTTGGGAACCACGGCGCGGCTGATGGCGCAGTTGGCCAAGTCCGAGACCATAGGGATCCGATGCGAAGGGATTCGCGTGGAGATGGGCCAGGTCAAGGCCCGCAAGGATCGGATTCTAAGACGACTCCGAACCGCTTTGATGGATCTCGTCCAGCGATCCCAGGTGACTTGGCTTCAAGGGGAAGGGGTTCTTCAGAGGAAGGACGAGGTGGAGGTCCTGGGATCCGGAAGCCGTTCTACGGGGCTAAAGGCCCAGGCCCTGGTGCTGGCCACCGGCTCTAGACCCAGTACCCTGGCCGGTTGTCCGATCGATGGAGAGGTGGTGGTGACCAGCGATGAGATCTTGGATCTGGATCGGCTGCCCTCCTCTCTCGTCGTGATAGGGGCGGGGGTGGTCGGGTCGGAGTTTGCCAGCTATTTTGTGGATCTCGGAGTTTCCGTGACGCTGGTGGAGGCGACGGATCGAGTGCTCCCTGCCGAAGATTCTCGAATTGCCGAGGCCTTTGCCCAGAGCTTAAAGCGAAGGGGGGTAACGATCCTGACCGGCACAAAGGTTAAGGAGGTGACCCGCGAGGGCCAAGGGCAGGCCACCGTCACCTTGGCCGGAGGCGAGCGGTTAAGGGGCGGCCTCATCCTGATGGCGGCCGGACGGCAACCTCAACTCCCCAAAGGAGCAGAAGGCGTTGGGTTAAAACTGGAGAAAGGGGGATTACCGGTCGATGAACAGCTCAAGACCAGCATTCCCTCGATCTTTGGAATCGGTGACCTCTTGGGCGAGTACCAGTTGGCTTGCACGGCCAGTTACGAAGGGGCGGTGGCCTCGGAGAACGCTTTGGGGGGTTCCCGTCGGGTCGATTACTCGGTCGTGCCGGATGCCCTCTACACCGAGCCGGAGATCGCTTCGGTGGGTCTCACGGAGCAAGAGGCCCGTGTGCAGGGAACGAGGGTAACGGTCAGTCGATTGAGCTTCGCCGGTTTTTCCCGTGCCCAGACGTTGGAGGAGACGGAAGGTTTCGTCCAGGTGGTGGCCGAGCAATCCACCGGACGGCTGGTGGGGGTACAGATCTTAGGTGCGCGAGCGACCGATCTTATCGGAGAGGCGGCCTTGGCGATTCAACACCAATTGACCCTCAAAGATTTGGTCGAGACGCTTCATGGGCACCCGACGATGAGCGAGTCGCTCTGGGAGGCGGCCGCCATGGCGTTGGGGCAGTCGATCTATTATGCCGCTCACGAGTAACTGGCTTCGGCTAGAGGGAGCCTCACCACGGCCCTCTGGCCAGTGGCTTCGGCTAGAGGGAGCCTCACCACCGGCCAACCCTGGCCGTTTCCCCGCGTGGATGCATCGGCCCTTGGCGGTGCATGGCCAGTGGGAGTTGGCCAAGTCGCTCACCCGCGAGCTTAAGCTCCATACCGTCTGCGAAGAGGCCCGGTGTCCCAATTTGGGAGAATGCTGGTCTCATGGGAATGTGAGTTTCATGATCCTTGGGGACCGGTGTACCCGGCGGTGCCCCTTTTGCGCGGTCACCACGGGACGACCTTTAGGAGAGGACCTGGAGGAGCCCAAACGGCTGGCCGAGGCGGTGGCCCGGCTCAAGCTCCAATACGTGGTGATTACCTCGGTGGCGCGGGACGACCTTCCCGACGAAGGCTCTGGCGCCTTTGCCGAGACGGTCCGGGCCATTAAGTGCCGCGTTCCTTTCGCGCAGGTGGAGGTGTTGACTCCAGATTTTCATGCCCATCGGTCTTTCCTGGACACGGTGGTGCGTGCGGGCCCTCAAGTTTACGCCCATAACCTGGAAACCGTTAGGCGTCTGTCTCGGCGGGTGCGTCCCCAAGCCGATTACGACCGATCGCTGGAGGTTCTCCGAATCGCGAAGGAGCTAGGTCAAGGCCGGATCAAGATGAAGAGTGGGCTCATGGTGGGTCTTGGGGAGGAGCCTGAGGAGATTCGGCAGGCGATGGTGGATCTTCGTCAAGTCGGGTGCGAGATATTGACCATTGGTCAGTATCTTCGGCCCGCGCCGAATCATCCGGCGGTGGCCCGTTTTATTTCGTTGGAACAGTTTTCCCTTTATCGGGCGTGGGGATTGGCACTCGGATTCTCCTTCGTAGCCAGCGGCCCTTACGTTCGCTCATCGTACAATGCCTTCGAGGCTGTGCAACGGGGGGTGCATCCATGAGTGGAATTGGAGGAAACATGCACGAGGCGAACCGAATGAAGCGACTGCCCTTGTACCTGTTTACCATCATCGATGAGTTGAAGGCCAAGGCCAAGGCCCGCGGAGTGGACGTGATCGATCTGGGGATGGGCAATCCCGATCTGCCGAGCCCTCCCCACGTGGTGGAAGAGCTTTGCCGGGCTGCCCGCAAGACCGAGAATCAGCGCTACTCCCGTCCGCACGGAGAGGTCGAGGAACGGTTGAGGCTCGCCATCGCCCAATGGTACCACGAACGGTTCCACGTGGAGTTGGATCCGAAGACCGAGGTGTTGCCCCTCATTGGGTCTAAGGAAGGGATTGCCCATCTCTCGCTCGCCTTCTTGAACAATGACGATATTGGCCTCGTTCCCAATCCGGCCTATCCGGTTCACGCCAACGGCGTCATCATGGCGGGAGGGATTCTTTACAACATCCCCATCGGTCCGGAGAACCAGTTTCGTCCTTCCTTCCAGGATTTGAGTCGAGAGGTGATCCGGATGGCGAAGATCGCCTTTGTCAGTTACCCCCACAATCCAACGACGGCCTGTGTGGATCTGGATTTCTACCAGGAGCTGGTCGACTGGGGAAAGGGCAAAGGGATCATCCTCTGCTCCGACTTGGCTTATTCCGACATCGTCTTCGACGGGTACCGAGCCCCCAGTTTGTTGCAGGCCAGAGGGGCCAAAGAGGGAAACTGTGTGGAGTTTCATACCTGTTCTAAGAGTTACAACATGGCCGGTTGGCGGATCGGCTGGGTGGTGGGCAACGCTCCGATCCTCCGTTCCCTGGAGAAGACCAAGTCGTACATCGACTTCGGGATCTTCCGAGCGGTCCAAGAGGCGGCCATCGCCGCCCTCACGGGGCCCCAAGATTACGTGAAGAAGTTGGTGGAAGTTTATCGGAAGCGCCGAGACCTCTTTGTCCAAGGGCTTCACGCGATGGATTGGAAGGTTCCACTCCCGAAGGGGACCTTTTACCTTTGGGCGCACATCCCCCCCAAATTCAGCGGCTTGACCTCTCTGGAATTCGCGCAGCTTCTGGTGGATGAGGCGGGGATCGTGACGGCTCCGGGCACCGGTTTTGGGGAGTATGGGGAGGGGTTCATCCGGTTCGCGCTCGTCGAGCCGGAAGAGCGGCTTCAAATCGCCTTGGACCGGATTCGGAAAATCTTGGCCATTTCTTCCTGACATGGTCCAGCGCATCTTACTCATGTACATCACGGTTCGCTCGGGCCACTTTCAAGCGGCTCAGGCCTTGGGAGCCGGGATCCGCCTCTTAAACCCCCAGGCCGAGATCCTGACCATCGACGCCTTTCAATACTTAAACCCCATCCTCGCCCGGATCGTGGACCGCATGTACCTGTCCGTGATTCAGAAGTGGCCAGAGCTCTGGGATTACTTGTACGATAATCCGAAGGTGGTTCAACGTTCGGAAAGGCTTCGGTCGCTTCTCCATCGGTACGATTCGCCGCGCTTGAAGGGGCTTCTGGAGGAGTTTAAGCCTGAGGTGATCGCTTGCACCCAGGCCTTTCCCTGTGGATTGGTGGCCGACTACAAGAAGGAGTACGACCTTGCCACCCCTCTGTACGGGGTGATTACCGATTTCCTTCCCCATGCCTTTTGGGTGCATGAGCGGATCGACGGCTATCTCGTGGGGGCCGAGGAGAGCCGGCAATGGCTCGCCAGTCGGCAGGTGGATCCGGCGAAGGTCTTCGTCACCGGCATTCCCATCGAGCCCCATTTTGGCGAGGCTCCCCGTTTGGATCTGGTTCGGCGCCGACTGCAGCTCTCCAACGGCGTGCCGACCTTGCTCTTGATGGGAGGAGGGCAGGGATTGGGCCCCCTGTTGGAGGCCGTTCAGGTTTTGGATGCTACCCAAAGGCCCTTGCAGCTTCTCGTGGTGGCCGGCAGCAACGAACGCCTCTACCATCGGTTGATCACCCAAATCCCGCGATTAAAGCATCCGGTGCAGGTCTTTGGGCACGTCGATTTTATCGCGGACTTGATGAGTGTGGCGACCTTCATCGTTACCAAGCCCGGAGGCTTGACGACCGCCGAGGCCTTGGCCAAGGGACTGCCGATGATTGTCTTGAACCCCATTCCAGGCCAGGAGGTGAAGAACGCCCACTTTTTGACCAGTGCCCAAGCCGCTGTGGCGGTTTCCGATCCCAAGGGGCTCACCGAGGTGATTCAACGCCTCTTGGACAATCCTGCCCAGTTGCAGCATCTGACCGCTAACGCCAAGCGTCTGGGAAGGCCCCATGCGGCCGTCGAGGCGGCGCGGCTCCTCTTAGGAATGGGCAAGGGATAAGGGTGTTCTTCTATCTCCTCTACCAGCTGGGATACGTGGGGTGTCATCTCCTGCCTCTTAAGCTCTGTTATTGGTTGGGCTATAGAATGGCGGACCTTTACTCAGGCTGGTCGGCCCGGGATCGGGAAGGGGTGCGCAGCAATCTGGCGGCCATCTTAGAGGAGGAGAATGTTTCCCCGGCCAAGGTTCGAGAGGTTTTCCGGAATTTCGCCTTGTACCTGGTGGACTTTTTTCGTTTTGGGAACCTCACGTTAGAGGAAATTCGCCGGCGGGTGCGCATCGAGGGTTTCGATCGATTGGAGGCGGTGTTGACGGCCGGCCGAGGGGCCATTGGGTTAACCGCCCACTTAGGCAACTACGAGCTCGGAGGAGCGGTGATCTCCCTCTTGGGAGTGAAGATCCATGCCGTGGTTCTGGTTCATCAGAATCCTCGGGTGGATGCCTTCTTTACTCGGCAGCGAGCCCGCGTTGGAGTGAATGGTCTGCCCGTCCACTCGTTGGATCACAGGTCCTGTGTGGAGAGCTCCCTCTCGGTTCTGCGAAGCAACGAGTTTCTTGCCCTGGTCGGGGATCGCGACTTCTTCCAGGGTGGAATGGAGTTGCCCCTGTTCGGCCGTACGATCCGGGTGCCGAGGGGGCCCGCCTTGTTGAGCTTAAAGACCGGCTCCCCGATCGTCCCCATCTTTATGGTTCGAGAAGGCAGAGGAAACTATCGGCTCATCGTGGAACCTCCGATCCCTCCACCTCCAGGAGTCCCTCGAGACGAGGCGGTGGTCCAGATCACCCGCGACTGCCTGGACGTGATGGCCCGTTACATTCGACAATATCCCACGCAATGGTACGTTTTCCAAGAATTCTGGAGGCCTGTCCCTGCCGTCATCCGTTAGAACCGGCTGCCGCGATACCATCGTGGTCATCCCGGCCTTTCAAGCGGAGGCCACGATCGGGCCGTTGGTGGATGCCATCCTCGCGCAAGGTTTGCCGGTGATGGTGGTGGACGATGCCTCCAGCGATGCAACCACCCAGGAGGCTTTGGCGAGAGGGATTTACTTGATCCGGAGTCCCGTGAATGGCGGAAAAGGGGCCGCTCTTCGGAAGGGGTTCTCGGAGGCGCTCCGAAAAGGGTTCAACTGGGTTCTCACCCTGGATGCCGATGGGCAGCATCTTCCCAGCGAGATCCCACGATTCCTGGAACTGAAAGGATCCTTAGATTTGGTGATCGGTAACCGGATGACCCACCCTCAGGGGATGCCCTGGGAACGGCGGCTGACCAATCGTTGGATGTCGTGGTTCCTCTCTCGGGTGGCGGGTCAGCCTATTCCGGATACGCAGTGTGGATTTCGTCTCATCTCACGTCCGGTCTTGGAACGGGTCCGATTGGCTTCGGAGCGGTTCGAGATTGATTCGGAGTTGGTGGTGAAATCCGCGTGGGCTGGTTTTCGAATCGGCTCGGTTCCGATCAGCACCGTGTATCGGCGTTCCTTAAGCTTCGTTCGTCCCTTGCGGGACACCGTCCGGTTTTTTCGCTTCCTCCTCGTCATGGCGACCCAGAGCGAGGCGAAGGGGAGGCCCTCTCCTCCATGATCCCCTTTGAACTCCAGCGGCGTCAGATGGTGAGCGATCAATTGGTGGCTCGAGGCATTCGAGATCCCAAGCTGTTGGCCGTCATGGGAGAGATTCCCCGGCATGGGTTCGTTCCCATCGAGCATCGAGCCGAGAGTTACACCGACCATCCCGTTCCCATTGGATCGGGTCAGACGATCTCTCAACCGTACATGGTGGCTTTGATGACAGAGCAGCTTCGTTTGAATCCCACGGCTCGGGTATTGGAGGTGGGCGGCGGATCGGGCTATCAGGCGGCCGTGCTGTCGCGTCTGGCCGCGTCGGTCTACTCGATGGAGAGAATTCCGGAATTGGCTCAAGGCGCCTCCGAGGTGTTGCGCCAGCTTAAGATTTCTAACGTGGAGATCCGAGTTGGGGATGGTTCCTTAGGATGGCCGGAGGCGGCCCCGTTTGATGGGATCTTAGTGACCGCGGCGGGCTCCCAGGTACCGCCGGCCTTAGTCGAGCAGCTGGCGGAGGGTGGACGGTTGGTCATGCCGGTCGGCAGCCTGCTCGACCAGACCCTCACCGTGGTGGAACGTCGAGGAGGAAAAGAGGAAGTTCGCTCCGTGTGCGGCTGTGTCTTTGTCCCCTTGATCGGAAAGCAGGGTTACCAAGAGGGGGAAGCCTCTGCCCATGATCCAACGACTGATTGAGCTCCTGAACCACTTTCCACCGGAAGGAGTGACCGCTTTGGTGGCGGCTCTTCCGATCGCGGAGGTGCGGGGGGCGATTCCGGTGGGGGTGGCCTTGAAGTTGCCTCTGGCGCAGGCGTTTGGGTGGGCCTGCCTCGGCAATCTCTTGCCGGTGGTTCCCTTGCTTCTTTTCTTGGATCCGGTTTCGAACTGGCTGCGGCAATTTCCCCTCTGGAAAAGTTTTTTTGACTGGCTCTTTACCCGGACCGCTTCCAAGGCGGGGGTCGTTCAACGGTACGAAGCCATTGGGTTAGCTATTTTTGTGGCGATCCCGTTGCCCTTAACCGGCGCCTGGACCGGCTGTGCCGCCGCCAGCCTCTTTAAGCTCCCCTTTCGCCTTGCCTTTCCCTCCATTGCCCTCGGAGTTCTCGGGGCGGGCTTGATCGTTAGCCTCCTCGTCCATCTGGGCCTCCTTTTCCTGTAGGGTTTCAAAGGCTTCCAAGGCTTTCTCCTTGACTTCGTCGGCCCATCCGTGATACAAGTAAGCCGTTTGACAACCTAGGACATCGTGTGAGGGAAGCCCGTTAAAGTCGGGCGCGGCCCCGCCACTGTAACCCCGATCCACCATTTTAGCGGTGGATAAGGGCCTTGACGCAGGTAAGCCACTGCTCCTTAAAAAGTGCCTGGCGCCATTTTAAGTTTGGTGCCTAGCACCTGGAGTGGGAAGGCAGCGTTCAAGGTCGGGGAAGCCAGGAGACCTCGCGGTGTTTGGCGCTCCTTCGAGGGGGAGGAATCGATGATGGTCTCACGAACTCTGGAAGGTGAGGCCGTTTCTGTTTCTAGGGCTCACCTCATTCTCGTGACCGGCGGTGCCCGGTCCGGGAAAAGCCGCTTCGCTTTGGAGCTCGCCGAAGGGGAACCTTTCCGAAAACGCCTCTTCGTGGCCGCCGGTGTTGCCTGCGATTCGGAGATGAAAGGGCGGATCCATCGGCATCGAAAGGCCCGAGAGGGTCGATGGGCCACTTTGGAGGAACCGATTCATCTGCCGGAGCGGTTGCCGAAGCGGTTATTGACCCCAGGGAGTTTTATCCTGTTCGATTGCCTCGCCACCTTCGTGACGAACCTCTTGTTGGCCAAGAACTCTGCCCCGCAGATTCACCGGAAGATCGACGCCCTATTAACCGCTTGTCGGCGACCCGGCGTCACCGCTGTCTTCGTGTCGAACGAAGTGGGGTTGGGTTTGGTGCCGGTCTATCCCTTGGGCCGGAAGTTTCGAGATGTTTTGGGAACCGTTAACCAAAAGGTGGCCCAATCGGCGGACGAGGTTTATTTCTTGGTGGCGGGTATGCCGCTGCGATTGAAATGATGGGGTCAGACCCCAAGGGGTCTGGCCCCATTAAAATTCCACCGATCGATCAGAAAGCCCAGGAACTGTGTCGGAAGCGGTGGGACAGCCTCACCAAACCGCAAGGATCTTTGGGGCGGCTCGAAGAAATAGCGGTTCAGATGGCCGGCATAACGGGCAAGGCGCTCCCTTCCATTCAGCGCAAGGTCATCTTTACCGTAGCCGGGGATCACGGGGTGGTGGCGGAGGGCGTCTCCGCTTACCCCCAGGCGGTGACCGCTCAGATGGTATTCAATTTCTTAAACGGAGGAGCCGGCATCAACGTTCTGGCCCGGCAGGTCGGGGCGGAAGTCCTCGTGGTCGATGCCGGGGTGGCTTCCTCTACGTTTCTGGCTGCGCCAGCGGCCAGTGCAGGAAAGTGCCGCGCGTCAGCGCGGGACGCCTCATTCCCAGCCAGGGAGGGGCTCATCTTAGCCAAGGTTCGACCGGGTACCGGGAACATGGTGAAGGAACCGGCGATGACCCGTCCCGAGGCCGAAAGGACCCTTCAAGTGGGTGGAGAAATTTTCCGTCAGGCGCACCAGGCCCAGCCGATCGATCTGGTGGGCTTAGGAGATATGGGGATCGGGAACACGACCGCTGCCAGCGCTCTGACCGCGGTTTTGACGAGCTCGCCCGCAAAAGAGGTCACCGGTCGGGGAACCGGTTTGAGCGAAGCGCAGTGGGCCCATAAGGTCCGGGTGATCGAAGAGGCGTTGGATCGACATCGGCCCTCTCCCAACGACCCGGTCGGCTGCCTGGCGGCCATCGGGGGACTCGAGATCGGTTGCTTGGGCGGCATCCTCCTGGCCGCCGCCCAAGATCGAGTGCCGATCGTCTTGGATGGGTTCATCGCCACCTCGGCGGCCCTTTTGGCCTATCGGATCGAACCGATGGTTCGCGAGTATCTGATCGCTTCCCATCGATCGGAGGAGCCGGGCCATGCGATCCAACTGAAGGCTTTGGGGCTTGAGGCGTATCTTAATCTTAAGATGCGGCTGGGGGAGGGGGCGGGGGCGGCGCTGGCCTTTTTTCTGATCGAGGCCTCCTTAAGGCTGCTCAAGGAGATGGCGACCTTCGAAGAGGCTGGAGTGGCGGAAAAACTGAAGTGAAGGCAAATCAAAACCTGATGGGACGAGACCCCTCCAAGGGGCTAGCCCCCAAGGGGTCTCACCCCATTAAAGATGCTGTTTCGTTCTTAACGATTTTGCCGATGGGCGGATCGTCGGCTCCTCAGGAGCGTGGGTGGGGTCCGGATTCGGCCATGCGAATGAGTCAAGCTATGGCTTGGTTTCCCTTGGGTGGCGCACTGGTCGGCGCGGTGGGAGCCGGTGTGGTTCTTCTCTCGGTCAAGGAGTGGCCCAGCTCGGTAGCGGCCATGTTGGGTTTAATGGCGATGGCGGTTCTGACCGGCGGACTCCATCTCGACGGTTTTTCCGATACGGTGGACGGCTTAGCCGCTTGGAAAAATCCGGAGTCCACCCTTCAAATTATGAAAGACAGCCGGATCGGAGCCTTAGGGGCGGTGGCTCTGTTTTTTCTTTTGGGACTTAAATGGCTCTCGATCCGGTCCATTCCGACGAATGATCTGTGGAGGGTTCTTCTCTTGGTCGGGGCTTTGAGCCGTTGGGCCATGGTCCTATCGGCTCAGTGGTTCCCGTACGTTCCAGGGAAGGCCGGGATCGGGCGGCTGGCGACGGAGGTCCGATCGATGAAGACGGTGGGAGTCGCCTCTCTCTTTACCCTTGGGCTTGGCCTTTGGGCCGTTGGCCCGGCGATGGGGATTTTCACGATGGCAGTGACGGGGATCATTCTTGGGCTTTTGAATCAGCTGTTCCTTTGGCGTTTGGGGGGTATTACCGGGGATACCTTGGGCGCCGTCAACGAGGCGGTGGAAGTGATCCTGTTGCTGTGTTTGGTGACGCTATGAAGCAAATTCTGATGGGACGAGACCCCTTGGGGTCTCACCCCACTTTTCAACACGGAGGAAACCCTTGGGCGGTTTTGGAGGACGAGAAGGAGATGGATCGTTTCTTAGACTTTAGCGCCGACTTAAACCCCTTTGGACCTCCCCCTGGGTTAAGAAAATTTCTTCAATCCTCTTGGGACCGAATCGGCTGGTATCCGGAGCCGACCTACCGAACATTTCGGGAAACGGTTGCTGAAAAGGAAGGGCTCGATCCGGCTCACATCCTCCCAGGCAATGGAACGGCGGATCTCATCCATCTCATCAGTCGTCTGGTGGCGAGATCTCAAGCCGTGGTGGTGGTCCCCACCTTCACCGAGTACGAACGGGCGGTCCAGGCCGATGGGGGGAAGGTGATCCCTTGGGTTTTAAAAGAGGAAGAGGGATTTGACCCGCTGCCGCTCATGAAGCAGCAGCCTCCTTTTAAGGCCTCTTCATCGCGGAAGATGGACCTTCTGTTTCTCTGTCATCCCAACAATCCCACCGGGTCCCTCTGGCCGAGAGAGGAGCTCTTGAAATGGATCGAGTGGTGTGAGCGGCTTGGGATTACCGTCGTGGTGGATGAGGCGTACATCGATCTGGTGGAGGAGCCATCCCGCCATTCCCTGATCGGATGGGTCAAGCGGTTTCATCGGCTGATCGTCTTGCGCTCCCTGACCAAGGTCTTTCACGTCCCCGGTTTAAGGATTGGCTATCTCGCGGCTTCCCCAGAGATGGTGGGGCGGCTTCAAGCCATTCAGCCTCCGTGGGTCATGAACGCCTTGGCCGCGGAAATCGGATCGCGGTTGGTTCAGGACAGAGACTTTTTATCTTCTTCACGAGAGAAGCTTGCGGGAGAGCGGAGCCTGCTGGAGAAAGCTCTGCGGGGGGTTAAGGGAGTTCGGGTCTTTCCTTCCGAGGCCAACTTCTTTCTGTGCCGGGTTCTTGATCCGGCCTGGTCCAATCAGAGCTTGGCGAAGCGGCTGTGTGAAGAAGGGATCGGCGTGCGGGTCTGTAACGACTTTACCGGGCTCCCTCAAGGCCGATTTATCCGAGTGGCGGTCCGTCGCTTTAAAGAGAATATCCGGTTGCTGAAGGCGTTACAGAGGGTGCTTGAGCATGCCGGCTAAAGTCGTCATGATTCAGGGGACCTCGTCCCATGTGGGGAAATCGGTTTTGGCGACCGCCTTCTGTCGGATTTTAAGCCGTCGGGGTGTTCGGGTGGCGCCGTTTAAGGGGATGAACATGTCCAACAACGCCTGGGTGACGGAAGAAGGGGGTGAGATCGCCTACGCTCAGGCGGTTCAGGCCTGGGCTTCCGGGGTGACGCCCACGGTCCAGATGAATCCGGTTCTTTTGAAACCGATGGCCGATCGTTGTTCCCAGGTGGTCGTCTTAGGAAAGGTCCGGGGTACCGTACCCGCTGTGGAATTTTCCAAGCTTCGGGAAGAGCTCCTGGGGGTGATCCGGGAATCCCTCGAGGCGCTCATCGATCGTTTCGAGGTCGTGGTGATCGAGGGGGCCGGCTCGCCGGCCGAGATCAATTTGCGATCCACCGACTTGGCCAATATGGAGGTGGCCCGGATGGTCCATGCGCCGGTGATTTTGGTGGCCGATATTGAGCGGGGCGGGGTGTTTGCCCATTTGGTGGGGACCCTGGAGCTTCTCCCACCCGAAGAGCGGGCTTTGGTCCGAGGGTTCCTCATCAATAAGTTTCGCGGGGAGGAGGCCCTCTTAAGGCCAGGCTTAGAGTGGTTGGAGCAACGGACCGGCCGGCCGGTTCTTGGGGTGATCCCCTACATCGAAAACCTCGGCATTCCAGAGGAGGATAGCCTGGCCATCGGTGTCAGACACCGAAACCTTGGAAGGGTGCCAGGTCTAAGACCTGGCACCCTTCCTGCAGTGTCTGACACCGAGTTGGTTCACATCCAGGTGATCCGCTATCCCACCGTGGCCAATTTCAACGATTTCGATCCGCTGCACCAAGAATCGGACGTGGCCGTGGAATATCTCACCGTGTCCCCTGGAAACGGAGATCTTCCGGACCTGGTGATTCTCCCAGGATCGAAAAGTACGATGAGCGATCTCGTTTGGCTAAGGTCGGTGGGGTTGGACCGGTACCTGAGCCGCTGTGTGGAGGCCGGGGTGCCGGTTTTGGGAATCTGCGGCGGATTCCAGATGCTGGGCCAATGGATTTACGATCCGGCCCATGTGGAATCGGAAGAAGCGGCGATGCCCGGATTGGGAGTTCTGCCGACCAGCACCCTCTTCCTACCGCAGAAGCTCACCGCCCAGGTGAAAGGGATCCACCTGGAGAGTGGAGAGCCGATCCGAGGTTTTGAAATTCACTCGGGGCGGCTCCAAGGGAGTCGGCGGGGGAAGCCGGTCTTCCGACTCACCGAGCGGGCAGGGGTTGCCGTGGAGGAATTAGATGGATGCGCGCTCCCCGAGAAGAAGATTTGGGGAACTTACCTGCATGGCCTGTTTGAGGCGGAAGGATTCCGTCGCTACTTTTTGAATAGGTTGCGGATCGGTGTACCAACCGTCATTGCGAGCGAAGCGAAGCAATCTCATCGTGGGATTGCTTCGGTCCCCCTCCCCCTCGCTTCGCTCGGGGTCGGTGTCCCTCGCAATGACGTGGGGTTGGACCCCTACGATCGACTGGCCGATGTGGTTCGAGAGCATCTTTTCCAGGAAAAGCTTTTAAGGGTGATTCCATGGATACCCTCCCTTTGAAGTTGGCGTTGGCGTACCTGCTCGACTTAGGTTTAGGCGATCCCCAGTGGCTGCCCCATCCGGTCCGGGGATTGGGATGGGCGATTCAACGAGGGGAAGGGATCTTAAGGTCGCTGATTCATGATGAGAGGAGGGCGGGTTGGTTGCTCGTCGCTGGAATCGCGGGGGGAACGTTGGGTCTGGTCCAATTTCTGTTAGGGGTCTTGGGGAAATTCTCAATCGGATGGGCCTTCTGGGGGGAGGTGGTTCTCCTCTACTCGTGTCTTTCCACGAGAGACTTGGCCGTGGAGAGTTGGCCGGTCTATCGGGCCTTGAAATCCCACGATCTTCGGACCGCCCGCGTCAAGGTCAGCAGGATCGTGGGGCGGGATACCGACTGTTTGACCGAACCGGAGATCGTGCGGGCTGCCGTTGAGACGATCGCAGAAAGCGCCATGGACGGGATTGTGGCCCCCCTATTCTACGCGGTGCTGGGGGGTGCCCCTTTGGCCTGTCTCTACAAGGCGGTCAACACGTTGGATTCCATGGTGGGGTTTCGTTCCGCTCGCTACGTGCGGTTTGGCCAGGCCGCGGCCCAAGTCGACCGTTGGATGAACGCCGTTCCGGCGCGGCTCACCGCTTGGGCGTTGGCCTTATCGGCGCTCATGACAGGAGGATCGGCAGGGGAGGCGCTTCGCGTGACCTATCGAGACGCTTGGAAACAAGGGGAGAACTCTTGGATTCCGGAAGCGGCCATGGCCGGAGCCTTGGGGGTTAGACTGGGTGGGACCAATTTTTATCAGAAGGTGCCGAGGGAGATGCCCTGTTTAGGGGATCCTCGACGTCCTTTGGAACCGGAGGCGATCGCTCAGGCGATCCGTTTGATGTGGGTTTGTTCTTTTCTCGCAGCGGTTCTTGGTATCGGGATTCGTTGGTGGCTGACCAAATAAATGGCTGGTGAGGTACATATCTCTAGGCTTTTGATTGCGGGGACCCACAGCGGGGTCGGTAAAACCACCGTCACCCTAGGGCTCCTTCAGGCGTTCCTTCGGCAGGGAAAGACGGTTCAGCCGTTTAAGGTGGGACCGGATTACATCGATCCCGGATACCACAGCTCTTTAAGCGACCGTCCCTGCCGAAATCTGGATGGCTGGCTCATCCCTCGAGAAGAGCTGACCCAACTGTTTCAGCGGGCCTGCCTCGGCGCGAATCTCGCCTTGATCGAAGGGGTCATGGGACTTTACGATGGCATCGGAGCCACCGGCGAGGAAGGGTCCACCGCTCAGTTGGCGAAGATCTTAGGCTGTCCGGTTCTCTTGGTGCTGGACGCCAGCGCTCTCTCCCGATCGGCCGCGGCGATTGTCCGAGGCATGGTTGAATTTGATCGACAGGTTCGAATCGTCGGCTGTTTCCTCAATCGGGTGGGAGGTCCTTCCCATTATCGGTTGGTCAAGGAAGGGATCGAGCGGTTCGCCAAGATTCCGGTGGTGGGGTACCTTCCCAAGGATGACCGGCTCCGGTTGCCGGAACGGCATCTGGGGTTGGTGCCTTCCACCGAGGAGCGGGGTTGGCAGAAGATCCTTGGGCCTCTGGCTGCCAGGTTTCGTGAAGGGGTGGATTTAAAGGCGATCGAACGTGGTGCCAGGCACCAAAATCGCGAAACTTTTATAAAGAAAACGCAGAATAGTGCCTGGCACCAAAGCCAAATTTGTACCAGGTACAGAGTACCGATCGCTGTGGCGATGGATGAGGCGTTCCATTTTTACTATCCGGAGAATTTAGATCTCCTAGGGGAGCTGGGGGCGGAAGTGGTTCCGTTCTCTCCTTTGAAGGATCGCTCCTTGCCGGCTGGCGTCGCGGCCCTTTATCTGGGAGGTGGTTTTCCGGAGGAGTACGCCGCCGAGTTATCCAGGAATCAAAACCTGTTTGCCCAGATGCGGCAGTGGGTTAAAAGGGGAATTCCTACTTACGCCGAATGTGGAGGACTGATGGTTTTGACTCAAGCGATCGTTAACGGAAAGGGAAAGCGGTTTCCAATGATAGGTCTTCTGCCGGGATCGGTTCGGATGACCGATCGGCTTCAGAACTTTGGCTACAAGCAGGTACGGGCCATCCGGCCGACGGTCTTGGCCCGAAAAGGAGAGATGGCCCGAGGGCACGAGTTCCATCACTCGGTGTGGGAAGTTTCTCGGAAAGTTCTAGGCGCCTATGAGGTAGCCTCTCCGAACGGGGGAAACTCCCGTCGGGAGGGATATTTTCAGCGCAACCTATTGGCTTCGTACATCCATCTGCATTTCTTGAGTCGGCCGCGGTGGGCTCAGCGATTCGTGACGGCAGCGCGGCGTTGGGAAGTTTTACGGAAAAGATGAGAAGGAACAGGTTCAGATCGATGAACGGGAAGCCTGTGACCTGCCTGCCGGCAGGCAGGAAGTCAGGCGCTGCCCCGCAACTGTAACCGGGACGAAATCCGCTCGCTAGCCACTGTCCAATAAGAGACGGTTCTCATGGAGAACCGTCTCTAGAAGATGGGAAGGCGCGGAGAGTAGGCTGATCGGAAGCCAGTAGACCGATCGATCTGGAAAAAGCTCCCTCAGGTTTCGAGGGGAAAGAAAGGAGCATACGGTGAAAGGAAGTTATCTGGTTTTGATGTTGACAGGGCTTTTCCTCACGACTCACGGCTCACGACTGACGGCTGTTTTTGCGGAGGAGCCGACCCGAATGGAGGAGGTGGTGGTCACCGCGACCAAGGCGAGGACCCCGGCCAAAGAGGTGACCCGGTCGGTGAGCGTGATTCCGGCGGAGGAGTTAAGTGTCGTCAAGGGAGGCTTCGTGTCCGGGGCCTTTGAGAATGTCCCGGAGACCTTAGTTCGAAGAACCGGAGCCATCGGCCGGACCACGGCCGTGGTGGTCCGCGGGGCGAGCGCCCCGCAGGTACATGTGACCCTGGATGGGGCCCATGTGGCCAGTCCCACCCTGGGTTCGTTTGATTTTAACCATTTCACGCCGGACAATCTGGAAAGGATTGAAGTCCTGCGGGGGCCCGGATCTACCTTGTATGGCTCCGACGCGATGGGAGGAGTGATCAACCTCATCACTCGCCGGGGGGAAGGCCCGATGAAGTACGCCTATACCCAGGAGTACGGGGGACAGGATACCGTTCGGGAGGTCGGCTCGTTGAACGGCGAAATCGGAAAGTGGCATCTCTCCGGTTCCGCCTCCCGGATCGACAGCGATGGCCTAAGTGAGAATGACGACTACCAGAATACCAATCTCTCGGCGAGGATCGGGTACAACTTTACCGAGTCGACGGCGATCGACCTTTCGTTGCGTCACCTCTTCGCCATCGTAGGGATCGACGACGGGGCCTTTCGGCCGGATCCGAATCGACGCAATCGGGAGCGTCAGACGATCGGCACCGCAAAGCTCGAGAATGAAGTAACCTCCTTTTGGTCGCAGACGGTTCGGTTCTCCTTTAACCTCGCCAACCTGATCGATAACGATCCCTCCAACGGCGGCACCGAGGCCAACAGCCTCGCCAAGTTGGATACGGAACGGTACGGGGCGGAGTGGATGAACCGCTTCACACCGGTCGATTGGGATACGGTCACCCTCGGTTTTGAATTTGAGGATCGGGAGGCCGACCGCCGCAAGGAAGGAGCCAACCAGAACTTTTCAAAGGCCCAGACGACCCGGGCGGTCTATCTCCAGAACCAGTGGCAACCGTTGGAACCGCTGACGATCTTGGCCGGAGTGCGCGCCTTCCGGGAAAGCTCCTTCGGACGGGATGAGGTGGTGGATGCCTCCGCGGCCCATTTTATCGCTCCCTTCAATCTTAAACTTCGGGGAGGCTACGGACAGGGCTTTCGGGTTCCCTCCTTAAACGAGCTTTTCTTCCCCAACTTTGGAAATCCCAACCTGGCCGCGGAGAAGAGCCAGACGTTTGAGATCGGAGCCGATCAGGCGGTTTTCGATGACCGTTTGAGTTGGTCCGGGACCCTGTTTCGGACCGATTACGAGGATCTCATTCAGTTTGTCCAGGTCGCCTCTAACCGCTCTGAAGCGCAGAACTCTGGTCAAGCCCGAATCGATGGGGTGGAATGGGAGTTGAAGTTGAAGCCGTGGGATCCGTGGGTCCTCACCGGTTCGTATGGGCACCTAAGGGCCAACGAACGGCCTAGCGGCGAGGAGCTCCTTCGGGTTCCCAAGAACACCTTTGGCTTTAGCGTGGGGCTTAAGCCCAGTTCCAAATGGGAGACCCGTCTGGAGGGGCTTTTGGTGAGCAGCCGAGAAGAGTCACGGACGGAAGGGCGACAGAAGAACGAGGGGTATCTGAAATTTGACTTGAACGCCCAGTATCGGTTTTCGTCCTGGATGAAAGGGTATCTGCGCGTTGAGAATCTGATGGACCGAAAATACCAGGAGGTCCTCGGCTTCCCAGCCAACGGGACCGTGGCCAGCGTGGGTATCACGGTAGAGCGATGAATCGGCTGGGGATGAACAAAGGGGTCGGGTCGACCTGGTACCTTTGTTTCTTACTTTTGATGGGGTGCGCGACGCTGGGCAGGCCGGCGGAGCCGTTTGAGGTGGCGTTGGAGGTGGACTACGGGCCGGCCAACAAGCCGCCGATTCGAAGGGTGGTTGAGGTTGAACGTGGAACCACGCCGGATCGATTGGTAGCTAAAGTCTGTTCCGTGGAGAAAGGGGCGGTCTGCTGCGATCCGCGCGAGACGGCGGTGATTGATGGCGTGGCGACCGATCCGGCCACCAATCAATGGTGGACCGTCTCGGTGAACGGTTCGAAGAAGGTCAGCCCCTACAAGAGGAAACTGAAACCCGGAGATCTGGTCCGATGGGAGTATCGTGCCTATGATCAATAAAGAGGGAGATACCCCCGGCGCGGGGGTGTCTCGATTCAGAAGGAATCTAACCCCATTTGTCCTATCCCTAGCTGTGTTGTGTATTGCCAGATCTATAGAGGCGGGGGAGGTTCATGGTGTGGTGCGGTTGGAGAGTCCAGTGCCGGAAACGAAGATCGTGACCATCCAACCGAAGGATGGGGATCACTCCACTAAAGGTTGTGGTTCCCTTTCAAAGGTTTCCCCGAAGTTGTTGGTGAGCCCGGATGGTGGTGTCCAAAACGCGGTGGTCTGGACCGGGGGTTTACCAGAATGGACTCCGGAACAGATCCAACAACGGATCGAAATAACCTCCGACATGTTCCTTTTAGATCAAAAGGAATGTGTTTTTGAACCGCATACCCTGGCGATCCCAGCGGGGTCCGAAGTTCGGATTCGGAATTCCGATTCCGTTCTTCACAACGTTCGGATCTTTCGGGAGGGAAAACCGGCCATGCTCATGCACCGATGGCAGAAGGCGGACGCCTCCGATATCCCTTGGCGCTTTACCGAGCCGGGACGCTACATCGTTCGCTGTGGCGTTCATCCTTGGATGTACGCCTGGGTCGTGGTGGTTCCCAGCCGATCTTACGCGGTGACCGACTCGGCAGGGAGGTTCATCCTCCGGGAGATACCGCCCGGGCGACATCCAGTGCATGTTTGGCATGAGACACTGGGGACGCAATCGGTGCGGGTCCAGATCAATTCGGCCCCGGTGGTCAACACCGAGATTCGGTTTGGCCCCTTACAGGAGGGAGAGTAAGGATGCTTTACGAGCTGTTCCGGTTGGGTGGGCCGGTGATGTACCCGCTCCTGGTTTGCTCCATGGTTGCGATGACCGTGATCACAGAGCGTTTCCTTTTCTGGATAAGGCTCCGAAAGGAGCGGGATCCGGAAGGGGTGCAGAATATTCTGGATCTTGTCCAGCACAGGCGAATTTCAGAAGCGCTTCGTTTAAGCCGGTCCCTATCCGATCCCGTGGCCAGGGTTCTGACGAAGGGGCTGGAGCACTGGCCAGGTTCGGTAACCGGTGCTCTGGAGGTCCAGGTGAAACAGGAGTTGGGTCCCATGCGGCGGTACCTGGGGGTTCTGGACACGACGATTACCCTGGCCCCCCTGTTGGGGATCTACGGCACGATCACCGGAATGATCCGGGCCTTCGGATTCTTAAGCCGAGCTGGGTTGCCCGATCCGCAGCTGGTCGCCTCAGGAATCGCCGAGGCCCTCATCACTACCGCCGCCGGCTTGACCATCGCGATTCTATCGATCCCGCCCTACAATTTCTTCTCGGCTAAGGTTGAAGAGATGGCGCACGATATCGAACGGCAGTCCACGGCGTTGGAGCTGTTGGCGACACGGAGCACGGTATCGGAGTCCCACCCCATCGAGGTGGAAAGATGAAGGTCTATATCCCTCCGGCTCGACGGCCCCGGATTGAAATGGTGCCGCTCATCGACTCCTTCTTTCTCCTTCTGGCTTTCTTCATGTCCTCGGTCCTCTCCATGGAAGTGGTGCGGGGGCTGCCGGTGGAGCTTCCCAAGGCGGGCGCGGTCCCAACGCTTTCCAAAGAGAGCCACCTCGTCGTGACGGTTTCCCATTCCGGAGCGATGGAGATGGAAGGGGAACCAGTGACTCTTGAGGAGCTTCAAGCGCGGCTTGTCTCGGACCCTAAGCTCTCTTCCCTACGCGTTGGAATCCGGGCCGATCGAGAAACTCCCTATGAACGGGTGGTGGAACTGTTGGCGGCGGTCAGGGGAGCAGGGGTAGGGCGAGTGATTTTGCTGGCCTCTTCCGATGAGACGAAAGAGATTCACCGATGACCCGAAGCCTGGTACAATCAACGCTGTTTTCGATCGGCCTGCATGCCCTTTTGTTGGTTCCGCTCGGTTTGAAACTTGGGGCCACGACGGGGGTGTTCACCGACGTGATCCGGGGTAAAAGCTCGGTAGAGCTGGAGTTCGTGGAACGTGGGAGTCGTAAAGAGGAATCAGGGGAGGAGGAGGTTTGTCCGGTCCCCCCCCCGCCTCAGCGGCTGCCGCTAGAGGAAGCGGCACCACTCGGCCCTCCTGCCTCGCGGCAGGAGCTTTGGGAGAATGACGGCGGAGCCGCGACACGGATCTCCCCATCGTCTCTGCGCAACCCGGCTCCTCGTTACCCCTGGCAGGCGCGGGTCATGGGATGGCAGGGAAGGGTGATTTTGAAGGCCCGGGTGATGCCGGAGGGAAAGCCAGCGGATCTGCAGGTGTCCCAAGGCTCCGGACATCCGATCTTGGATGAAGCGGCCCTGGTGGCTTTAAGCCGATGGCGGTTTGTGCCGGCCCGGCGAAAGGGCAGGGCCGTCGCTTCGTGGGTTGAGATTCCTGTTCAATTCCAACTGGGTTCGGATCGAGAAGGGAATTAGCTTAGGTACCAGGTACCCTCTGAAGAAGAGGATTCAGGAAGCAGAAGGTACCTTTTCAAGGAAGAGGAGGGTTTCTTATGGCAACGGTGCTCTTGACGCTGGCCTGCGGTTTGATGGCCGGGCGTTTTTCTCATGAATTGGGGGTGGCTCCCATTCTGGGGGCGATCCTGTGCGCGGGATATTTCCTCAAGCCCCGGGAGCTGTGGATCGTAGGATTGGGGGGGATCCTCGTGCGGGATCTTCTGATCGGTTTATCGGCCTTTACGATGGTTCGGTTGATCGGTGTCTCCGCCGTGGTGGCAACGATTCTGGTCTTGAAGATCCGTCCCAACTTCCGCTCCATTTTGATGGGACTTCTCGTCTCATCACCGATCTTTCACATGGTGCTGGCCGTGGGGGACTGGGCCACCGGCACCTGCGCGGTGGTTCCAAAGACTCCGCAGGGGCTTTGGATCTCCCTCTCAGGGGCGATCCCTTATTTCCAGCGCTCCTTCGTGGGGGATCTCCTCTTTACCAGTCTCTTCCTGGGTGGCTACGTCTTTTTGGCCTATGCCTTCCAAGGAGTTCAAGCGAGAGCCTTTTCTTCGGGCCAATAGTACACCCGGCTTATCGGGCAGCGATGGCAGCTCCAGAAATTTTAGAACATCCGATCTATCAGGTGATCTTCTCCCGGAGGGACGTTCGCCGGTTCCTCCCGGATCCGATCCCAGAAAAGGTGCTTCAGCGGATCCTCCTGGCGGCTCATCACGCTCCTTCTGTCGGATTCATGCAGCCTTGGAACTTTCTCGTCATCCGAAATCCGAAGATTAAGGGGAAGGTGAAGGAGCTGTTTGTTCGGGAGAATGCTCGGGCGCTCAAGCTGTTCCGGGGCAGACGCCGCCAACTCTATGAACGTCTCAAGTTAGAGGGTATTCTGGAAGCACCGATCAATCTCTGCATCACTTGCAACCCACGCCGATTCGGACCTCATGTTCTGGGCCGAAACACCATCCGCCGGACCGACGTTTACAGCACCTGTTGCGCCGTTCAGAACCTTTGGCTGGCAGCCCGGGCGGAAGGGATTGGGGCCGGCTGGGTGAGCATCCTGAGGAACGATCGGTTAAAAAAGATCTTGGGGATCCCGCCAGGGATTATCCCTGTGGCGTACCTCTGTTTGGGTTACCCAGAGGAATTTCTACCGCGCCCTGAGCTGGAGGAGGTAGGTTGGGCGGGTCGGATTCCGATGGAGCCGCTGATCTTTCGGGATCGGTGGGGACGACGGCAAGGGGATAGATGACCTTAAGGATTGCCATCGGCTGGTCGGTGTTGGCCCACCTGGGCCTTTTGACGATTCACCCACCGGTGGGAACGGTTCCTCCTCTAAGGGCCCTCCGTTCGATCGAGGTCACCTACCAAGGGGACGCCTCATTGAGGGACACTTTGTCCAAGAAGCCTACAAGCCATCCCGAAACCTCTGGAGAGATTCTCAGGGATTCCAGAGCCCAGGCCGTTCGTGGTGCCCGCCCCGGCGAGATGCCCGATAGACGGGCCGGGGAGCTTGTCCCCGCCAGAGTACGTGGCGCAGAACCACGGACGGTGAGGCACGACGAGGCACCCTTTTCCCAGGCTCCTGCTCCGCGGGTTGACCTCACCCCTGTCCCGGCCCCTTCCTCTACGCTTCTGGCTGCGCCGGGGCGCGTGGTGGCGCTTCCGACAGCGCCAGC
>CAYJWF010000007.1:26493-57024 GCA_964373805.1 uncultured Planctomycetia bacterium | reverse complement strand
CCCTTCAAATCCTCTCTAAAACAAGGATGCCAAATTTTGGGGACGAGAGGATTTGGCGCCTCGCTCGGGCCTTGGAGGCCCAGGATGCTCGGTCGGCCATCCGCCTGCAATACCGGCGCTCCTATTCGTCCCGCCGTGCAGGCTCCCTTCAAATCCTCTCTAAAACAAGGATGCCAAATTTTGGGGACGAGAGGATTTGAACCTCCAAGCCTTGCGGCACGTGCCCCTCAAGCACGCGCGTATGCCAGTTCCGCCACGTCCCCTAAGTTTTTTAAGCCCAGCTTTAGCTGGGCCAATCCAGGGAAAGTCCCGCCGCAGGCGGGGCGTCCCCTTTTGCACTGGCTGGACAGCGGTGCCCCTTCACTACGTCTCAACTACCATTCGGCGTTCGAGGGGTAATCAACCTACCCCATCTTCCGAAGGAGGGATGGCGATTCTTCAGTATAGGGAAAAGGTCATTGGGTGTCCAGTTGCGCATAGTATACTCCATAGGTAGCCATGGCGACTTTTGTGGGCGTAGGACAGAGCCGGCAGTCGGACTCGTTTCGGGCCGGCGAAGAGGCGGCGAGGATGGCGTTCCAATCGATGGGGCAAACCTCCGCCGATGTCGTGCTGGTCTTCGCCTCGGTCCGGTTCGATCAGGGGTCGCTGCTGAAAGGGGTCGTCTCCATCACCCACGAGGCCCCTTTGGTGGGCTGCTCCACGGCCGGAGAGATCGTTCCGGAAGGACCGATTCGGCGCTCCGTGGTGGTGATGACGATCCGATCCGACACCCTTCAAATTGCCGCCGGCTTAGGCCACGGAATCAGCGAGAACCCGCATCGGGCCGGCCAAGAGATCGCCTCGCGTACGATCCAAGCTCAGCTGCCCCATCCCCACGGCTTGGTTATCTTTCCGGACGGTTTGACCGGCAACGTAGCGGAAGTCATCCGGGGCATCCAAGAGGTGATGGGGTTGAGTTTCCCCATTACGGGCGGATCGGCGGCGGACGACTTTGGATTCACCCGCACCTACCAATATTCCAATGGGAAGGTGTACACCGACGCCGTGGTGGGGATCCTGCTGGCCGGACCGATCGCTTTAGGGATCGGCGCCCGACACGGATGGCAGCCTTTGGGGAGGCCTCGACGGGTCACCAAGGCGACAGCCAACGTGGTTGAGGAGCTGGACCATCACACGGCGGTCAACCTGTACGAAACCTACTTTGGAAAGCAGGCGGTGTCGCTCAAATCGGAATCGCTGGCCGAGATGTCGATCGTTTATCCCTTAGGGATGCCGATCCCCGGTGAGGAGGAGTACCTGTTAAGGAACGTTCTCAAGGTCGACCCCAATGGCTCCCTCATCTACGCGGGAGAGATCCCGGAAGGGTCGGAGGTGCGCCTGATGATGGGATCGAAGGCCCGGGCCTGGGAAGCGGCGAAACGGGCGGCGGAACAGGCGACCTTGGAGATCGCTCCCCGGAATCCCAGCTTGGGGTTGGTGTTCAGCTCCTGCTCCAGATCCAGACTGTTTGGGCCGCAGGTGGCCAAAGAGATCGCCATCGTCCGACAGGCGTTGGGGGAGGAGGTCCCCTTCATCGGCTTTTACGACTACGGGGAGCAGGCCCCATTAACCGCCGCCGGTTTCCGGGGACGCAGCCACTTCCACAACGAGACGCTGGTCGTGGTGGCCGTATCCACGTAACGAAACTTTGGAGAGCCACCGATGCCGCTCACCATGAAGCTGACCGTGATCGCCAGCCTCTTCCTTCTCCTCTTCATCGCCCTCTCCGATTCCACCCTTCTTCGATTGGCCTACGCCCTCTTTATGCTCCTGGTGGGGGCGACCCTCCTGGGTAGCTACGAGGTGCTGCGTCAGCAACTGAACACCTACCGTCGGGAGATCGATCGCGCCAACCGGATCTGTGAGGAGCTCGATCAGAATACCAAGATCATCGTGCAAACCGACCTGGAGCTGACCAGAACCCAGGAGGCCTTGGAGAAAAAGGTCGCGGGGCTGGCGGCCCTGAATGAACTTTCCAACCGGATCCTCTCGGTTCGATCGTTGGCTGAGCTGTTCCCATTGATCGCGGAGGCCGCGGTCTCCACCTTAGGGTTTGAGAGGGCTGTATTCTGTCTGGTCGATCCGGCCGATCCGACAAAATCTCTTCTTTCCTCCCAGGCGGGGTTTGAAGCGCAGGAGATTCAACGCCTCCAGATGGATGAACTGATGGGGCTGGTCCGATTCCCTCTCTTAAATCCCGGGGAACCGCTCTTTGTCCCGGATCCCGAGCGTGGGACGAGAAGGCTGCCGGACTTATCGCGCCTCCTGGGGGTAATTTCTTACGCCGGGGTGCCGCTCATCCTCAAAGGCCAGTCCCAAGGGTTCCTGTTGACCGGAACCAATCCTCCCTATCCAAAGCTGGAGACCGGGGACATCGAGCTCTTATCGATCCTGATGAGTCAAGTGGGAGTGGCGATGGAGAACCTCCAGTTTTCCGAAGCGCTGAAGAACTCCCGCGATGAGTTGGAGGCGCGGGTCCAGGCCCGAACCCAGGAGCTGTACAAGGCGAACGAAGAACTGACGCAGCTCAACAAGATGAAGTCCGACTTCGTCTCCGCCGTCTCCCACGAATTGAGGACGCCGTTAACCTCGATCAAGGGGTACACCGCCTTGATGAAGGCCGGGCGTCTTGGGGCCGTGACCAAGGAACAGGCAGACCGCCTGGAGAAGATCAACCGGCACACCGATTTTCTCTCGAACTTGATCTCGGACTTGCTGGACATCGCCCGAATCGAATCCGGCCGGATCGATCTGTCGGCCAAGCCGATCGTCTTAACCCATCTCATCGATACGGTCGCAGATCTTCTTACCCTTCAGCTCAAAGAGAAGGATCTTTCCTTGAAGGTTCAGGTTCCTCCCGGTCTTCCACCCCTGCCGGCCGACGAAAGCAGCCTCCAGCGGGTTCTGGTGAATCTCCTTTCTAACGCGATCCGCTTCACCCCGGCCAAAGGGTCGATCACGATCCGAGCCGTCAAAAAAGATGCCTTCCTTCAGGTCGACGTCGCCGACACCGGCATTGGGATCGCCTCTGAAGATTTGCCGAAGATCTTTACCGAGTTCTTCCGGGCCGACAATCCCATCAACCGGGAACGAAGGGGAACCGGGTTGGGCCTAGCCTTGGTCAAGCAGATCGTTGAAGCCCACGGCGGGCGCATCGGGGTCACATCGGAGCTCGAGAAGGGATCCACCTTCAGCTTCACCCTTCCCTGGGAACCCAAGGTGCCAGGCACCTTTTAAAGGATGAGGGCACCCGTGAACCCTCCTCGCATCCTGGTCGTGGACGATGAGGCGGATATCCGAGACATCCTCAAGCTCACCCTCGAGGGAGAAGGCTACCAAGTCGAGGAGGCGGCCGATGGAGAGGAAGCCCTGAGGTTGATCCGGAAGGTCAACCCGCAACTGGTCATCCTCGACTTTAAGATGCCCCGCTTAGACGGCAGCCAGGTGGCCCAAGCCTTGAAGAAAGACCTCCTTCTTCAGCACCTGCCGATCCTCATGCTCACCTCCCGCGGGGAGGTATCGGACAAGGTGGAAGGGATCGAGGCCGGGGCTGACGACTACATGGTCAAGCCCTTTGAGCCGATGGAGCTCATCGCCAGAGTTCGGATGCTGCTTCGGCGCACGGCCCGGGCCTTGGACGCCAACCCCTTAACCAAGCTGCCCGGCAACGTCTCCATCCTGGAAGAGCTAGAGGAAAGACTGCGGACCGGAAAGCCCCTCGCCGTCTTCACCATCGATCTGGATAAGTTCAAGGCCTTCAACGACACTTACGGATTTGCCCGCGGGGATGAGGTTTTAAAGGCCACCGCCCGTTTGGTTTTAATCGCCATGCGGGAGCTGGGAACCGCTCAGGATTTTCTCGGTCACATTGGGGGAGACGATTTCGTCCTGATCACCGACCCTCGCGCCGTTGCCAAGATGGGTGAGCGGATCCTTCGCGACTTCGCCAAAATGTCGGCCTCCTTCTACGATGAGGCCGACCGTGAGCGAGGATTCATCGAGGCCAAAGACCGGGACGGCGAAGTCAAACGCTTTCCCTTGATGACCATTTCGATGGCGGTTGTGACCAACGAGCAACGCCACATAACTCACGTCGCGGAGATCGCTCAGATCGGGGCGGAACTGAAGGAGTGGGTGAAATCCCAAGGCGGCAACGGCTGGGTCAAAGACCGCCGCGGCGAGTAATTCGCCTCGTCGGTGTGAGGCCGAGCTCCAAAATTCAGGCCATGCGACCCCATGGAAGCATGGCGTTCCACCGAGGCCGAGTGGCCGACCGAGCACCCTGGCGACCCCGAGCGAAGGCGAGGGGAGGCGGGCGAGGCGCCGCCGCGGCGATGGGCCTCGGGTAGTAAGACGTTTGGCCATCCCCGTCTTGACTTCTACCCTATTCTTCATGTATCCTTAAATCGGGAGGATACCATGACGTCTACGTTATCGGCTCGAGGACAGTTGGTGATTCCGGCTCCCATTCGGAAGCGCCGGCATCTAAAACCTGGTGTCAAGCTGGAATTTGTGGATACGGGAACTGCGATTCTCCTGGTCCCTTTACCTAAGGATCCCTTTGCCGCTTCTCGAGGAAGCTTGAAAGGTATCTTGAGCTCTGCTGAGGTGATTGCCGCCCGACGTCAAGAACGCCGCCGGGAGCATGGCGGCTAATCCCGACTGGGTTATCCTCGATACGTCTGCTCTGGCCATCTTCTTGGCTGATGAGGCAGGAGCTCGCACCGTCGCTTCGTATCACCATCGACTCGCCATTCCCTTTGTCACCTTAACGGAACTGACTTATCTGGTGTGGCAACGGCAAGGAGAGGAAGAGGCCATCGCTCGCTATACCCTAGTCACCAAGTGGAACCGGCCGATCCTCTGGCCGGAGGAAAGGATCGTCCTGACCGCGGTCCGTTTCAAGGCCCAGTATTCCCTGGGGATTGCCGACAGCTACATCGCCGCCTTCGCCAAGATCTACGAAGCCCCACTCCTGACCAGGGACCGCGACTACGACCGCCTTAAAGCGGAACTTGCCCTTATTCCCCTGACTTAACATCCGCGGTGAGAGTGTGCTCGCCGCGGGTCACCGTGTCCAACGACTCCCTCCATGAGTCTACGATGATGAACTGAAAGGCAGCCCTTGGTTCTAGACCAAGGAGTTCCAGAGGAACTTGAAAGAATAAGTGGAATCCTTTAGCACGAATCCAGCCATTATTCTGCTCGAAGTAGACCGCGCTTCTTGGCACACCAAGCTCACCAGCCACTACCTCATAGGCCCATTGAGCCTGTGACCTATTCTTCCCGGACACGGAACGGACGGAAGGCCTAAGCTCGAGTCGGCGTTCCCACCCGGAAATTTTTGGCCCAAGGTTATCTCGAGTCGTACTCCCCGTAGATTCGTTTTGATCTGTATTGAAATAGATGAGGAGATTCGGAACAACCGAGGCAGGCGCTCGGACAAATGAGGTTCGAATGTACAGAAATCGGCGATCATTCGAAAACGCGATTTCCTTCAGATCATCATAACTGCCTTCAAACTCTTTCGTAGAATCGGAGTACGACGCGGTCCATCCGGTAGGGAGGCGAAAAACCGTCCTCTGCTGCGACAACTCAAACAACCCCAGACCCATCCAAGAAGGTTTAGGGGCCCATTTCTCCTTTCCGACCAATTTCCAACCAGAGGATTCTTTGAGAAAATCAATCCTGACAACGTAATCATCAACCGATCCTGGAATAGAGGAGTCACCGATAGAAACCGTTGCCCGCGCCTTGGGAAGTATAGAAACAAGCGTGGCTTCATTCCCCTTTCGTCCTGAATACTGAGGAAGAATCTCGGTTCTCCATCCTTCTTGCTCCCCATCTAACTCTGCATCCAACGCCGCAATCTTATCCATCAACTCTCGAAACGACCCCATCTGTGCCTCAATCATGTAGCGCTTCATCCATTCCACCCTTGCTTGGCTAAAGGTAGAAAGATAGGCCTCCTGATTCCTAGTCTTAAGTGCCCCTCGGGATCGCTGATAGATCGAGAAAAGCTCCTGGGTCAGCGGATCGGTTGCATCGAGTTGTTCAGCCGAAGCGAGACTTCCCAACGAAAGGAGCAAGAGCAGTGTCAGACACCGATATGACTTTTTAAAAGTAGGCGTGGTGTCTGACACCGAGTTAGCGGGTGGGTTTCTCTACGGGGGCGCCGACGGCGGCCTCGAGTTTGACGACCTCTTTCTTTGGCTGGACCTTTAAGAAGCTGGGGAGCGCTTGATCCCAGTTGGAAAGGATCTCCTTGGCTCGGGGGCTTCCGGTCAGATCCGCATGCGCGCGGACCATCGACTTTAAGAGATCCTGATCCTCGGGATCCTCCACCTTGTGGATCTCCACCAAGGCTGGGTTGTACCGCTGGGAGAAGGTTTCCTCGGCATCCAACACAAAGGCCAAGCCGCCGGTCATCCCGGCCCCGAAGTTGCGGCCGGTCGGCCCTAAGACCACCACGATCCCGCCGGTCATGTACTCGCAGCCGTGATCGCCAATTCCCTCGACGACCGCTCGGCCGCCGGAGTTGCGCACACAGAAGCGCTCCCCGGCCCGCCCGTTGACGTAAAGGGTGCCGCCGGTGGCTCCGTACATGACGGTGTTCCCCACCAAAACGAGATCCTCCGGTTTGGCCGGGATCCGGGGATGGGGCCGAATCACGATTTCTCCGCCGTGCATCCCCTTGCCAACGTAATCGTTCGCCTCGCCTGCAAGATAAAGCCGCACTCCATTGATCAGGAAGGCGCCGAACGACTGGCCGGCCGAGCCGGTCAACCGACACTCGATCTGGGAACCGCCGGGCAGGCCGCTGTCTCCATAACGGGCCGCGATCTCGTAAGAGAGTCGGGTCCCAATGGCCCGTTGGTGGTTCTTGACCAGGTACCGGAGCGTCACGCGGGCATTCCCCTCGAGGGCCGGCCTGGCATCGATCAAGATCTGTTCATCCAGCGGGGTATCCTCTCGGTCGTTTCGGTCCAGAAGACACCGCTTAGGCCGTGTTCCGGTGGGATCCGGATCGCTTAAGAGGGCGGACCAGTCGATGGTGGACCACTTCGGATGCTCCAGGGCGACTGGCTTCACTTTGAGAAGATTTACCCGCCCGATGATCTCATCCAGGGATCGGTATCCCAGCGAGGCCAAGATCCGGCGAACCTCCTCGGCGATGAAGGTAAAGAAGTTGACCACGAGATCCGGCGGAGATTTGAACTTCAATCGAAGCTTGGGATCCTGTGTCGCCACGCCGACCGGACAGGTATTCAAGTGGCACTGGCGCACCATGCAGCAGCCGGCGGCCACCAAGGCCGCAGTCCCAAAGTTGTACGACTCGGCACCGAAGAGAGCGGCCATCACGATGTCCCGGCCGCTCTTTAATCCTCCATCGGTCCTTACCACAATCCGATTCCGAAGGTCGTTCATCACCAACACCTGCTGGGTCTCGGCTACCCCCAATTCCCAGGGGGATCCGGCATTCTTGATCGAGGAGATGGGGCTCGCACCGGTCCCGCCATCGTGGCCGGCGATGTGGACCACATCGGCATACCCTTTGGCCACCCCGGCGGCAATCGTCCCCACCCCGGCCTCGGCGACCAGTTTCACGCAGACCTCGGCCTTCGGGTTCGACATCTTAAGATCGTAGATCAACTGGGCCAGATCCTCGATCGAGTAGATGTCGTGGTGCGGCGGCGGTGAGATCAAGGTCACCCCAGGAACCGAGTGGCGGATCCGAGCGATCTCCTCGGACACTTTGTGTCCAGGAAGCTGCCCACCCTCTCCCGGCTTGGAGCCTTGCGCGATCTTGATCTCCAGCTCCTTGGCCGAGGCGAGATATTCGGGAGTCACCCCAAACCGGCCGGAGGCCACCTGCTTGATGGCGCTGTTGGCCGAGTCGCCGTTGGGAAACGGCTTAAACCGGATCGGATCCTCTCCCCCTTCCCCGGAGTTCGATTTTCCACCAATCCGGTTCAAGGCCATGGCCAGGCACTCATGCGTCTCTCGAGAGAGGGCCCCGTGCGACATCCCCGCGGTGCAGAACCGCTTGCGGATCAACTCCACCGGTTCCACTTCCTCAATCGGAATCGGCGCCCGGTCCGAGGAAAAATCCAACAGGTCCCGAAGACAGATTGGTTCTCGGGTATTGACAAGCTGCGCATACTTCTCGTAATCGGCCCACTCGTTGGTATGGACCGCGGTGTGGAGGGTGTCCAACACCTGCGGATTGAAGGCATGCATCTCCCCATCCCGTCGGAATCGGTAGAAGCCGCCGGGATCTAAAGAGATGGGGACAGCCCCAGTTTCATAGGCCGAGGCGTGTAAGGCCAGAACATCCCGCCCCAAAAGCTTGAAATCCACCCCACCGATCCGCGAGGTCGTTCCGGTAAAGCAGCTCTCAATCACCTCTTCATTCAAACCGATCGCCTCAAAGATCTGGGCTCCCCGATAGCTGGAAACGCAGGAGATCCCCATCTTGGACATGATCTTCAAGATCCCATCCTCGACTGCCTTCCGGTAGTTGGCGAAGGCCTGCTCGAGGGTGACCCCCTTTAATCCACCCAACGTCGATTGCCAAGCCAACGCCTGCAACACAGCGTACGGATGAATCGCCGCCGCCCCGTAGCCCAGCAACAGGGCGTAGTGATGGATGTCCCACACCTGCCCTGTTTCGCAGACGAGGGAGGCACGCATCCTTTTGCCCTGTCGGATGAGGAAATGGTGGACCGCCCCGACGGCCATCGGCATCGGAATCACTGCGAATCTATCGCCCACCCCTTGGTCGGTTAGGATGAGGATCGTATGCCCCGCCTCCACGGCGGCCGCGGCCTTCTCGCAGAGCCGTTGAAGAGCCGGCTCCAACCCTTCGGGTCCCTCGCTTATCGGAAAGAGGACCGAGATCCGGATCGATCGAAAGGCCGAATCTTTGAGATTCTCCACCCACCGCAGTTCCGGCTCGGTTAAGACCGGAGAGCCAAACTTGATCCATCGGGCGTGGAGCGGCGTCTCTTCCAGCATCGATCCCCGCGCCCCCAGGGCCGTGTTCAACGACATGACCAGCCTCTCTCGCAGCGGATCGATGGCCGGGTTGGTCACTTGGGCAAAGAGCTGTTTGAAATAGGTGGAAATCACGCGAGGCCGGGTCGAAAGAATCGCCAACGGCGCATCGTCCCCCATCGAGCCGACCGGTTCCTTGGCCGTCTCGGCCATCGCCTTGACGATAAATTGGAGATCCTCCTGGGTCAGTCCAAAGGATTTTAAGTTACGAATCAGTCCATCGTAGGGGAGCGTGGTGGTACCAGGTACCATACTTGAAAAGGTACCTGGTACCTCGGTTGGTACCGTGACCGGCGGCTTTCCTTCGTTCAGCCTCAAGAGGTCCGGCCGAAGCATATGCTCCTTAATCCAGACCGGATACGGCTTTCGAACCGCCAGCTCCTCTTTGATCTCCTCGTCCCGAAGGAGCCGCTTGCGGGCGGTGTCCACCGCCAACATCTCCCCCGGCCCCAGGCGGCCCGATTCGATCACTTGCGCGTCGTCCAGATCCACGATGCCGACCTCCGATCCTAAGACCACCAACCCATCTCGGGTCACCTTGTACCGGGCCGGCCGCAGGCCGTTACGATCCAACGTGGCGGCCACCACCACCCCGTCGGTAAAAGCGACCGCCGCCGGCCCGTCCCACGGCTCAGAGAGGCAGGCTTGGAACTCAAAGAAGGCCCGCGTCTTCGGCTCCATGCCGGACGAATTTTGCCAGGCCTCTGGAATCAGCATCGTCATCGCGTGGAGGACGCTGTAGCCGGAGGCGACCAAAAGCTCCAGCACGTTGTCCAACATCGCCGAATCGGATCCGCCCGGTTGAATCACCGGGATGAGATCCTGAATCCGATCTCCCCAGACCGGGCTCTTAAGCTCCGGTTCCCGGGCCCGCATCCAGTTTCGGTTGCCGAGGAGGGTGTTGATCTCTCCGTTATGCCCCAGGTACCGGAACGGTTGGGCCAGGATCCAATTGGGGAAGGTGTTGGTGGAATACCGCTGGTGGAACAACCCCATCGCCGTCTCGAAATGGGGATCGGTTAGATCCTCATAGAATCCGGCCAACTGCGGGGCAACCAACAACCCTTTGTAGACGATGGTGCGGGAGGAAAAGGAGGGGATGTAGCAATTCGTAAGCCGGGCCTGGGCAAAGGCCCGTTCGATCAACCGCCGAAGGTAATAGAGCTGCTGCTCAAACGTCAAAACGGTGTCAGGCACCCTTGCCGCCAAAGAACCGGCGGGTAGGCGGGTGCCAGATACCTTCGACGGCTTTCCCACGAGGAGGTGCTGGATGACCGGCATCGTGGAGAGGGCCTTGTCTCCCAGCGCATCCGGATTGACCGGCACCTCCCGCCAACCGTAATGGGTAAGCCCCTGCTCTCGGACGATCCGGTCGACGATCCCCTTGGCGGCCATTCGGGTGCTTGGATCTTGAGGGAGGAAGAAGACCCCCACCGCCAATTCCTGAACGTTGGCCTTGGGGTACCCCATCCGAGCCAACTCCCGAGCAAACAGCTTCCGGGGAATCTGGGTTAAGATGCCGGCCCCATCGCCGGTCTTGGCATCCGCGGAGACAGCCCCTCGGTGGGTCACGCAACAAACCCCCTGGATCGCCATCCGCAAGATCCGATGGCTGGGTCTTCCTGAGACGTCGGCGATGAAGCCGACCCCGCAGGCGTCGTGCTCAAACTCCGGCCGCCAAAGAGACTTGTTCATGGTTCGTCGTTCATGGCTCATCGGCCTCAAACGTCTCCCTCAGCGTTTTGGAATGTATCGAACACCCTGAATCTCCTTAAAATCCTCATCCTGGGTCCAGAGGAGGGCGTCGTAAATCCGTGCCGTTGCCAGGATGATAGAATCTGCCAGTGGAAGCTTTAGATCGTATCCGATTCGAGCCGCCTTCAGGGCTAAGCTGGAATCCAGGTTGACCACCTGATTCTGCATCATATGGGCAGCCGCTTCAATGGCCACCTGTTCCCCACGTTGTTGCAAGATTCGTTTGAATACCTCTGTGATGGTCATAGAAGGAACCAGCAACTCGTCGATCTGCAGAATCGGCCTGGCAAATTCCTCGGCATTGGCACTGTTGGCGAAATACTCGAGCCAGCCTGAGGAATCGACGACGTTCACACCCGATCCCGTTCCACGTCCGTCCGGATTCCCTTAAGGAACCCTCGTAACTGCCTCAAGGGCCGAAGCGGAACCAACTCGATCTTTCCTTCATACCGAAGGATCTCCACCTCCTGACCCGATTTAAGGCCCATCGTCTCCCGAATCTCTTTTGGAATCACTACCTGAAACTTCGGCGAAATCTTGACGGTACTCATGGCCACCTCCATCGATCACTATCTAGTAATACTATACACGAATCGATCCTCCTTTTCAAGTAGAACAGTTTAGATGCGGATCTGCTGGCACTGGCGACCTTACGCGGCGTGGCGGATGGCTTCCTCGAGCCCGGTCGGATCGAGTGTCTTTAAGAGGGGCTCAGGAACGTCCAGCACCTCCTCATCCAGAATCCGAACCTGCCGCTCCATCAGCGGAGGCTCCTCCAGGCCGGTGGCGGAGGGTGGCCAGGGTTTCTTATCGGTGAGAAGGTCCCCCAACCTGTTCGAAAGTTCCGCGCCCCAAAGGAAAACATCCTCGAGTGCCTTGCCATCCAGGCGAGTCCCTGGTTTAACCAGAAGCAACCCCTTATCGAAAAAGGCGATCGGCTTTCCATCGTTACCCGGATAAGAGAAGGCCGAGTCGAACCCCCTGTAGAAATCCTCCCAATGACGAAGAAGATCCCCACGGCTAACCTCCATGGGAGAAACAACCGAGCGTAGCCTGCCGGAATCCAATGTCCTCCGAAAATCTCCGGTCACCACCAGCGGGAAGACATACTCAGGGCGAAAACGGGGCTCAATCGGTTCGATTAAGATCCCATCCTCCTGGCTCCACCCTTTCTGGAGAATTACCTGGCGCAGTCCCTCGGATTTCTTAACCTGTTGAAGAAACATTCCCTGATGCTTCGGATCCCACAAAAGCGGCACAGCAGAGAAAAAGGGACCGGGTGTCGTATCCCTCACCCTCTGTTTCCAGTCGGGTCCTACCACCTCTTTCAAGGCCTCATCCAATCGATCCAGGTATCCTTCTGGCAGTTCGCTCAAAGGGAACCATACGTTGGGAATTCTCAACTCCTCCGAGAGTTCGGTCCGAACCGAAGAAGATGTGATCGTCGACTCGAGCCAAAGGAATGGTTGAATCTTTCCTTGGGCATCAATAAGAAGGGTCCCTCTTATTGCCTGTATCGTCCCTTCCCTGTCGTCATAGGAAGAGTGAAAATGGAGTTCCCCTGGGCCGTGCACAAACTGAGGAAACCAATTTTCAGGATCGTGGAAACGAAGTTCACCCCTTTCGTCCCGACGCCAAAATCGACGCCCCTCCAGGACCGACCCCTCCCACACCTCCGCAGAAGGGACGGTACGCCCTTCAAAGGTCCGACGGATCCTGTCCTGCCCTTCTGCGGCGATCCATTCCCCGTTGGAAAACAACTCTGTGAGATTCTGCTGCAGCCTCCGGGCCACCTCCGGCTCCAGCCCGGGGAACCACGGCTCCTCATCAACCTTAGACCCCACCTCCTCCAGGCCGGAGGGAGAGAGACCAACGACCCTCTTGGCTCGTTGGATGAGGCTAAGAACAGACCGGTCGGGTAATTTTCGATAGGTGTGGGGCCAATAAATCCCTGGCTTCAACGTTGGGTTATCCACTCGGTATCGCCAAGAATCGATATCCTTTTTGACTTCTTCCAAGACGCTTAGGTCATCCAAAAGGGCAGAACGGCGATCGGGAAAAACAGAGGCAACTTCAAGGTTGACGACTAACGTTCTCAGAACAACCTCGAGCCGGCCCAAGAGGGCTTTCTGACCCTCAGAAAGCGTTTCGATCGGGATACTCTTCCCAGAAAGAAGATAGAAGATATCCTCTTCGGTAAGCCCCTGTCGTTTAACGGCTGGGTGACTCTCAAGATGCCTTTGCAGAACCGAAGGAAACGGAACTCCCCTTTTACTCCTCTTGAGTTTAGACAACAAATCATTGGCCAACTTCCATGTGAGATCCCGTAATGCATCTAACTTGGCTTCAATCTTTTCCCAATCCTCCTCCAGGCCGGCGGCGGATGGATTGCTCACGACTCCGACGGCACCGGGAGCGCCACGCCCACTAAGCCTCTCTTTTTCCGCCGGTTCCAAGCTTTCCAACTCCTCTAGCCCGGCAGCAGGAGGAAATTCCGCTCCTTCTCGGGAGGCGCGAATAAAATGATCGCGCCTGTCACGGTCAGAAATTCCAACGTTACCAGCATCCATAACCACAACTCGCCCGGAAGGTGTTTGCATCCTATCAGAACAGAGTATCCCTGCGGAATATGTTCGCAGCCTAATGTCACGTCGGTCTTGATCCACCTCTAAGTCTAAGCCCAGAATCTCTCGTCCTGGAATGACCTGCATAGCGTACCCAATCTCTTCTCCGGACAACCGGATTACCCCATAGAATCTTGGCCCAATTCCTAATCGGTCAATGATCTGAGCGTGGATGAGCTCCTCGAGGTACCCGAGATAGAACTTATCCTTTACCACGCGTTTCAACACCTTGACGGCCACCGGATGATCGATTCCTTCGACAAACCCCAGATAGACTCCAGCCGAATACAGGCCTTCCCCTGAAAGGACCGGCAGAATCTTCAACGGGTAGACCAGTTGCTTTACCGGTATGGCATCGAACAGGTCAAAGACCGGACCCTTTTCGACTGGCCGAATGGCATGCATCGTCCAATTCACTTCGGGTAGAGACCCCGCATCTACCACAGATCGAAAGCCTTCCCTCATCTTAATGTTGAATGCCTGTTGCAAATAATCGGTCACCTCTTCAACCGTGGTGAGTTCAGGATACCGGGAGGGTTCAGAGATCGCCTCTCCCTTATCTTTCCCTTCCTCCAGGCCGGCCCCAGGTGTGCTCGAGGGACCGGACATCACCAGCGGGACGAACACGGTTCGATCCATCACCACCTCTTGCGAATCTAATCTGCCGCGCTTCTTGGTGAACAGGACCAAATCATAAATTGGGTCGCCGGTCTGGGTTATCTCTGACGGCCGCTCAATAGGAGCGATCAGTCGCCCACCTTCCTTAAGCTGCCCAACCAATTCCTCGGGAACCTTTCGAACCCCCGCCGATACCACAATGGCGTCGTAGGGTCCCTGCTTTGGATAGCCGATGACAGGGCCTGCCTGAATCACCGTAACCACCTCGGATAGGCCGATCTTCTGGACATTTCTCCGGGCCCTCTCGACCAGAAACGGAATCCGTTCGGTGGTATAAACATGCCCGCCAGGACCGACCAGATCTGCCATGAGACACGCTTCCCACACCGTGTTTGTTCCAACCTCAAGGACCTTATCTCCTCCCTTGAGATCCAGTCCCGATATCTTCCGCGCTACCAGAGTAGGCTGTGAAATCGGCTGACCGTATCCTGTGTGGAGAGCACGATCAAAACCTAAGCCTTCTTGATAGATCAAGTGTCCTAAGTAGCGCGGAGTAAACAGATACCGAGGGATTTTTCGAAAGCCTTCGAGAATCCTCGCCAACTGGGTTTCCTCTACTTTTCCCTGGAGGAATCGGGCGATGTGCTGGACCAACCGCTCATTTCCCTCCCGATACGAGACATACCTTTCATGAACCTGGTGATCCGCCCCTTGAAAAGCCACTGCAGGCCATTCCTGCTGCCGGTAAACTCCATCGAGGACCTGGCGAAGGAACTCTCTGCGCGACCTCGATTTTTCTTCATACAGCAATTCCTGGGTGGCCAAAAGCAACTCGAATTCCATCGTCACCTTCACCAGATGCCTATCCAATTCCCCATTTCGAAGCGCCACAGCCAGTGTCTCTGGATTTTCTCGACACCATTCGCGTAAGATCCGACTTCTTCCATCGTCATCCGGCGCCGCCCAGAAACGATCCAGGTACCGACTTTGCCGCCCATTCTCCTCCAATCCAGAGCTGGAGATACCCAAGGCTCGGTGGAATTCCTCTTGGACGCCCGAATGAGCCTCCTCCAGGCCGGCGGGACGCAGGGCAAAGACAGGGGTAGGCGGACTAAGGGTCAGAACGAGGAAGAGTAACCAAATTCGGGGAGCTCGTCTTGTCATCATTCAGGGTTGCCGGATCCAACAAGAAACTTCAAGTTATAATCTGTCTATTATGAGAATTAGCTATGGGCCACCCGGTGAATAAGTTCCGCAAGGAAAGTTTGGTATTGGATCCCAAGTTTTCTGGCTCTCTGTTTTATGCTCTCGATATCCCCACGGTTGACGCGTACGTTCAAAACCGCATCTCTCTTTCGGTGAGCCACCGCTTGAGCAATCTCCTCAAACTCCAACTTCCCAACATTCAGATATTCTCCTCGAATCAACGCAGCTTCAATTTCCCTTTCCTGCCTCGTCAATCGGATCCGCCTCATCTTAACTGTCCTTTCCTGTACATCTTGGTATACCTTCGGCTTGGATAAAGCGTCTTTAAGAAGAACACCAGGCTACTGCCAACGTAAGGAACTACCCAAACGTATCCTTGATATTCAAAGAGCATGATGTCCTGATGCTCCCTCTTTGGATGCCTTTTGACCGCGATCAGCTTTGATTGAATAACTTCCTCAAACGAAGCACCTCTGGTTTTCTTAAGCCTCTGACTCTTCAAAAGGTTCCACTTTAGCTCCACCATTTTAATAATGATATCATAGTTGTATATACTTTTGTAATACTATATCTTCTTGAGAGACCCCACCGTCACGAAGAAGAAGTTGAGATGGCGCGATGGGTCAGGACCACGGTGACGGGGCCGATGCGGGAGGAGATCTTGGCCAAGAGGGGGATCCGCTCGCCGTCGTTGCTGAACCAGACCCGGGCCTTGGCCCCGTGAAAAAAAGGGACTGGGTAGGCCAACTGCACCTGGCCCTCGATGGCGGGGTAATCCTTCAATCCTTTCAAGGAGACGGAACCGGTGCGGACGATCTTGCCGGTCAATGGCCAATTCTTCCCATCGGCAGTCACCTCCAACGGAATCCCTTGTCCCACTTCAAAGGGGACCGTTCGCACATAGTAGAGGAGGCTCAACCCATCCTGGGTAGTGGAACCGATCGAAACGGTGGCCGTGCGACCCTTGGGGAGCTGATGAAAGGCGGTTCTCTTCCCGTCATCAAAGGTGACCACGCTTTCGTGGCGGCGCCAGCGGCGTTTGACCAGCGCCTGAAACCGCCGCGGTGATCCGGCCTTCGGATCGATCCAACTGGTGAGCTCCGCCCGGGCAGGGTAAAAGGCGTCGAGGTAACGGTTGGATCGGGCTCGAAGGCTTAACTTGAGGTGCGACTTCTCCGGCTCCGTCGTCAAAGTGGCATCGGCCACGTAAATCCCCCACCAGAAGACCCGATACTCGAGCTGTTCCCCCACCGGAACCGAGGTAAGCGGCGGCGCGACGACTGAGGGCGGCAGCGGTCCACGGGCGGGAGTCGGCGTCGGCATAATGTGGGCGCGCGCGCAGCCAGCGAGAAGGATGGCCAAGAGTAAAAAGGCGGGTAAGAGTTTAGCGTAGCGAGAGAGACGGGAGCCCGTTCGCCCTGAGCACCATCGAAGGGTAAACGGGTGGTGTTCGTGGTTCGACAAGCCTGCCCTGAGCTTGGTCGAAGGGCTCACCACGAACGGCTCTCGACGCTGTCTCTCAGTCCCACCACCTGCTCGACAGCGGCGAGGACCTCCTCCACGGAGACCGCCTTAAGACACACGAAGCCAATGGGACACCGGTGGGCGAGACACGGACGGCAGCCGACATCGTGATGGAGCACCAAATCGTTGGGACCGGTCGGTCCCCAGCGGGTGGGGCTTAATCCCCCGCCCCACCGGCCAAAGATCGCCACGACCGGCGTCCCCACCGCTGAGGCCAGATGCACCGGGCCGCTGTCGTTGGAGATAAGACACCGGGACTTCTGAAGCAGCCAGGCCAGTTCCCCTAGGCTAAAGGTCCCAAGGGCCGCTTGAGCAGGATGGCGCATCCGGCGGATCACCTCCTGACCGGTAGAGATTTCTTCTGGGCCGGTCACCACCACGATCTTGGCCCGGTAACGATCGATCAACCGATCGGCGATAAAAGCAAATCGATCCGGAGGCCAACGTTTCGATGGGCAACTGGCCCCGGGATGAAGCGCCATCAAGGAAACATCCCCGTTAAACCCTGCTTGATGGAGAAACTCGGTGATCCGGTTCTCCCGCGTGGGTTCCACCGCCACCTTTAAAGCCGGTTCCTTTGACTCAATCCCAAGAAACCTGAGCAGATCCAGATTGTACTGCGCCTCGTGGCGATCCCCATACCGCTTCACATAAGGAAGCCGATCGGTGAGCCCCCAGCCCAGGCGGCGGGCATAGCCGATCCGCCGACGGATCCCGGCCAGCCAGCTCAACAGGATCACCCGATCGGTGGAATGGAGGATCACGGCGGTGTCGAACCGATACGAGCGGAGGCGCCGGATGAACCGAAGGTTTCCCCAGAAGCCTCTTTCGGAGCCTTTCTTGTCGTAAAGGATCAGCGTGTCCAGGTCGGGATGCCTTTCCACCAGCTCTCGATGTTCGGGCCGGATCATCGTCCCCAGGTACCCGTTGGGAAAAGCCTGCCGCAAGGCCCGAAGGACCGGCGTAGAAAGGATGACGTCTCCCATCCGGTCGGTGCGCACCACTAAAATCCGAGGAGCGTTCATGCGTGAACGCCTTTCAATACCTTCAGGGCGGCTTCGAACACCTCCTCGGCCTCCAGTCCCTTAAGGCACTCGTGATCGTATGGACAGAGGGCCCGCTCGCAAGGGGCGCAAACGAGATGGCGTCGCACCACCACGGAGCGAGGAGATCTCGGCCCATACTTCTTTTCATCGGTAGGGCCAAAAATGGCGACGGCTGGAGTCCCCACCATCTCGGCGGCGTGCAGGCAGGCATTATCGTTGGTCACGACGAGGTTAACCTGGGTCAGAAGACGAAACAGCTCCTGTAAGTGGGTCCCTCCTGAAAGATCGGTGGCCGGATGCTTCATCCCCTTCAACACCGCCTGCACCACCGATTGATCCTCCCCCTCTCCCACGAACAGAACTTCGGTCCCCATCCGATCGATGAGTTGGTCGGCCACCGAAGCAAACCGCTCCGCCGGCCACCGTTTCAAGTGGCTCCGGGAACCGGGGGCCATCACCACCTTGAGACCCGCGCGAGTGCGGGGCTCACCGTTGGCCCGATACCAAACAGGAGGGTTTCCATCAAAGGGAGCCAACCCCAGGGCATCCAAGAGAGACAGATGCTGGTCGACCCGGTGAGCGCCAGAAGCGAGGGATCGACGAATCAGCGGGGTTCGTCGGGCGAACAGCAAAATCGGAATGAGGCTGTTCCGGAAATCCGCCACCAGATCGAACCGCTCCTTGAAAAGCCGACCGATCAAGGCAAGCTTACGCCAAAGCGAGACCCGCTTCTGCCAGAGCCATACCTTCTTCACCCTTGGATCGCAGGTAAACAGCTCCTCAGTCCTCGGTGAGGCGAGAACGTGAAGGCAAGAGGTCGGGTAGGCTGACATAAGCCTTTGAAGAGCAGGAAAAGTGAGGATGGCGTCCCCGATGTTGCTCAGCTGAATAACGAGGATCTTGGTGGCAACCTGATTCAAGGTCATGTCAATGGTGAGACCTGACCCCCTTGGTTTAAAAACCGCGAGGCGGCGGAAAGCACCTGCTCCACGGTGATTTCCCCCATGCAGAGATTCACCGGACAGCGCAACTGGTAACAGGGCACCGGGCAGCCGATCGACCCGAACAGGGTCATGGATCGCTCTCCATCCTGCGGACCGCTGAGCCGCGGATCGGTCGGCCCAAAGAGGGCGACGGTCGGCGTGCCCACCGCCTGGCCTAAGTGGAGGGGCCCGGAATCGTTGGAGATGAGCAGGGCGGCTCGACGGAGTAAAGCCCCCAACTGGCGGAACGTCGTTTTTCCGGTGGCTACCAAGGGAGGGGTCTTCATCCGTTTGACCATCGCCTGAACCAATGGAAGGTCCCCTTGGTCCCCGATCAACAATACCCTCGTCCGATACCTCGTCTGCAGGCAATCGGCCAACTCGGCAAATCGATGAAGGGGCCAACGCTTCAAGTGCCAGTTGGCTCCGGGATGAAGCGCTACCCAACGATCGGCGGGGGTGATCTGCCACTCTTTGAGAAGCCGTTCCGCGGCTTGGGCGTCCTCGGGGAGGAGCCCCACCTCGTACCGGAGGCCATCCGTGGCAATCCCCACTTTTTCAAGCAACAGAAGAAATCCAGCCGCTTTATGGACCGAATCTTGGGGTGGGGGGTCGACCGCTTGGGTTAAAAGCCAGCCCCGTTTCCAGGTGCGATAACCGATGCGGGATCGGATGCCGGCCGCCCAGGCCAGCACCGTCCGGCTGAAGGACCGATGAAAGAGAAAGGCGGTATCGAACCGTTCGGTTTCTAAGCGGCGAGCCAACGGCCATAAAGAGATGAGGCCGAAGAGGCCTCGCCGTGAGCTTAAGGGAATGACCGCGTCCAAGTGGGGATTCCCTTTCAAAAGATCGACCCCACGGGGAGGCGTAAGACAGGCCAGGTAAGCCCTCGGGTACTGACGACGGATCGCCCGGATCGCGGGGGTGAGGAAGATCAAATCCCCCAGCCAATTGACCGCCACGATTAAGATCCGAGAGGCATTCATGAGTGGTTCAGCGCTCGAGCGTACACCTCCTCCACCTTTTGGACGACCCGCTTCATGTCGTATCGCTCTTGGGCCCGTCGACGCCCTTGTTGACCGATTCGGATCTTTAGCTCCGGCTCGGCCAACAAGGAACGAAGAGCTGTTTCAATGGCACTGGAATCACCGGGTGGAATCAGGAAACCGCTCTTTCCATCTTCAATGATCTCGGCCGGTCCTCCGGCGTTGGAGGCAACCACCGGCACCCCCGCGGCCATCGCTTCGACGATCGCCAGCCCAAATCCCTCCCGCAAAGAAGGAGCCACGAACGCCTCCATGCAGGCCAACGGAGTGCGGGTGTCTTCCACCGCGTGAACGATGACCACTCGCTCTTGGATTCCTAACTCATAGGCCAGCCGGACGAGATCCGCTTTCGTCGGGCCGTCTCCTACCAAAAGCACCTGCAACCGAGGGAAGTCCGAGAGCAAACCGGGGACCGCTCGGAGGAAAAAATCCAGGCCTTTGATCGGACTTAAACGGGCGATGGCCCCCACAATCGGCTGACCTTGAAGACCAATGGCTTCCTTAAAACGCTGGACCTCCTCCGGCGCAACCGGCTTTAAGAAATGGTCCACCTCCACCCCATTGGGGATCAAGACCACCTGGTGGGGTGGAGCCAATCGGTACTGCTTAACGAGTCGGTCCCTGCTGGGCCCAGAGATCGCCATCACCCACTTGCCCCAGCATCGGAAGAATCGCCGACCGAGCCGGTACTGATAGAGGCCGTGACAGGTGGTTACGAACGGAGTCCCCGTAAACTTATTCAAGGCCCAGGCCAAAACCTGGGTCACGCGGGTATGGGCATGGATAAGATCCGGTTTCTCTCGTCGAACCAAGGCGAGAAGCCTTGGGAAAGCCGACGCCCACAGCTTGGGGTTGAGCTCACTCGAGGTTCGACAGGAAACCGGAAAATGGGGAATCTCTTCCCGCAAACGGTTCTCCAGCCATCCACCGCTGGAAGCCACCAACGGCTCATGGCCCAATCGCCTGAGGCCCCGAGCCAGCTGGGTGACGTAGACCGAGATCCCGCCCATCTCCAGATGGGTGGTGAGCAGGAGGACCTTCACCCCACCACCTCCACTGGGTTCTTCAGGTGACTTAAGACCGCCTGGACCACCTCTTCCACCGAGATCAATCGCATGCATTCCATATGCCCCTGGCCGGAACGAGGGCAGACCCGTCGGTAACAAGGGCTGCAGGGAAGTTCTTTTTTAAGAAGTTTCATCTGGGGACTCGGCGGCAGATGCCGAATCGGATCGGTGGCCCCAAACAGGGCCACCAGCGGCGTCCCCACCGCCGCCGCGATGTGCAGGGCCGCGGTGTCTCCTCCGACGAAAACGCGGGCCCGTCGGATCAAGGCGGCCAGCTCGTTCAGGGAAGTCGCTCCCATCGCCAGGATCGGTTTGGACCTCGCCGTCCGCGTAATCTTTTCTCCTAAGGGACGTTCGGCCGCCGAACCGGTCAACACCACCCGCGCCTTGGCGTTCAACGCCAGTCGGTCGATGAGCTCGGCATACCGTTCGATCGGCCACCGTTTCGAAAACCAGCGAGGGTGCCCCCCCGGATGGACCGCGATCAACGGCTGCGATTCCGAGACCCAGCCCTCCTCGATCAAAGAGGAAGCCCGCGCTTCATCCGCGGGACCGGGCCAAAGCTCCAGGTGGGTTGAGGCCGCTTCGATCCCCAATAACTTCAACAGGCGAAACTGATGCTCTACCGGCGGGGTGGGGATATCCGGGTGGATCACCCGATGGGTGAGAAGCCAGCTCCATCGGCGTCCCCCCACCCCGTAACGATGGAGAGCGCCACTGAGCCAGCCCAGCCAGTGGCTGATCCGATTGTTCTGAAAATCGACCACGAGGTCCACCTGCTGCCGCTTTAAGCGCTTGCCCAGCCGCAGGAGTCCTAAGGGAGTTCCGTCTCGGATCGGATCGTAGACCACCAGGTCATCGAGATAAGGCGATCGGTGCAGCAATTCCCGAGCCTCTCGACCGACGAGGACGGCGAGATGCGCCTTGGGGAATCGCGTCCTCAATGCCCTTAAAGAAGGGGTGACGAGGGCCACGTCCCCAATGGCGCTCAATTTGATCACCAGAATCCGAAATTTCTCGGAGGCTTCTTGGTAAACATCCAGCGTTTGGTCGACCATCCGCCCCAAAGGATACAGGGCCTCCACCCGGCGCCGGGCGTGGGTGGCCAACTCCACGGCAAGATTCCGATCTTTTAAGAGGGTCGTCAGCCCCGTGTTTAAGCTCACCGGATCGCCGGACGGAACCAACAGTCCCGTCTTCTTATCGACCACCACCTCCGCCACCCCCCCTACCCGAGTGGCCACCACCGGCACGCCGGCGGCTCCGGCTTCGATCAAGACCCGGCCAAAGGCCTCTTGACCGGTAGAGGCCAAGACCACGAGGTCCACCTCGCTCAAAAGTCGAGGAACGTCCGGTTCGTGCCCCGTGAATTTGACCCGTTCCTCAAGTCCAAAATGGGAAACCAGGGCTTTAAGTTCTTTGAGATACCGTTCGTGCTTGGGGGGCGCTTCTCCAACGATCCAAAGGGAAGCTCGGGGGAAATTCTTGGTGATCAAGCTAAAGGCCCGGATCAGATCCCGGTGCCCTTTGAAGGGAGTGATCCGACCAATCGAGGCGATCCTCCATTCGCCCCGCGGGGCCTCTCGACGGGGTGGACGCCAGGGAAAACGTTCCAACTCCACCCCTCGCGGAATCAGCCGAATCCGCTCGGGAGGAACCCTGAAATCGTCGATCAGGTGCCGAGCAATCCGCTCGGAGATGGCAATGACGGTTCGCCCCCACCCCATGATTCGGCTAAACGGATGGGGGACGTAAAGCCCATGCGCCGTCGTGATAAAAACTGGGATCCGCTGCCGGTTCCCAAGGCGAAAACTCAATGGGGCCACGACCCGCCGCCAAGCCAGGAACCCGATGAAGGCTGGGACGCGGCTGCGGGCGTGAATGACGTCGACCCCGTGCGATTCCACCACCTCGGCCACGCGGCGGCTCATCCTCCAGATTTCCCAGGGCATCTTCCGCTGAACGGCAAGGGTGTAATGGATCGCCCCAGCCGCCTCCAGCTCCTTGACCAACGGCCCCCCCGAGGAGATGACGATCGCTCGGTGGCCACGAGTCACCAGAGCCCGAGCGAGATTCACGGTTCCGGTCTCCACACCACCACCCTTCAAAGCGGGGACGATCTGTAAAACGGTTAGAGCCATTTCACCAACCGCTCCACGATCGGGTCAAGAACCGCGGTACCAGGCCTCCTCTGATTGGTGCCAGGCACCCGAAAAAGGTGCCAGGCACTTTTTCCAGAATAGTGCCTGGCACCAATGCCTGGCACCATTTTGCCTGGTACCACCAAATCACTCTGGTGGATCACCTCCACCACCGTCTCCCCTACCTTCTCCGGGGAAACGAGAAACACCTTTCCCTGCGCCCCCAACTGGTGGAGAAACCGTTGGTGCTTTAAGCGGGGTTTCTCCATCCAGTCTCCCTTCCCATTCGGAAGAAAACCGACCACCGGCTTGGCCGACGCCACCGCTTCCGAAACCATCGAGATGGAATCCCCCGAAACCACCAACACCTGGGCCAGCTCAAGGATTAAGGGGATCGCCTCACTGGAACGGTTCAACCCATTCGAAACCCCTCGGTTCACCAGCACGAGGAGTCGACACCGAGGATGATTCGCCAACGTTCGGTAAAGGAGCTCCTCCACCTCTGGCGGCGTCCGTCGAGAGCTGGTCATCAACAGCTCGGCGTCCAGCTTCTGGGCCGCAGCGATGAGATCCACCACCACGGATTGGACCTGATCAACTCCAAGCCGGATCCCTGGGATCGGGCCGCCCAGCAGCAGGCCGATCTGCCGCTCCTTGGTAAGCTTCAGGCGGTCTCGCCATGGAGGGAGCTCCTCGGCGTTGATTCTAACCCATGGAACCAAAGCCCCCTCCACGACGAGAAGATTCGGGGACAGTCCCCGAGGGGACACCCTACTTTGTAGAATGTCCCCGTTGGGGGCTGTCCCCTTTTCAACATCGTGCCGCGGCAGGATGGCCAAGTCGAATCGGCGCCACGAGGGCCATCGAGTTCGATGAATCTGAATCGCCTTGGCCCCGAACGCTCGCGCCCAGATGAGGTTCACCGGGGCGGTTAAGGCTCCACAGGAAATGGTGTAATCGGCATAGGCGGACCTTAAGGCGGCATAGGAAGCTGGGTCGAGGGCCCGGCGCAGCCAAAAGTGGGCCCACGGCATTCGACGGGGAAACCCACCGGCGAGGAATGTCAGGATCCCCCGCCAGACTGGATGTCGGTAAGCGACCAAGACCGTTTTAATGGAAACGAGCGACTCCTCTCTCCCTTTAAGACGGGCCTGCCCGCCGGCTCTGTGGCGGGGATCCGATCGCATCCGGATCTTCCAGGCCGCTTCGATTCTCTGAGCCAGGGCCAACGCCTGGGTTGAATGTCCGGCCTTACCATCGCTCAACAAAAGGACCCGACGCTCCGGACTCGACTTCCATCGTCGGTGCAGCCAAAGCCATTGGTGGGGATACTGCCGGACGTATCGTTCCAAAACGGTAAGATACGCCTCAATCCCTTCTCGAATCCGTTCCTCTTCCGAAAGGAGGTTCCCCAACGGATCTCTCTTAGGGATCACCAACGGCTCCTCCAGAATTAGGGTATGGGCCGGTCCCTGGGTCCGTACCAAAAAGACCGGCAGAATCGGGGCGCCGGTCCGCAGGCTCAAGGCGAACGCTCCGGGAGCGGTCGAAGCCAATCGGCCGAAGAAGGGGGCAAGAACCCCTCGTCGCCCACCGTCTTGATCGGCCACCATCCCCAGGACCTTCCCTTCCCGAAGGCCTTGGATCAGCTTCCGAATCGGGAACCCTTTGCTGATCACCTCAGCTCCCTTTGATTCCCGATACCGATTCAAAAGGGCGTTCAGTCTGGGCCAGCCCTGCTGGCGGGCCAACACCAACACGGGATAGCCGGCGAGGGAGCCCATCAGAGGGGGTAATTCCCAGCTCCCAAAGTGGGCCGCGAGCAGGATAACTCCTTTTCCTTGACCGAAAGCGGCCTCCATCCGCTTGCGGGTGCCTGGGGAAAAGGTGATCCATCGATCCGCGTAGGCCCGATCGACCCGAGGGATTCCGGCAATCTCCATCAAGGTCATCCCCCAATGACGGAACATGCCCTTCAGGATCGCTCGGTACTGCGCGGGATCGTATCGATCCCCGAAGGCCGCCCGAAGATTTTTGAGGGCGAGGGCCCTCCGTCGAGGAAGGAGACGATAAGCGGTCTCCCCCATCCACGCCCCTAAAGCCACCGCCGAGGAAGCGGGGATTCGCTGGGTGACCTCGCTTAAGGTCCTAGCGGCCCAGTAGAGAATCGATTCGGTGAAGAAGTTCGCTTTCATTGGGTTCAAAGGTCAGTTTCACCTCCAGGGCCCAGATCTCAAACCCTTTCAAGTCCGGCCCCAGAGTCTGGGTGAGAAGCGTCGGAATCCGAACGGCGTCCTTGGCGGTCGTGACGATCTTGGCGATGCCGTGGCGCCGACACCGATTCAAAAGGTGGATCATCTCAGAGGTGGTGTAAGCGTGGTGATCTCGGACGCGGTGTTTCAGCCGGATCGAGGCCCCCAACTCTTTCAGCATCCCTTCAAACGGTTCCGGCTGAGCGATCCCGGCCAAGGTGCCGATCGGCTCCCCTTGGAGCCGCTCCAACGGTTGCCGTTCGTGCGTCGGCCATTTCCGAAACTCCGTCGGTTGGTAGCGCGCCAAGAAGATCGGGGCTGTTGAATTCAACGCTCTTAGCTGGCCCTTGACCTCTTCCAAGCCGTCCCGATTCCGACCGGCCCGGCTCAAGAGGATGAGGTCCGCCCGGCGAGCGGCCTGAATCGGTTCCCTCAAAGATCCTCGGGGGATGAGCCGGCCGTTGCCAAAGGGAGCCGCGGCATCCACCATCAAGATCTCGAGATCCTTTTTGAGCCGCCACTGCTGGTAGCCATCGTCCAGCAAAATCAGATCGGCCCCCCACTTTTTGATCGCTTGCCCGCCGGTCTTGACCCGGTCGGCTCCCACCAAAACCGGGATCGGGTGAAGCCGCTGGGTGAGCATCTGCGTTTCGTCCTGGCCGTATCCGCGGGTCAAGACCGCCACGGATCGGCCTTTCTGTTTCAGGGCTAAAGCCAGCTGCATCACCAACGGGGTTTTGCCGGTTCCGCCCCACGTTAAATTTCCCACGCTGATCACCGAGACCGGTAGCCGGTGGGTTTTCAGGATCCCCCTCTCGTAAAGGGATTGAATCCCCACGACCCCGGCTCGATAGAGGATCTCCCCCACCGCCAACCCCGGCTCCGCCACCTTCCTCAACCTAAAGGGGTCGGGTCGACCTGGCACCTTTTCACTCATGAGAGGGAACATGGCTCCATCGCTCGCAAGATTCCCTGCACGGTCCGCTCGGTGGCGCCACGATGCTCCTGAATGGCCTGGAAGGCGCGTGCCCCCAGCTCCTGCCGAAGTCGAGGATCCTCGATCAAGCGGACCAACCGCTCTTGCAACTGCGCCGGGGAGGAGACCACGACGATCCCTCCGGCACGGGCTAAGGATTCGGCGATCGCGTGAAAATTCTCCAGATGCGATCCGGTTAAGATCGGTTTGCCCAGGACCGCCGGCTCCACCAGGTTGTGTCCCCCTTTGGAAACCAAAGAGCCCCCCACAAAAATCAGATCACTGATCCGATAGAAATGGGTCAGCTCCCCAACGGTATCGAGCAGGATGATGGGGTCAGACCCCCTGGGGTCTGACCCACCTAGCTGCGACCGTCGAACCACCGAGAAGCCAGCCTGGAGCACCTCGGCCTTCACCTCAACGATCCGTTCCGGATGCCGGGGAGCGATGAGGAGTCTCAAAGAGGGATGGCTTGATTTAAGCTGCCGATACACCTCCAGTAAGAGCGTCTCCTCTCCCGGATGGGTGGACCCCGCGGTGAGCAGGATCGCCTGCTCCGAGAGCTTCAAAAGTTGTCGAAGGTGATCTTCCCCTGGCGCCTCTTGGGCCAGAATCGAATCCCACTTTAAGTTCCCGGTCACCACGATCCGATCCTGCGCGGCCCCCATGGCCGCGAATCGCCGGGCATCGGAAGGGCTCTGAGCCATGAAGAGGCGCACGGGACGCAAGAACCGCGTCATCCAGGGTCTCACCAGAAGATACCGCCGCAACGCCTTGGGAGAAATGCGGCCGTTGACGACCACCACCGGCACCCCTTGACACCCCAAATGGAAAAAGAGAACCGGCCAAAGTTCGGTCTCCAAGGAGATGAAAAGACCGGGCCGAATCGCCCGAATCGCCCGACGAACGATGGGGCCCAAATCCCACGGCAGATACAGAAACTGGTCCTTTCCCTGCCGAATAAACCGCTGAGCGACCGACCGGCCCGTGGGGGTGACGGTGGTGATCACCCAACTTCGATCGGGCCATTGTTGGCGCAGTCGTTGAATGAGCGGCTCGGCCGCCAACACTTCCCCGACGCTCACCAGATGGATCCAGATCGGCCGATCCAGTGTCCCCAAAACCTCCCGAATGGACCTCGGGTACCATCCCAGCCGCTCCCTTATCCCCGGAATCCCCCGCCCTCTTACGAACCGCAAAAGGAGATACGCAACTCCAAAGATCGCCAGCCATAATTGGTAAGCCCATAGGAACAGGTTAGGCGCGGGGATGGGCTTTAGCGTAGACATGTTTTAAACGCTCCGTGGTCACGTGGGTGTAGATCTGGGTCGTGGTCAACGAACTGTGGCCGAGGAGTTCCTGGACCGACCGAAGATCCGCTCCTCGATCCAAAAGGTGCGTGGCGAAGGAATGTCTCAAGCCATGGGGGCAGATCCGTTGGGCGATCGCCACCTGGGCCAAGTACCGATTCAGGATCCGTCGAACCGACCGATCGGTGAGGGGAAACTTAAGATGTTTCTCTCCCGAGCGCTGGCTTTGAAACAGCGGCTCCTGCGAAAATTCGTCCTTCGGCTCCAAGGCCTCCAGGTATTCGCGGATCGCCCGGCTGCAAAAGGAACCGACCGGCACCAACCGCTCCTTCTTGCCCTTGCCTACCACTCTTAAGCTCCCCCCGATGAAGTCGACGTCCTTGAGCGTAAGACCCACCAATTCGCTCACCCGAAGCCCCGTGGAATAGAGGGTCTCCAAGATCGCCCGATCCCGAAGGGGAACGAAGCTCTTTCCCTCGGGCGCCTCCACCAATCGGGCGGCCTCCTCGACGCTTAAAAAGGCCGGTAGCTTCTTATCCTGTTTCGGCCTTAAAAGCCCCGTGGCCGGGTTGGCCTTCAGGTGCCCCTCCCGATTCAAGAAACGGAAGAACGATCGGACCGTCGCCACCCGACGGGCGAGGGTCACCTTGGACAACCCTTTTCTCCTTTGGTCGGCCACGAACTTGCGAAGGTCGAGGAGGGCCGCCTCTGGCCACCCTTTGCCGTCCAACGATTCTTTTAAAATATGCAAATCTTTATTATAATTACGAATTGTGTGCGGCGAGGCGCCGCGCTCGATTTTGAGATAGCTCAAGAACTTCTCGATGAAGCGATCCTTCGGCTTAGACAACGGTACGCGGTTCACGGCTCACCTGTGCCTTGAGCCGTAGGCAGTTGCCGCTCGATGTGGTGGCAGGCCGGGAAGCGGGAGCAGCCGTAGAAGGGGCCTCGGCGAGAGCGCCGTTGGACGAGCTCACCGGTGCATCCAGGCTCCGGGCATTTCACGCCGGTCGTGATCGATTTGGCGAAGCGACAGGCGGGGAAGCCGGAACAGCTGATGAACTTGCCTTTGCGTCCCCATTTGATCACCAACGGCTTGCCGCATTCGGGACAGGCCCCTCCCGTCGGGGTGGGCGTCTCTTTAACCGATTTCATCTCGGTGGCCGCGCTCTTCAAGGCCGCGGCAAACGGCTCGTAGAACTCCTTCACACAATCACCCCAAGGCTCCTTGCCTTCCTCTACTTGGTCCAGCTTATCCTCCATGCGGGCGGTAAACTGGACGTCCAACACCTTGGGGAAATGCTGAGAGAGAAGATTGGTGACGATCTCTCCCAACTCCGTGGGGGTGAAGGCTCGCCCTTCACGACCGACGTATCCTCGCGTAGAAATCGTCTGGAGGGTGGGGGCATAGGTGGATGGCCGACCAATCCCCAGCTCCTCCATGGTTCGAACCAAGGAGGCCTCGGTGTACCGAGGCGGCGGCTTGGTGAAATGCTGACCAGGGTCGATCGAAATCGTCTTTAACCTTTCTCCCTTGGTCAAGTCAGGAAGGGGCTGGCTCTCCACGCTTGCCTCTTCTCTGTTTTCTGTCTTCTGTCCTCTGTCCTCTGAAGGGAGCACCTGAAGGAATCCGGGAAATAGGATCCTGGTTCCATTCGCCCGGAAGCCGTATCGGCCTGCCGTCAGATCCACCCGGGTCACCTCCAGACGGGCCGAGGCCATCTGACTAGCCAGGAATCGACTCCAGATCAAGGCGTACAATTTCCACTGTTCCGGAGTCAGAAAGGTTTGGACCGCCTCAGGGGTTCGGGAAACGGCGGTGGGCCGAATCGCCTCGTGAGCCTCCTGGGCTCCTCGACGGGACCGGTACCGACGAACCGTCTCGGGAAGGAACGATTTCCCAAACTGCTTCTGGATAAAGGCGCGGGCCTGGGTTTGGGCCTCGGCGGCGACCTGGACCGAGTCGGTTCGCATGTAGGTAATCAGGCCGACCGGCCCCTCCTTGCCCAGTTCGATTCCTTCGTAAAGCTGCTGGGCGATTCGCATCGTTCGGGCCGCGGTGAATCCCAACCGGTTGAAGGCCATCTGCTGGAGGGTGCTCGTGGTAAACGGTGGGGAGGGGTGCCGCTGGCTTTCTTTCCGCTCCACGCTGTTTACCACAAACGGAAGCCCCTTAAGCTCCTCCGCAATCCTTTGGGTCTCCTCGCCGGTCTTTAGCTCAGCCTTCTTTCCCTCAACGGTTTCCAGCTTGGCCACGAATCGCGCCGGCTCTTTCCCAACGGAATGGAGCTTCTCCAACGTCGCGGCAATCTCCCAGTACTCCTCCGGGGTGAAGGCCCGAATCTGGCGTTCCCGATCGACGATGAGCCTCAAGACCACCGATTGAACCCGGCCGGCGCTTAACCCGGTGCCTACCTTTTTCCAAAGTAGGGGAGAAAGGCTGTACCCCAAGATCCGATCCAAGATCCGGCGGGCCTGCTGGGCCTCGACCTTGTTTTGATTGACCAAACGGGGATGTTGGAAGGCCGCCCGAACCGCCTGCGGGGTAATCTCGTGGAAGACGGCCCGATGGATCGACTTCCCCTCTCCTAGCAACAGGCCCAAGTGGGCGCTGATCGCTTCTCCTTCCCGGTCCGGATCGGTGGCGAGGTAAAGTTCCTTGTACGGGGCCGCCGCTTCCTTCAGCTCCTTGACGAGCTTCCTCTTCTTGTAGATGACGATGTACTTGGGGGTGAATCCGTTCTCGATATCGACCCCGAATTGGCTAGCGGGAAGATCCATGACGTGGCCCTGCGAGGCCACCACCTTGTACGATGACCCTAAGAACGTTCCCAAGGTCTTGGCCTTGGTCGGCGACTCCACCACCACCAGCGCCCGCTTCATC
>CAYJWF010000007.1:0-26393 GCA_964373805.1 uncultured Planctomycetia bacterium | reverse complement strand
TCCCAAGGTCTTGGCCTTGGTCGGCGACTCCACCACCACCAGCGCCCGCTTCATCTAGAGCCACCTCCCACGAAATGGACGATCTCCACCTGATCATCAGCCTTCAACACAGTGTGCGCTAACTCCTCGCGCTTCAAGATGGTCAAATTCAGCTCCACCACGACAAGCTCCGGTTTTAGTTTTAACTGAGCCAACAAATCGGTCAGCCGACTTCCCTCGGGAACCTCCATCGGATCCCCGTTAACAGTAACTCTCATCGGGGCCAGACCTCATTCATCCCCAGTTGCCCAGCCGACAATACCCCTGCCCTGGAACCTGGCGGATCCAGCCGTCCAACTCCAGTTGGGTTAAAAGGGGTAACAGCTTCGACGGTTGAAACGCCGTTTCCTGGGCAAGCGCCTCAACCGCCACCGACTCCCCCAGTGGAATCGCCCGGTACACCGCCGCCTCTTCCCTCGAAAAACCGGCCGGGAACTTCTCTCCCTTACCATTTTCGTCCGGCTTGAACACCTTGAGCTTCTCCTTAAACTCTGCCCCCAATCCTTCCCATATATCCTGAGCCGTCTCGACCAGTTTAGCCCCATCCTTAATGAGCGCGTGGCATCCCCGACTCCTTTCGGAGGAGACCGGTCCCGGCACCGCGAAAACCTCCCTGCCTTGTTCCAGCGCCTCCCGAGCGGTGATCAGCGCCCCAGACTTGATCGGCGCCTCCACTACGACGACCCCTAAACTCAAACCGGCAATTACCCGATTGCGCCGGGGAAATCGCCACGCATCCGGTTTGGCCTCCATCGGAAACTCCGAGATCAAGGCGCCGGATTCGGCCGTTCGATCGGCCAGACCCCGATGATGGGCGGGGTACAGATGATTCAACCCGTGGCCCAGTACCGCGAAGGTCCTCCCGTTGGCCTCCAAGGCCCCTTCGTGGGCGGCCCCATCGATCCCTTCGGCCAAGCCAGAGACCACGGTAACACCACTCTTCGCCAAATCGAAGGCCAACTGGTGGGCCGTTGCCAGGCCGTACCGAGAGGCCGATCGGGTCCCCACGATCCCCACCGCGAGGGCATCCTCCTTCCAAACCGTTCCCTTGATATAGAGAACGGAGGGTGGATCCGGAATGTTCTTCAAACCCTCCGGATAATCGGGATCGAGCAGAGTCACGATCCGCACCCCGGCCTTCTCGGCCTTTTTAAGTTCCTCCTCCACCTGATCGGCGGAGCCCCTCGCTTGCGCTCGGGACTTTCCTGCACTGGCGGCTGGCGCTGTCGGAAGCGCCACCACGCGCCCCGGCGCAGCCAGAAACGTAGCGGATGAGGCCTTGAGATTCCGCTCAATCAGCGCTTCTCGGGAATCCACTCTAAAATCTCCTCTACCACTTCCCGGATCGATCGGTCGGAGGTGTCGATGGTCTTATCGGCCTTCGCGTAGAATGGCGCCCGCAAGGTCAATAGTTCCTCGACCCGGTCCTTTGGATTCGGACCGTTCAACAGAGGCCTCGACGGCAAAGAGGCCAAGGTTCTCTTTGAGATGATCTCCGGCCGAGCCGTTAGACAAATGACGAGGCCATTCCTCTTAAGAGCCTCAACGTTCGAATCGTTCAGCAGGACCCCCCCGCCGGTGGCGATCACCTGTGAGGATTCCGCGGTGATTTTCTGGACCGCTTGCGCCTCCAATTTTCGGAACGCCTCCTCTCCTTGCTCCGCGAAGATCTGTGGAACCGATCGGCCGGTCTGCCGCTCGATCTGCCGATCCAAGTCGACAAACGGCCGCTTTAACCGCTTCGCCAACAGCTCTCCCACCGCCGACTTCCCCGTCCCCATGAACCCCACGAGTACAATGTTTTTCATGGTCGCTGATGCAACGTCATTGCGAGCCCCGCCGTTTGGCGGGGCGAAGCAATCTCAAAGCTTCTCATAAAAGTCGTTAAACCGTGGGTTCAGGCTTTTAATCAGCCTGATCTTTTTCTCTCGGGAACCCCCTTTAATCTGCTTCTCCCTCGATATGGCACTCCCCATGTCATCGAAAATCTCGTAATAAACCAACTTCTGAACGTTGTATTTCTTGGTAAATCCATCAACGAGTTTCTGCTTATGCTCATAAACCCTTTTTTGGAGGTCGCTGGTAACTCCGGTATAAATAACCGTGTTTCCCTTGTTTGTCATCAAATATACATAACCCCTTCGTCGTTCCATCGTCTCCTAAGAGATTGCTTCGTCACTTCGTTCCTCGCAATGACACAACGCCCCTGTCCTTTGAAACTGCGCCTTCACCGATGGACGTGTGAAAAACCAAAGGAGAACGGCATTAAAAATGAGTCCAACAAAAGAGGGGACCTTGAGAACCGAACCTGAAAAACCTAGGGGGAATAACACCCGCATTAAGGGTACTGGGCCTACCCCGAAAATTAAACTCACCCTGAGAGCATTAAGACCAAGCTGTAAACTTGCCAACCAAACCAACAAAACCCTTGCCCAGCTTTTCAGTGACATCACCCAAAGACCAACTATCAGGCGTCCAACCGAAAGGACCAGCATAATCCATTGACCCCAGAAACTAGCTGATGTCCACCGGAACTCGCTCATGTCATGCAAGACGCGCAACGTTAGGTCCAAATAGAATATGCCGTATAGGACCCCTAGCGCTCCCCAGATGGCCACTACCCATCCAAGGAATGCTATCCCCCTCGACACCCTCAGTGGTTTCGTCGAACGCTCCTGCTTATCCTCGGAAACCCTGCTCCTGCGCAAACCAACGAACCAAGGGACAAGTCCAGCTATCAAAGATACCCACAGAACAGGAGCTATGAATAACAAATCGACTCGGATGCTGTACCCCTTACCGGATATCCAAGTTTCATAAATAGCGTACAAAGCCCACGTAGAAGCTGGAAACAGAACAGCCCAGTTAGCCAAGGGAACTCTCTTCTTCCGTCGAGCCACACCAAAGAAAAACAGTCCCCACAGTAAGCCGGCAATCAAAAAAGCAAAGAGCGGAGCCCCCATAAACAATTCGAATGGCCTAAATAAACCTTCTAGAATCAGTTTCATAAATCCCATTCCAGTCATTGCGGGGAGGCCGAAGGCCGACGAAGCAATCTCCCCAAAATCGTGTTGGGATTGCTTCGGCCCGCTTCGCGGGCCTCGCAATGACGAGTGACGGAAATCCCTCTCTCGCAGCGATGTAGGGCCCTGTGCGTTTGCATCAGAATCTTTCCACCTGCTTCAGGTAGCCGCGCCAGTTGCGCTTGACCTCCGGCAGGCTGTCACCGCCGAATTTTTCGAGGAAGGCCGAGGCCAGCTCAAAGGCCACCACCGCTTCGCCAATCACCCCAGCGGAGGGGACGGCGCTCACATCGGAGCGTTCCACCGTCGCGGTAAACGGCTGCTTGGTCTTCAAGTCCACACTCTTTAACGGCCGACGCAACGTCGAGAGCGGCTTCATGTGGATCTTGAAGATCACCGGCTCTCCATTGGTCATCCCTCCCTCGAATCCACCGGACCGAGAGGTCCTCCGGTAAAATCCCCGCCCCTTGGAATAATAGATTTCGTCGTGAAGCTCGGATCCAAAAACCTCCGAAACCTTCGTTCCCTCGCCGACCTCCACCGCCTTGATCGCCTGAATCGACATGAGTGTCCCGGCGATCTGGGCATCCAGTTTCCGGTCGTAATGGACATGGGAGCCCAATCCCACCGGAACCCCTAATCCCACGATCTCAATGGTGCCGCCCACGGTATCCCCGTGGGTCTTGGCTTTGTCGATCAGACGGATCATCTTTTCCTCGGCACGTGGGTCGGCACACCGCAACGGGGATCTCTCCGCTTGAGAGCGGATCTTGGACCAGGAGAATCCCTGCGTCTTGGCGTCGATGCCACCCACCCGGACGACGTGACTGAAGATCTCGACACCGAACTCCTTTAAGAACCGTTTAGTCACCGCTCCCACGGCGACCCGCGCGGCTGTCTCCCGGGCCGAGGCCCGTTCGAGAATGTTGCGAACGTCTTCCTGCCCGTACTTCAGCGCTCCAGCGAGGTCCGCGTGACCTGGACGGGGCCTAGTCACCACCGGAAGCTTCTCGATCGAGGCATCCTTATTGGCGATCCTTAACGCAATGGGCGAGCCGATCGTCTTTCCGAAACGGACCCCGGAAAGGATCTCCACCCGATCCACCTCGATCGAGGTCATCCGGGCTCCTCGGCCGTATCCCAGTTGACGGCGCTTAAGCTCCCCATCGATATCGAAGGCTTTAAGCCCCAAGCCGGCCGGCATCCCTTCCAGCACCGCCGTCAGACAGATCCCGTGCGATTCCCCCGCCGTCAAATAGCGCAGCATGACTTCTCCTTTAGTACGGTGTCAGACACCTACCTGAAAAAGGAACGATACCAACCGATGATTCCGTCTCCCCAAACGATCACCGCCAACGTTCCCAGCGCCAGAAACGGCCCGTAGGGGATTAGATCCTTTCCGTATCGGTAACGGGCTACCAATCCGATGATCGACCCCAGGAAAGGGGCCAAAAACAAATTGACCAACAACGTCTCCTTCCAACCGATGAGGGACCCCACGAAGGCCATGAGCTTGACATCTCCGAAACCCATCGCCTCCTCCTCCCCGATGGCCTTCAATTTCCGACGGAAAACCTGTTTACCCACCCAACCGATCGCATAGACGAATCCACCTCCGACCAGCGCTCCCAAGAGGCTTGCGAGGAATCCTTCCCACCGGCCATTCACTCCATGCAGCGCCGGAAAAAGGAAGCTTAAAAGGACCCCGATCCCAAGACCCGGTTGAGTGATCTCATCGGGAATGATCATCTCTCTTAAATCCACCACCGAAACCACGATGAGGCCGGCCCCCAAGGCGGCATAAATCGCTCCCATTGCCGTAACCCCAAACCGGTGCCAAACGCTCAGGAAGAGAAGAGCCGTTATGAGCTCCACCACCGGATAGATCGGCGAAATGGAAACCTGACAAAACCGGCATCTGGCTTTCAACAAGAGAAAACTGACCAAGGGAATGTTGTCGTACCAAGGGATCACCTGCCCGCAGCCTCGGCAATGGGAACGTCCCTTGAACACTTGTTCCCCAGCAGGCAGCCGCCAGATGCAGACGTTCAGGAACGACCCGACCATCAGCCCGAAGACAAAGAGAACGCTACCGAGCATGCTCGAAATGCTCCTCCAACGCCTTCCGCATCACCGGGTACATCCCCTTCACCCCGGTCCAGATCTCAAAGGAGGCCGCCCCCTGCGCCGCCAACATCTCGTCGCCAGTAATCGTCTGGCAGCCCCGCTCCCGAGCCGCCCGAATCAACGCCGTCTCTCGCGGTTCGTAGACGATGTCGTAAACGATCTGACCGGGCTTAAGCGCGCTCGGATCGATGAGCAGTCCCTCGCCCTCGCGCATACCCATCGGTGTCGCATGAATCAACAGCCGACAGCCCCGCACCGGCAACGATCCCAGATCCTCAGCAAATTCCGCGAAGCCGGCTCGAACACCGTTCACCCGCTTAACCAAGCTCTTCGCTCGATCCGCATGACGATTCCAAATCGTCAACCGAGCTGCCTTCGTTTGAGAGGCCAAGGCATAGACAATCGCCTCCGCCGCTCCCCCTGCCCCTAATAGGACTACCTGCCATCCGGAAAAATCGTGGGAGCCGACAGCCTCTCTCAAAGGCCCCAGGAATCCTTCCGTATCGGTATTCTCACCGATGGGACGGGCGTCCTTCATCACCACGGTATTAACGGCCCTGATTCCCAAATGGGTGCGGGGCCCTAGCTCTCCTTCCGTCACCACCCAGGACCAAACCTTTTCTTTATGAGGCATCGTGACGTTGAAGCCTCTTAAGCTTCGGGGCCTCGTATGGAGCCAATCTTCCAGTTCCTCGGGCCTTACCGGATACTCCCGATACTCCCCTTCAAGCCCTGCCGCTTTTAATGCCGCCTCGTGCATCCGCGGCGACAGCGAGTACCCGAGCGGCCAGCCCACAATCCCCAGTTTTAAAATGGTGTTATCTCGCTCATCGTTTGTGCAACAGTCGGTTGATGGCGCTTAAATAGGCCTTGGCCGATGCCTCCAGGATATCGGTCGAGGCGGAGCGCCCGTGCTCGACACGAGCATTCACCGCCTGAGCGCCTTGAGAGCCCCATCGTGGCAGGCGAGACAGCTTCACCGTCACTTCCCCTAACGCGTCCTTTCCGGAGGTCACCGATTGAATCGAATAGTCTCTCAGCCGCCCCTTGAATCCGGTCAGCCGATCGATGGCGTTGTAGATCGAATCGACCGGTCCGTCGCCGCTGGCCGCTCCCTGCAGGAGCTTCCCCTCGGCGGTCTTCAGGCGAACCGTGGCGGCGGGGACCACACCGGTGCCGCTCATAACGTGGAGAGAGTCCAAGACGTACGCTTCAGGGACCTCGGAGATTTCATCCTCCACCAAGGCGGCCAGATCGTCGTCAAAAACCTCCTTTTTCTTATCGGCGAGCGTCTTGAACCGCTCGAAGGCCCGCTCCATCTGATTCGGGTTCAAGGTAAATCCTAACCCCTTCAACCGTTCGGCGAAGGCGTGTCGGCCGGAATGTTTGCCCAGCACCAATTTCGATTCCCCGTAGCCGACGTCCTTAGGGCTCATGATCTCGTAGGTCTTCCGGAACTTTAAGACCCCGTCCTGATGGATACCCGACTCGTGGGCAAAGGCGTTTGCCCCCACGATCGCCTTGTTCGGCTGAACCAGGAAACCGGTCAACTTGGAAACCAAGCGGCTGGTTTTGTAGATCTGAACGGTGTTAATCCCGGTCTCAACCCCGAAGAGGTCCCTGCGGACTTTAAGCGCCATCACGATTTCCTCGAGACTGGCGTTCCCAGCCCGTTCCCCAATCCCGTTCACCGTGCACTCCACCTGACGGGCGCCATGGCGGACGGCGGCTAAGCTGTTGGCCGTGGAGAGCCCCAAATCGTTGTGGCAGTGGACCGAGATCACGGCACGACGGATGTTAGGCACCTCCTCCCGGATCCGGCGAATCAACTCGCCGAATTGGCCGGGGATGGCCCAGCCGACCGTGTCCGGGATGTTCACCGTGGTAGCCCCGGTATCGATCACTGCCTCCAATACCTTAAAGAGAAATTCCGGCCGCGAGCGGGCGGCATCCTCCGGGGAGAACTCCACGTCGTCGGTGTAATTCCGGGCCCCTTTCACCCCCGCCACCGCCAGGCGCAAGATTTCGTCCTGCGCCTTCTTTAACTTGTACCGCATGTGGATCTCGGAGGTCGCCACAAAGGTGTGGATTCTTTTCCGTTTCGCCGGCCTTAAGGCTTTACCCGCCGCTTCGATGTCCTTCGGAACACAGCGGGCGAGGCTGCAGATGACCGGCCTTTTGACCTCTCGCGCGATCAGCCGGACCGCTTCAAAATCGCCCGGCGAGGAGACGGCGAATCCCCCCTCGATCACATCGACGCCCAGCCGGTCCAGTTGTCGGGCAATCTCCAGCTTCTGCTGGGGATTGAGACTCGCCCCCGGACATTGCTCCCCATCCCTTAACGTCGTATCGAAAATAACAACCCGATCGGCACTCATCGCTTGACCTTGACTTTCACCTTTCGGTTAGAAATGGAGACCTGAGACCTCAGACCCACCGTCTTGTCTGACTTCTGACCTCTAACGCCTGACTTTTGTTTTTCACCAATCCACGGCATCATCGATCTCAACCGGGCCCCCACCAGTTCAACCAGATGCCGCTCTTCTTTGGCCATCAACGCCTTAAAGACCGGGCGGCCGGCTTGACACTCGGTGATCCATTCCCTGGCAAATTGACCGGACCGGATCTCTTCCAAGATCCGCCGCATCTCGGCGCGGGTAGCCTCGGTGATGATCCGCCCTCCCCGGGTCAATCCCCCATACCGGGCCGTCTCCGAAACCCGCGGCCACATCCCTTGGATCCCGTTTTGATAGATGAGATCCACGATGAGCTTCAGCTCGTGCAGGCACTCGAAGTAGGCCAGCTCCGGTTGATACCCTTTCTCCACCAAGGTTTCGAACCCGGCCCGGATCAACTCCGAGGCCCCACCGCAGAGGACGGTCTGTTCCCCAAAGAGATCGGTCTCGGTCTCCTCGGCAAAGGTGGTCTCCAAGACGCCGGCCCGGGTGGAGCCGATTCCTTTCGCGTAGGCCAAGGCGATCTCCTTGGCGTGCCCAGAGGAATCCTGATGAACCGCCACCAGACTGGGGACTCCGCCGCCCTCCAAGAAAAGTTGGCGAAGCAGAGATCCTGGCCCTTTCGGCGCCACGAGGAACACGTCCACCTCCTTCGGCGGCTCGATCTGGTGGAAATGGATGTTGAATCCGTGGGCAAAGGCGAGCGCCTTGCCCGACTTTAAATGGGGAAGGATCGAACTTCGGTACACCTCCGGGGCGAGCGTATCTTGTAAGAGCACCATGATCACCTGCGCCTGCGCGCAAGCCTCCGCCACCGAGGTCGGCTGGAAACCGTCTTCCACCGCCTGGGTGTAATGAGGCCCGCCCGGCCGTTGCGCCACCACCACATCACACCCCGAATCCCGCAGGTTAAGGGCATGTCCCCGTCCCTGAATCCCGTACCCTAAGATGGCGATCCGTTTCCCCTTTAAGACATTTAAATCCGCGTCCTGGTCGTAATAGATCTTTGCCATGGAACCTCCCCTTTAAAACCGGTGTCTGACACCTTTGGGTGTCAGACACCTCACCTACCCTCCGGTTGAGTCCCGGCTTAAGGCCACCCGGCCGGTCCGGACGATCTCCTCGATTCCGTACGGCTTCACCAGCTCCAGCAACGTCTTGACCTTGGGTACATCTCCTACCAATTGGATCGTTAAAGTTTTGACCCCCACATCGGCCACCTCGGCCTTGAGCGTCTCAGCGATCTCGACCAACTCCGGCCTCGTTTTCGGGGTCACCGAAATCTTGACCAAGATCAGCTCCCGATCCAGGTACTCCTCCTTGGTGAGGTCCTGAATGGAGATCACATCGATCAGGCGGTTGAGCTGTTTCTTCACCTGCTCGATCGTCCTGTCGTCTCCCTCCACCACCATCGTCATCCGGGAGGCGGTAGGATCCTCGGTTTCGCCCACCGCCAGGGAGTCGATGTTGAATCCGCGACCCGCGATCAACCCGGAGATCCTGGCCAGTACCCCGAACTTGTTCTCCACCAAAACCGACAGAATATGTTTAGCCATACCCTACCTCCTTCGGAAGGGGGGGCCTGTTGGGGGGCCCCCAACGGCACCGATGGCTTTTGCCGGAGAGGGGGATTCCAGGGGGAGAACCAGGCAGTGGTGCTCCCCCTGGAACGAGCCACGACCGCTGAACATCAGCCATAGGACTTCGATCGGAGCGCATTTCATAGCCTGTGGTGATCATCGCTGCCTCCAAGATTCAGTGGCTCGTTTACGCCATATCCAAAATCATCTCGTCGATCGCCTTGCCCGGTGGAATGATGGGGAACACCTTCTCCTCCTCATCGCAGAGGCAATCGACCACCCAGCACTCCTTGTCGCCTAAGACCTTCTCCAAGGTAGGGCGAACCTCTTCCGGCTTCGAGATGGTCACCCCTCGAGCGCCAAACCCTTCCGCCACCTTGGCAAAGTCCGGGGGACGGATGGCGCTGTAGGAGAAACGTTTGCGATAGAACATCTCCTGCCATTGGCGAACCATCCCTAAATAAACGTTGTTGATGATGATGCTCTTGATCGGGAGCTTATGGTCCACCGCGGTCGCCAGTTCCTGGATGTTCATCACGAACGAGCCATCTCCGGTCAGGCAGACGACCAGCTCCTTGGGACACCCCAACTGCGCCCCAATGGCCGCCGGCAACCCGTAGCCCATCGTCCCCAATCCTCCGGAGGTGATGTAGGTGCGAGGACGGGTCCAATGGTAGAACTGGCAGGCCCACATCTGATGCTGTCCCACATCGGTCGTCATCAAGCAGTCCCCCTTCGTCAAATCGGAGAGGACTTCCAGGACATACTGGGGTTTCAGCTTATCGCCGCTTTTCATCGAGTAGGTGAGGGGATGCTTCTTCTGCCATTCCCGGATCTGCGCCCACCACTCGTCGTAATCCGGCTTCTTGGTTGACGCCTTCAACTCCTTGATCAATTCCCGGAGCACCCGTCGGACATCTCCCACGATCGGCACATCCACCGCCACCGACTTGCCGATCGAGGCCGGATCGATGTCGATGTGGATCTTCTTCGATTTAGGAGAAAAGGTATCCACCTTTCCGGTGACCCGGTCATCGAACCGGGCCCCCACGTTCACCAAGAGGTCGCAGTACTGGACCGCGTAATTCGTCGAGGCGGCCCCATGCATCCCCAGCATCCGCAAAGAGAGTGGTTTATCCTCGGGGTAGATCCCTAACGCCATGCAGGTGGTGGTGACCGGCGCTCCTATAAGATCGACCAACTCCCGGACCTCCTCCCAAGCCTTCGACATGATCGCCCCGCCGCCCACGTAAATGACCGGCTTCTTCGACTCCACAATCAGTTTGGCCGCTTTGTCGATCTGACCGCGGTGCCCTTCCAGGAATCGCTGCGGCTGATAGCCTCGGATCTCTACCTTCTCTGGCCAGACGAACTCGGTTTCCGCTTGCGAGACATCCACCGGGATGTCGACCAAGACCGGCCCCGGCTTTCCGGTGCCGGCGATGTAGAACGCCTCTCGGATGGTCCGGGCCAAATCCCGAATGTCTTTGACCAGATAGTTGTGCTTCGTAATGGGACGGGTGATCCCGCAGACATCCGCCTCCTGAAAGGCGTCGTTCCCGATGAGATACGAGCGGACCTGGCCGGTAATCGCCACGATCGGAACCGAATCCATGAAAGCGGTGGCAATCCCGGTCGTCAAGTTGGTCGCCCCAGGACCGGAGGTGGCGAGACAGACCCCCACCTTTCCGGTGGCTCGGGCATAGCCGTCGGCCATGTGGGCCGCCCCTTGTTCGTGGCGAACGAGAATGTGTTTAAGAGGGGCATCGTACAAAGCGTCGTAGATGGGAAGGTTCGCCCCGCCGGGATAACCGAACAGGACCTCGACCCCTTCCTTTTTCAAGGATTCCACCAGAATCTGCGCACCCTTTAGTTTCATCGCTATCCCTCCAACACCGCTCCTTCGCTGGCCGAACCAACCAGTTTGGCGTACCGCGCCAGCACCCCCCTCGTGTAGCGAGGCGGGGGCGGCACCCACTTTTTAAGACGGGCCTTGATCTCCTCATCTGAAAGCACCACGTCCAATCGACGTTTCTCGATATCCAAGAGGATGGTATCCCCTTCCTTTAAGGCAGCGATCGGCCCCCCCACGGCCGCTTCCGGCGCCACATGCCCGGCCATGAGACCGTGGGTCGCTCCGGAGAACCGGCCGTCGGTCAAGAGGGCCACCGACTCTCCGAGTCCCTCACCGACGAGGGCGCCGGTCACCGCCAACATCTCCCGCATGCCGGGGCCACCCTTGGGCCCTTCGTATCGGATCACCACCACATCCCCGGCTCGGATCCGACGTTCCTTGACGGCGGCAAAGGCCGCCTCCTCAGAATCGAAGACCCGGGCCGGTCCCCGATGCGTGAGCTTCTCATTCCCGGCCACTTTTAAGACGGCACCTTCCGGCGCTAAATTCCCCCGGAGAATCACCAACCCGCCGGTAGCCTTCAAAGGTTTCTCGAAGGAATAGATCACCTTCTGACCAGTGGCCTCCTGCACCTTGGCCGCTTCCTCTTCCACGGTCCGGCCGGTGACGGTCTTGGCCTTCGCGTGCAGGGCCTTTGCCTTGATGAGCTCCCGCGCGATGAGCCGAACCCCGCCGGCCCGATGGAGGTCCGGGGCGGTGAATCGCCCCCAAGGTTTCATGTCGGCCAGAAGCGGCGTGCGAAGGCTTACCCGATCGAAATCATCGATCGCAAGCGGCACATTCGCCTCACGGGCGATGGCCAAAAGATGGAGGACCCCATTGGTGGATCCTCCTGTCGCCACGATGCCGGCAATGGCATTTTCAAAGGCTTCCTTCGTTAAGATCTCTCGAGGGGTGACCCCTTCTTTCAGCAACCGCATCACCATCTTACCTACGGCAAAGGCCGCCTCGTCCTTTTCGGGATCCATGGCCGGGATGCTGTTCAATCCGAACGGGGAGATCCCCAAAAGTTCTGTGGCCGTGGCCATCGTGTTGGCGGTAAACTGTCCCCCACAAGCTCCTGCCCCAGGACAGGCCTGTTTTTCCAACTCCAACAATTGAGTCTGACTCATCTTGCCGGCGGCATACGCCCCCACCCCCTCAAAGACGTCCTGAATGGTCACGTCCCTGCCTTCAAACTTGCCGGCCGCAATCGAGCCGCCGTACAGCATGAGTCCCGGCAGATTGAGACGGGCCAACGCCATCACCGTCCCTGGGATTGTCTTATCGCAGCCGGAGATCGCCACCACCGCATCGAACAGGTGACCCCGGATGACCAACTCAATCGAGTCGGCCACCACCTCGCGGCTGACCAACGAACAGCGCATCCCTTCCGTTCCCATGGCGATCCCATCGGAAACGGAGACGGTGTTGAACTCAATGGGGGTTCCGCCCGCCTCCCGAATCCCGGCCTTGATCTTCTCGGAAAGCCGGCGCAAGTGGATGTTGCACGGCATCACCTCGATCCAGGTATTGGCCACCCCAATCAGCGGCCTCTCCAGATCTTGATCGGTCAGCCCCACCGCCCTCAACATCGCCCGAGCCGGAGCCCGATCCGGCCCCTTCTTTAACGCATCGCTACGCATAAGGATACCTATAGGCTATGAAAATAATTTCTCTGTTTACGAGGGCCCTAGACCGTCGCGTGCGAGTTGGAGCTTAACGATTTAAGCCAGCCCTCCAGCTCCGCTCGCCGAAATCGAATCGCCCGTCCAATCCGGACCGCGGGTAGTTCCCCAGCCTTGGCCTTCCGATAGACCGTCTGCGGATTCACCCGTAGATACTGCGCTACCTCATTGACCGTCATCACTTCCGTGGGCATCTCTCCCTCCTGTAAATGGTACCAGCTAAGAAAAGGTGCCAAGTCTAAGACCTGGCACCCTTGTGGAACTCTATTGTAAAGACCCTGCCCTACCCTGTCAACCCTTTTCTACTGGTTTATACTGGGTTAGTGGCGAACCGGCCGGCGAGAAATCGGTAGTGAAGGAGCTAACAGCATGGGAAGGGGTTTCAATTCTCGGCGGAGGGATCTAAGGAAAGGCCCAAGGCCTCTAAGGTAACAGCTCCCAATAAACAGCTATCCCCTGGTTCGCCAAACACAACGGGTGAGGCTCCTTGTCGGCCCTTGTAGATAAATAGGGCGTTACCCCTTGCTCGGTGAAAGCAAGAGGTGGGAATTTTGGGTACCTTCCTCGGCCTGTTTCTAAGATCACAGTTTGTGCTCTTAGAACTCGGAACTCTTCGGTCGTCAACTGGAACATGAAGTCCTCAGGGAACCGTTCGATGTTCCACTTGACGGCTTGCACCAATGCCCGAGGCTCTACTCCATAAAGCTCGGCCAGATCCGTACTCAGCATGACCTTATGGCCACGCAGCAGGAAAACCCGTTTCTCGATCCGTTCGACTGGAATTGAGTTTTCCATTTCTTCTAGGATAACGCGGGGCGTGTATATTATCAATAAATAATTTACTTATTTTAAAAATCTGGACAGCCGAGCCTGGCCGTCCCCGTCCTGCCACAGCTTAAGGAGGAAGACCCAGGAGCCTGGGAATTCCTGCGGCTCCTTCTCCTTTAATTTCCTTAACTCCCTCATCAACTTTTTCCTGCTGGTTTTACCGGAGGATTAGAGAGAGCGCCAGAAAAGAGCGGGAGGAATGATTCGGGTCCCTTGGAATTCTTTTAGGGACGTAAGATCGTGATCGCCGGTAACCAGAAAATCGGCGTGAACAAAAAGGGCCAACCACAGGATCGGCAGATCCTTGCGGTCGCGACAAGAAAGGCCCTCCCGGGGGGAAGGATCCACCGTTTCACAAACCCCCTTCATCCAACGCAGGGCCTGGAGTCGTTCTCCTGCCGTGGCGCCGATCTTTTTATCCAAGATACGATCCACTTCTTCGAGGATATAGGGGGAAACAAATACCTCACAGAACGCCAACGCCTCCACGACAAGATCCTTCGAGCTGCCAGACGCGACCAAGGCAGCGATCCAAACGTTGCTGTCAAAGACCACCCGCACGGCGGATAGAGATCTCTACGAACGGATCATCCGAAAGACGTCTTCGTCCGTAAAGATTCCCCGGTCCCTAGCCTTGGGAACCAACCTATCCCTTAAGCCCTCCAACTCGAACCGACGCAAGAAATCACGCAGGGCAAGTTTGACAACCTCTGATCGGGTCAGATGGGCCCGCTTGGTCACGCGATTTAGCTCATGAGCCAATTCTCCTGGCAGACTAACGCTCAATAGCGCTCTCATCTCTTCTGTCTCCTCTCCCTATATCCAATATGATAGTGTACTACAACAATATGATTTTTTCAATACGCTTATTCACCCTCCTTGAGTTGGGCGAGGGTGCGGCTTTTAAGCTCACGGGGAAGGCGACGGTGCTCTTGGGGGAGGAAGGGCCCGAGATCTCGCATGAGTCGCTCGCTTTCCATCCGTTCGATGGCCGACACCAAATCCTTCAAGGAAGCGGACCGATGGTAAAGCCTCATTTTGAATCGAATCAAGGACCAATCGAGTGGAATCCCCTTGGTCAGGAGAAACCAGAGATCAAACAGGTCCCTGCCCTTGCCACGGATCAACGAGGCGCGAACTTTCTCGGCCAAGATCTCAGGCCAATCGAGATGGCGGACCCAGGGATAAGGAACAGGATAGGCCGTCTCCAACAAGGAGGTCTTCGGAAGTCGGGGACGTTCACGAAGGGAGCATTGAAGCTGAACTACCAGGGGATACTTTAAGGAAGGCGGCGCATACCGGATCTGTCCGGCCATCGCCTCGGTCCCGTGTCGGAGGTGCCGGTAAGACACCTCAGGGATTTCTTGTTTCACGGAGGGGATTACCTGGTGGACCAGGAGACCGGCCTCCTTCTGGGAAGAGGTCACGGTAAAGTCTAAATCTTCCGAGAAGCGGAAGGAGTTGCCCAACAACCGGATGGCCGTTCCCCCTTTGAAATGCCATTGAGCAGCTTCCGGATTTCTGCTCAGATGCGCCAAAAAGAGCACCTGAAGATACTCCCGGACAACAGACGCAGGATCGATGTGGAAACGCTTCGCCAATTCAGAGACTTGATCGGGCGTCAGCATCTTATCTCTTTTTTAGCCACTTCCGATAGGCTCGCTGGAACAGAGGGCTCGGGATGTCAGCCGCCCATTGGTCCAGTTGCCGAAGATTTAAGCGTCGCCACTGTAAATCGTCCAACAACGATGGGCCATCCCCCCGACTGGCCAGATAGAGCCAATCCAGAAAGGCCTTTTCGGGGGTTGCCATTAAGAACGCGCCGTTTCGCTCAAAGCCAAACCATAACCTTCTGTTTAAGTGCCGATAGATGAACTCGTGACCTACCGCATCCAGATGGACCGGCCTGCCTGTGGTCACCGATGTAACCATCCGGGGAGTCTGAACCAGAATCCCGTGGAGGTTCAGTGCCGATTCCAGGGAAACGTAGGAAGGGCGTCTTAAAACATTGGCCAACTGAAAAGGATCGATGGGGATCTGTGCACGGGCAAACAACCCTTTCCCAATTCTCCTCAGCACACCACGGCCCACCAAACGGTGCAGGGCCGTATGCAGGGAGGGGGCCTTGCGGCTGTTCGATAGGAGACGCAGATCGTTGGCCGTAAAAACCGCAGCCTTGGCGGACTGCAACCGCTGCAGAAGGGTAACTGTATTCATTGTAGCATCCTATACATAATTGTACAGGATTATACAATATTATTCAAGAGGGCTCCTCAAGGGATCAGCCGCCGGAATAGCGACGGGGGATGGCGGGGGAAAGACCGGACAAGATTTCGTAGGGGATCGTACGGGCGTGGAGGGCGAGATCACCGGCCGTGACCGCCTCCCTGCCCTGTCGACCCATTAAAACCACCTCATCTCCTGCCGTGACCCCTGGGACATCGGTCACGTCGGCCATGAGGTCCTCCATGGTGATCCGGCCAATCACCGGCGCTCGCCTGCCGCGAACGAGAATCTCTGCCCGGTTGGAAAGGGCACGGGAGTATCCATGGGCGTAGCCGACCGGAATCGTCGCCACCTGGGTCGGCCGAGCCGCCCGGAAGGCGCCGCCGTAGCTGACCGTCTCCCCAGATGGGATGACTTTAAGGAAATGGATCCGGCTCTTTAAAGTGAGAGACGGCTTCAGAGGAAAGGGGAGATTCCCTTCCTTAATAGGGGAGGCCCCGTACACCAAGAGACCGGTGCGAACGAGATCCCAGTGAGCCTTCGGGAACCGGATGAGCCCGACGCTGTTGGCGACGTGCTTGATCCCGGTGGGGAGCTTCGCCTTGGTCAACCGCCCAACCACCGCGCGGAATCGATCGATCTGGCCCTCGGTCACTTCCGCGTTCTGGCCGGCCGAGCTCAAATGGGTAAAGATCCCTTCCAGTTGAACCGCTGGAATTTGAGCCAAGCACCGGCACAGGGGGACTGCCTCTTCGTGCCAGACTCCATACCGGCCCATGCCGGTATCGATCTTCAAATGAATCGAAACGGAACGATCCTGCTCAATGGCCGCTCGACTTAAGGCGCGCGCCACCGCCTCATCTCCAATCGCCTGGGTCAACCGGTGCCGAACCACCCACGGGGCCTCCTCTGGGAGGATCTGCCCTAAGACGAGGATCTTCGCGGTGATTCCCTGTTGACGAAGCCCGATCCCTTCGGCCACCGAGGCCACTCCCAAGAGATCGGCCCCAGTCTCCACCAAGGCCCGGGCGACGGGAAGAAGCCCATGGCCGTAGGCGTTGGCCTTGACCACGGCAAGAACCTTGGTGCGGGAGCCGACGAATTGGCGAATCTGATGCAGATTGTGTTGGATGGCACCCAGGTCAACTTCAATCCAAACCGGCGGCAGAGGCTGGACAACTGGAGACCGATCGGTGCCAGGCACCATTGTTGAAAACTTTTCGGTGCCAGGTCTTAGACCTGGCACCGAACCTGGCACCTTTTTAAGGAGTGTGCCTCCCGGCTTCAGTGGAGTGGCCATCTACGTTTCCTATGGCACGTCAAAATTCAGTGGCTCGTATTTTACCAACCGGTGATATCGCTCTCTCTGGAGTAGAGGTATTGTGGCACAAGGCGGTGGGGATCGTCCAGGACTCCCTCGGGCCACCGATGGGCGGCGATCCGACAGACCGATTCGGCCGTTGGCGTCCAACTCGATTCCGGCGCCTGACGAATCTCTGGCCTTTCCTGCGCGACGATCAGCTCTTGGTATCGCCTGAGTCCATCCCCCACGAGGACCACGGGACCGCTCAGCTCCTTGAACAGCTGCTCAGGCAGCACCAGCCGATCCGCCTTCAGGCGCTTCAACTCCCCATGACCGTTGGGAGAAAACAAGGCGGTATAGACCTTGCCCTTACGGGCATCCACCCAAGGACAGATCAACTCGGAATGGAGAACCAAGTTTTGGGCGAGAACCTCGAGACTGGAAACCGGCAATACGGGCTTCTTCAAGGCCCAGGCCAAGGTCTTGACGGTCATCACCCCTACCCGCAATCCGGTGAAAGAACCTGGGCCAATGGAGATGGCGAAGCCATCCAGCACTGAGAAGGTCCATCCGACCTCAAAGAGAATTTGCCGGATCAACTCCGACAGCAGCGTGGAGGGTCGTCGGGCATCTCCAACCGAGAGGGACTTCAAGACCCGATCCCCCTCTGAGACCGCCACGGAAAAGGTATGGGAAGAGGTCTCAATACCAAGGAGTTTCATCGCCGCCTCCTGTCACCATGTCCGCTTTTCATATCCCGCTCCGTGGGGAATCAGCAGGAGACGTCGGGTATTCGGATCGACCACCGTGAATTGGATTTCTAGGTACTCCACCGGTAAGATCCCTGGCACCCGATTGGCCCATTCGACCACGGTGATGCCGCCCTGCTCGTAATACTCTTCCAACCCCACCGTGGCCGCCTGGATCGATCTCTCCAACCGATACAGATCGGCGTGGTAAAGGGGGATTCGACCACGATATTCCCGGATCAAAACAAAGGAAGGGCTGGCCACCGCTCGCGGCGGGACACCCAGACCCTGCGCGATTCCCTGAACAAAGATCGTTTTCCCAGAGCCGATCTCGCCGATCAAGGCCGCCACGTCTTGAGGCTGAAGCTGCCGGGCCAGCCTCATTCCCAGACGATGAGTTTCATCCGGCGAACGAGAAGTCCAATTCATAGGTGCCAGGTCGACCCGACCCCTTTAGAAATGTCGGAAGCCTCCTTCCCGAAGAGGCGTCGATCTCCCCGGCGAGATCACCAACGTCACCCAGGGACCTGGGCGTTTGGGAACGATCCGACCGATTCGATGGAGGCCGCAAGAAAGATGCCTCTTCGCCCAAACCAAAAGGGAATCGGCTTGGTGAGGAGAAACCGCCATCAGCAGCTCAAAATCCTCTCCGTCGTTCAACGCCTGGGTCAAAGAACAGCCGGGGTGGCGTGGCACCCAAGCTGTCTTAAGTTGAGCTCCCACCTGACTCGCCTCGCAGAGGCGAACCAAATCCTGCGCCAACCCATCGGAGAGGTCGATCATCGCATGGGGCCGGACACGAGCCCCGATGGCTCGCGCCTCCCGAACTCTGGGTACGAATCTGAACTGCCGACCGGAATGGAGGGATCCTCCCAACCGGCCGGTCACCAACAGATGATCGCCCGCTCGAGCGCCGGATCGCAAGACCAGGCGCCCCTTTTCCACCTCGCCCAAGATCGCCACATCGATCACGAGACCTGGGGATCGATCGGTATCTCCCCCGACGAGATTCACTTGAAAACGCCGGGCACAGCGGTTTAATCCTCGATAGAGCCGATCCACCCATGAAACCGGTGTCCTCTTCGGAAGCCCCAACGAGATCACGGCGTACCGTGGGATCCCTCCCATCGCCGCGATGTCGCTTAAGTTCACCGCCAACGCCTTCCAGCCGATCCCTTGAGGGGGCGAATCGGTTCGAAAGTGAACCCCTTCCACCAGCATATCCGAGGCGAAAAGAAGAGGGTTGGGCCCCGTCCCTTTCAAGACCGCGCAGTCGTCTCCGATCCCTCGAACCACTGTGGAGTCGGTCCGAACCGTTCCGGCGATCCGCCGAATGAGCCCTTTCTCTCCCAGATCGGAAAGCCGCTTCCCTGGAGGAATCACGATGACGCCATCAGCCCCTTGACCAAGGAGGCCAAATACAGCATCCCCCCATTGTGCAGCGTGTGGATCGCGATCGGGGCCCCCAGCCACCCGGTCCTTTCGTAAACCCAGCCAAAGAGAATACCCAATCCAAAGATCGGAACGAAACCGATCGGATCCACATGCAGGGCGGCGAACCCCAGGGCGGTTAAACCCAACGCCCGGCCTACCCCGATTCGGGTTCGGAGCCACCCGTAGAGGATTCCCCGGAAAAACAACTCCTCGACCGCCGGTCCCATCAAGATAACGAGGAACCACAGCAATCCCAAAACCGGTCTCCGCGATTCCATCAGATACAGCGTAAAGATCGGCTGCGGGCGGGGCTCGATTTTAAAAAGCTGAAGCCCCATGGCAACGAGAAAAACGAGCCCAATAAAAAGAGGAATAAAGGCGAGGTAGCTCTCTAGAGCAAACCATAAACGGTGCCAGGCACTTTTTTCGCGAAACTTTATAAAAGTTGAGCCGCTTTGGTGCCTGGCACCAAACAACCAGCGGCTTACCACCACTAAAACCATTCCATCGATGAGGAAGGTGTTCCCCAAGGCGATCGCGTGGGGGTCCGGTAAAGGCACTCCCAAAGCCCAAGCCAATCCTTTCTCCAACAGAAAAAGCCACTGAACCATCAAAAACAGGCCGATGGTTAACCGAAGGATATTCCGCAACGTCCACGTAGGCATCGGAGGCCTCCCCAGGCTTTCCCCCAGCGGGCGCCCCTGGAAGAGATTGAACAGAAATCGAATCACGGCCACTGCCGAGCCCACCGTCAAGAAGGTGAAAATAAAGGAGGCGATCTTAAGCTGCCGCCTGAGGAGCGGATCCTGCCCGATCCTAGCCTCCAACGCTTTTGGATCGAACGCTAAGGCGGTCCGGAGCCGCTCTTGGGCCAGAGTCTCTTGGGCCCGCCAGCTTGCCAGAGCCTTTTCCGAACGGTTCATCCCTCGCTGGCTCCAGTGGCCTAGCCCCCAGAGAGTAGCGGTCGCCACAACGGCAAGAAGCAAGAGAAGATCCAAGCGAGTCAGACGCAAGGGGTCAGACCCCTTCTGTTTTAACCCAGATCGTTATACGTTCGCACCCGGAAAGCCACCTTCAGCTCTTCGGTGGCGATTCGTCGGCAGGCCTCCACATCAATGCCCGGCATGCCGACCGCCGTCGCTACCACCTTTAATCCCACATCCCGGCATTCCCGGATGAACGCCTTGATCGCCTCAAAGGTGGCCAGCCCAAACGCGGGCCGGCAGATCTCCAGGTACTGCTCAGCGGTCGGGGTGTTCAAACTGACCGACACCTCATCGACGATCCCTTTCAGATCACCAGCGATGGATCGCTTGTGGATCAAGTTCCCATGGCCGTTGGTATTCAGCCGAATCCATCGGGCCCCTTTCGCCTTCAATTCGCGCGCCGTCGCCAGAAGTTCCTTTAACCGAATGATCGGCTCCCCGTAGCCACAGAAGACGACCTCCTCAAAGGCACAAGGATCCCCAACGGCCTGCAGGGTCTCCTCGATGGTGGGATCCCGCGGGATCCTCAAATGGTGCCCCTTGACCAAGGGGGCGCTGCCTTGGCCCTTCCAGAAATCTTGCGTAGAAAGGGCGCAGAAAACGCATCGATCCGTGCAGGCGTTGGTCAAGTTGATGTACAGGGACCGCCGAATCGCGTAGGCGATCTCGCCCGGTTGGGGCCCGGGGCCAATGCCAAACAGTTGATGGGCGTTGACGGTCGTGACCCGGGCCACATCCTCGGCGGTCAAATCCTGGATCTTCGCCCAGGCCTCGACCAACTCGGTCAGATACGCCGGCTCGTTCCGTTGGCCCCGGTATTTGGAAGGGGCCAAAAACGGAGCGTCGGTCTCCAGAAGAACCTTGTCAAAGGGAATCTCCTTGGCCACCTGACGCAGCGCCTCGGCCTTGGGGAAGGTCAGGTTCCCAGCGAAGGAGAGGTACAAGCCGAGATCCAGCGCTTGGGCGGCGATTTCGGCATTGGCGGTAAAGCAATGGAGGACCCCTCGGATGGGGGGTTGAAGAGATTCCTTCAAGATCCCAAACAGATCTTGATAAGCCTGGGCAGATCCTGCCTCATCCCGACAATGGAGGATCACCGGCTTACTCAGCTCATGGGCCAATCGCAGGAGCTTGCGCAACGCCTCCTGCTGAACCTCCGGGGGGCTTAAGTTTCGATGGTAATCCAAGCCGATCTCTCCGATGGCGACCACCTTCGCTTGGGTGGCCAACGAGGTGAGCTCCATCAATCGCTCCGGAGTAAGTTCGGTGGCGTGGTGGGGGTGTATCCCCACCGCCGCATAAACCTCCGGAAACCTTAAGGCCAAATCCGCCACCACCGGGTTGGAGGCCCAATCGGTGGCCGGATCGATGATCGCCGAAAGGCCGGCCTGCTTAGCTCGGGCCAAAACCTCCTGACGATCCGAGTCGAACTCCGCCCGATGCAGATGGCCATGAGTATCTACCAGGCTTAGTTGCTGGTTACTCATTGCAAGAGCACTCAGGTCTGTCATTGCGAGGAGGCCGTGAGGCCGACGAAGCAATCCCAACTCGAGATTGCTTCGCCCCGGAGCCTGTCCCGAGGGAATCCGAGGGAGGGCTCGCAATGACGCGGGCCCTTCGAATCCTCGCAACGATCGGCGGGATTTTCTCCAATGCCGTTTCCACCTCCTCCTCGGTGGTGGCCCACCCCAGGGAGAATCGAATCGCCGATTCCACCTGTGAAGCCGGCAAACCCATGGCGATGAGCACATGGGACGGTTCCTGAGAACCGGAGGAGCAGGCAGAACCGGTTGAAACGCAGATGCCACTTAAGTCCAGGGCCATGACCAACGTCTCCGCTTCACAACCGAGGAAACTCACGTTCAGGGTACCCGGCAGCCTCCGCGTCCGGTGACCGTTCACCTTAAGCTCCGGAATTCTCTCCCCAAGACCCTGCTCCAGGCGATTGCGCAACCGCTCGATCCGGGCCAAGGTTCCATCCGTTCTCTCTCTTAAAGAAGCTTGGAGAGCAGCCCCCATCCCCACAATCCCGGCCACATTCTCGGTTCCCGCCCGAAGATTAGACTCGTGGGGCCCTCCATGAAGAAGCGGATGAAGCCGCGTGCCCTGAGCGACGTACAAAGCCCCGACCCCTTTGGGTCCCCCCAACTTATGGGATGAAAGAGAAACCAGATCGACCGGCACCTGCTGGAGATCGAGCGGCACCTTTCCAAACGACTGAACCGCATCGGTGTGGAACAAGATCCTTTTGTCGCGGGCCATTCGGCCAATTGCTTCGATCGGTTGGATCGTTCCCACCTCGTTGTTGGCGTGCATCACCGAGAGGAGCACCGTTTCCGGGCAAATCGCGGCTTCCAAGGCATTCAAGTCTACAACCCCCTCAGCATCCACCGGCACGGTGGAGACACGAACGCCCTCTCTCTCCAGCGCCTGCGCCGTATGGAGGATGGCGTGATGCTCCACGCTCGAGATGACGAGGTGCGCCCCTTTTAATCCGCGGTATGGGAAGACCCCCTGAAGGGCCAAATTGTCCGCTTCGGTTCCTCCAGATGTAAAAATGATCTGTCCTTTCGGATCTCCTAACGACTTCAAAATCTCCCGGCGGACCACCTCCATCGCCTCCCGGGCTCGCCGCCCGACCTGGTGGACGCTGGAGGCGTTCCCGAAATGGGCCCCCAGGAAAGAGGCCATCGCGGCTTGGGTTTCGGGATAAATGGGGCTCGTCGCGTTGTAATCGAAATAAATCATGGGAGTTACAGCCAAAACCTTTTCTTTGGGTATAGTATACTATAACCGATGACACCTATCGTCGTTTTAGGAACCGTGGGGGCCGCCGGTCTTCTGGGAGGAGTTCTGGCGGCCTTGAGCCTCATCCAAACTTTAAGGCGACGGCTGCAAGCGCGGACCGTTCAGTTGGAGGAGTTTAAATCCCAAATTTTGGAGTGGAATCGGCGATTGGAGGAGAAGGTCGCCGAGCGGACCCGAGATCTCGAGAAACTTCACAGTGAACTTCAGCAAACTTATCTGGAGACGGTCACCTCGTTGGTGGAGGCGATGGCCGCGAAGGATAAGTACCTTTTCAACCACTCCCACAACGTCGCCTGTTACGCCGAGGCGATCGCCCGGGAACTGGGGGTGCCTGCCGATCGCATTCAACGGCTCCGGTTAGGGTGCAACCTGCACGATTTAGGAAAGATCGCCGTCCCCGATACGATCCTGCTGAAACCGGGATCGTTGACCCCGGATGAGTACGAGATCGTCAAACAGCACCCGATCTGGGGGGCCCGAATCTTAGAGCCGCTCACCTTCTTGAAGGACATCACCGAGATGGTTCACCAGGAGCACGAACGATGGGACGGCACCGGCTATCCGCAGGGTTTGAAGGGCGAAAAGATTCGATTGGAAGCCCGCATCATCGCGGTCGCCGACGCCTTGGACGCGATGACCTCGCATCGGTCTTATCGAAAGCAGATCTCCCTGGAACAGGCCAGCGAAGAGCTGTGGCGTTACGCCGGAACTCAGTTCGACACCCAGGTGGTGGAAGCCTGCTTAAGGGCGATTAAATCGGGAAGGCTTACGGCTGCCCCTGCCGGAGAGAAGGGGGAGCCTCTCCTCAAAGAACTACTCCTCCCATCGGGGGAATAGGGGTTTCGCCTTCACCACCCCTTGGCCCACCGGAATCGGATCCTTAAACGCGGAAGGCAATTTTTGCTGAGCGATCAAACCGTTCATCCCCAACTGCTGCCAGATCGATTCCGCGCTGTTCGGCAGGAAGGGCCAAAGCAGAAGGGCGATCGCCCGTAAACCTTCGGCCAATCCATAAAGGAACTGTTCCAACTCGGCTCTCTTTCCCTGACGGGCCAAATTCCAAGGGGCTCGCCCCTCCACCGACCGATTGGCTTGGGCCACCAACGCCCAGAGGGATTTAAGCGCTTGGTCCGGCGCCAACGATTCCATCCCTCGTCGAACCCCCTGCTCCGCCGCCGATACCGCCTGTTGAAGCTCTGCCGTCACTTGGGCCGCTGGGACTCGACCACCGGTATGTTTCTCCAACATCGTTAAGGTCCGGTAAACCAGATTCCCGAGGTCGTTGGCCAAGTCGGCGTTGATCCGCTTCACGAGGGCCTCCTCCGAGAAGATCCCATCCTCCCCAAAGGGGACATCTCTCAAGAGAAAGTACCGGAAGGCATCCAACCCAAAGGCCACCACCACCGCCTCCGGATCGACGATGTTTCCCTTGGACTTGGACATCTTTTCCCCTTTCACCAGCCACCAGCCGTGGGCAAAGATCGTTTGGGGAGGATTCAGGCCCAAGGCATGCAGGATGATCGGCCAGTAGAGGGCATGATGCCGAAGGATATCTTTCCCGATCAGGTGAATCGCCCCAGTTTCTTCCCACCAGGCATGGAATTTCTCCCCGTCTGGCCAGCCGAGGGCGGCGATGTAGTTTAAAAGGGCATCGAACCAAACGTAGGTGACGTGGGCTGGAGAAAACGGAACCGGGATTCCCCAGGGAACCCGCTCCTTTGGCCGGGTCACACAGAGCTTGGGCAGCGGCTTTTTGAGGAGGCTTAGGATTTCATTTAGCCTCGACTCCGGCCGGATAAAGGAGGGATTCTTCTCGATCTCATCCTTCAGCCATGTCCGATGGGCCTCCAGATTCAGGAAATAATCTTCCTCGGTCACCTGCTCCACCGGCCGTTTGCACGAGGGACAGGCCTTCTGAGTGGGGTCGGGAAAGTCGCCTGAACTCCAGCCCGTCTCACAGGGGACGCAGTACCAGAAGGTGTACGTTCCCTTGGTGAGCTCTCCCTTCTCTTTCAGCCGCTCCAACACTTGCTGCACGATCCGGACGTGGTCAGCGTCGGTCGTCCGAATAAATCGGTCGTACGAGATCCCCCATGAGGCCCAGAGATCTTTGAAGACCTGGCTGTTTCGATCGGCAAATTCTTGGGGGGACAGTTTTTGAGCCGCCGCGGCCTGGGCGATCTTTTCCCCATGCTCATCGGTCCCGGTTAAGAGGAAGACCTCCTCACCCTGCTGCCGATGCCACCGGGCCATCGCATCCGCCACGATGGTGGTGTAGGCATGGCCTATGTGGGGCCGGGCATTCACATAGTACAGCGGCGTCGTCAGATAAAACCGCTTAGGCAAAACTACTTCTCCAGCGAATGCAATTCACTGGCCAGATCTTCCACCGAATAGCTGGATTTGTAACCATGCTCGATCAGGTATCTTTCCATTTCCCACAAGGTTAAACCAGCCTGGTGAGCAGCGCCGGAGAGGGTAAGCCTGCCATCGCGGTATCTCTGCGCAGCCTTTTCTCTTATAAAGTTCGAATATCCCTGTATCACCAATCTTCGGATCATCGTGCTGCGGTCTTCAGCCTCTTCCCTGCTTAGTCTTTCAATTCGCGACAGCACCTCTTTGGGAAGCCTGATCCCTATGGCCCTAGCTTCTTGTCTCATTTTGCCTCCATCAAGATTTTGTCTATGACCGCATTGCTAAACCAACCGATCTTCCTTAATTCGTTCAGGCTCTGAACGAGCTTGTCCCTTCCAATAACATGCACTTTGTAGAGCCTTAAGATAATGGCGGGTGTCCCGATCAGTCTGATGTTGAGCAATATATTTTTCCTTCTCAGGTTATCGTCATCGCTTGCGAGATAGTCCTCGTCCTCTTGCCAGTACAGGACCAAAGCCTCGGCCTCTCCTCGTTGGACGTTAAATTCCCTTGCCTTCCTCAACAACTTTTCGTCCCTGACCTTTCGGACACTTAGTTTCTCTGTTTTCAGTAAACCTTCCACCACTGCCACGTCTTCATAACCCTTTGCCTTACCCTCCGCGATCTCCCGATAGACTTCCTCCGGAATCAGCGTCTGCTTGAAATAGTCGCAACTTTTCTCCAGCAACGTCACCTTGGCAAGATGGATAACCACCATCGCATCCTTTACGATCATCTCAATACGATTGTATCACATTGTGCACAACGTGTGTATAAAAATTTGTATCTGTTCAGTTGTTTGAGACGATGACAGGACGCAAGTCGCCTTGGCGGTGG